>NZ_AUAR01000002.1 GCF_000428825.1 Desulfomicrobium escambiense DSM 10707 | reverse complement strand
ACAGTTCACCCGAAGGAAGGAAGAATACCCCCTCCCCCTTCGGGTACTCCCCCTTGGCAGGGGGAGATTCAAGTTTGTTCTTGCCGTACAATCTCCTTCGGCAGGCCTGCACCCCTGCCCGCCGGAGGCATCTTCACCATCCCGTCCCCGCTAATGCCTCTCGTCGGCCAGCCGCCGCAAATCCGCCGGAGTGAAGGCGTACGGCTCGCGGCAGAATTCGCAGGTGATGACAGTGTCTTCGCCGCGCTCGGCCAGACTTTTGATTTCGTCCACGCCGAGCGTGATGAGGGCCTGTTCGATGCGGTCGCGGGAGCAGCCGCAGTGGAAGGCCACGTCCTGGTGTCCGAGGATTTCGTAGGGGATGTCGCCGAAGATGTGGTCAAGGATGTCCTTGGGGCCGGCCCCGTCGAAGAGGAGCCTGGCCAGGGGCGGCATGGCCGCGATGCGGGCCGTGAGGGTTTCCAGGGCCGCGTCGTTGGCCGGCGGGAGGGACTGGAGGAGGAAACCGCCGGCCACGGCGATGCCGCCCTGGTCGTCGGGGATGGTGGTCAGGCCCATGGCCGAGGGGGTCTGCTCAGACTCGGTCAGGTAGTAGGCGATGTCCTCGGCGATCTCGCTGGACACGAGGTTGACCACGCCCTGGTAGGGGCTTTTGAGCTGCAGGTCCTTGGTCACGGTCAGCAGGCCGGCGCGCCCCAGGGCGCCGGGGATGTCGAAGCGGCCGTCCCGCAGGGGCAGGTCGGCGCCGGGGTTGCCCACGTAGCCGTGGACCAGACACATGGGGTCGGCCTCGACGACGATCTTACCCAGGGGCCCATTGCCCTCGAACTTGAGAGCCACGCGCTGGCGGCCCTTAAGGAGCGCCCCCAGGAGCACCCCGCCGGTCAGGGCTCGACCCAGGGCCACGGAGGCGGTGGGGCTGGTACGGTGCCTGACGCAGGCCTCGCCGACCGTGGCGGTGGTCAGGCAGGCCATGGCGCGGACGTTGGCTTCGTCGGAGATGACGCGGATAAGGTTGTCTTTCATGGTGTCGTGTCCAAAATTACTGAGTTGATGATCAGGGCTGCGGAACAATGGGGAGGCGGCGGCCCAGGGCGATGCCATCTGGGGTTGCGTGCACCACATGGGGAAAAAACTCCACTCCCCTGTCCAGGGCCTGCCAGAAAAGTTCGGCGAAACGCGGATCGATGAAGTCGGCGGGGCCGAAGCACTGTCCGTCGGGACGCTGGACGGCCAGGAAGACGCCCACGCGCACGCCCCGCTTCGCCAGTTCCATGAGTTCGAGCAGGTGCTTCTGGCCGCGCTCGGTCACTGCGTCGGGGAAGCAGGCCACGCCGTCCTCGACCATGGTCACGTTCTTGGCCTCGATCCAGAACTCCCCGTCGGGGCCGGTGAGCTTCGCGTCCAGGCGAGAATCCCCCCATTTGGCCTCGGCGGTGAAATCCGTGTACGCACCCAGTTCCGGCAGGGCGCGGGTTTCCCAGGCCCTTTTGAGGAGCCGGTTGGGCGCGAGGGTGTTGACGCCGACCCAATCCCCGCACGGGCGCACCAACTCCAGGGTGTACGGCAACCTCCGTCCCGGCGAGGCGGCCGGGGAGAGAAAGACCTCCATGCCGGGCCGCAGGAGGCCGAGCATGGACCCGGAGTTGTTGGTGTGCGCGGTCACGGGTCGACCGTCCAGCAGGACGTGGATCAGGAAGCGCTTCTCGCGGGCGACAAAAAGGGCCGGACGGCTTCCCTGCGGAAATTTCAGGAGATACGGCATATTTCGGGTTGCGTTTCTGTCATATTCTTGACAGTTAGGCAGAATCGGAACAGCATCGAGACCATCCCCGTTCCAGGAGAGGCTATGTCGTTTGATACCTGTGGAATAATTGGAAAGAGTTCCGCCCTGCAAGAGGTATTTCGGGTTCTGGCCAAAGTGGCCCCCTCGGACAGCACCATCCTGGTCACGGGCGAGTCCGGTACGGGCAAGGAACTGCTGGTCCGGGCCCTGCACCGCAACAGCAGGCGGGCGGACAAGCCGTTCGTGCCCATCAACTGCGGGGCCATACCCCGAGAACTGCTCGAATCCGAACTTTTCGGACACGAAAAGGGCGCCTTCACCCACGCCATCCGCACCAAGATCGGCCGCTTCGAGATGGCCCAGGGCGGAACCGTCTTCCTGGACGAAATCGGGGAAATGGAACTTTCCCTGCAGGTCAAGATCCTGCGCGTGCTGCAGGAGCGCGAGTTCGAACGCGTCGGCGGGGGCAAGACCATCAAGGCCGACGTGCGCGTGGTGGCGGCCACCAACCGCGATCTGGAGGAGGAAGTGCGCAAGGGCACCTTTCGCGAGGACCTCTTCTACCGCCTGAACGTCATCCCCATCACCCTGCCCCCCCTGCGCGAACGCGGCGAGGACGTGCTCGTCCTGGCCCGGTACTTCCTGCGGAATTTCTGCGCCAACAACCGCTCTACGACCCTGGGCATGGCCGAAGAGGTGGCCGACATCCTGGCCCGCTACTCCTGGCCGGGCAACGTGCGCGAGCTCGAGAACTTCATGGAGCGCATGTCGATCCTGTGCGACGGCGAGAGCATCGGCCTGGTGGACCTGCCGGACAAGATCCTGCGGGAGACCGGAGTGGAGGTGCCTAAGCGCGCCCCGGTCCTGGCGGACGCTTTGTTCCGTTGGCCGGAACTCAAGGACCTTCGCGAACAGTGCATGGGCCTCAAGGAGTTTCTCGATCAGGTCGAGGAGCGGCTGTTGAACGAGGCCCTGGGAGAGGTCGACGGGGTCAAGAACAAGGCCGCCGAAGTTTTGGGCATCAAGCGCACCACCCTGATTGAAAAACTGAAAAAGAAGAATATGTTGTGATGTTCTGCCCGATTCTTGCTAACAGCAGACCGTGCGCGCACACACACCTGCCAGACTGATCTGGTTCCTCCTTGCCGCCCTTCTGGGCGCCCTCCCCCACCAGAGCGCCTCTGGGGCGGTCTTGACGTGGACTCGGGCGGCCGACCACGAACGGCTCCTGTTCTCGTTCTCCTCCTCCCTGCCCGTCGCCGAGCCCAGACAACGCGGGCTGACGCGGATCATCATCCCCATCTCCGCGGACTTCTGGGCGAACGAGGCCAAACCCAAAATCCCAAATTTTACCGCCTCGGCGCTCATCAAGGGCGTCTCGGTCACAGACGACGGCATTCTGATCGATACCCGCAACGGGGATTTCATCTTTTCCTCGGCCGCACACCCCGCCCTGCAGGAACTGAACGTCATCCTCTACCCGCCGCCGACACAGGCCCCCCCGCCGCCGCAAAATGCGACCCCGGCTACGGAGCCCGCGGCGCTGGATGGAACGAACTCCTCCGCGGAAACGCCCGCCAATGCGTCGACGCCCGGCAACGAAACGGCCCCCTTCCCGGCCGTGCAGGAGGAAGGGCGGGACGCGGCCCCGACGGCGGACGTCAATGCGACGAAGCCTGGAGACGATATCGCGATGGACGGCAATGCCACGGGCGGGTCGCCGCAGGATTCGCTCTCGGGCACGGCTTCCCTGCGCGGACGGATCAGTCGTCCCGCAACTCCACCCGACCAGGCAGAAACGGCGGCCCCCGGACAACGGGAGGCCGGTCTCGACGCCGCAGCGGAACCGAAGTCGCGCGACACGTTCCGGCTGCGCATGCCCGTCGAACGCAACGCGACAGCGCCCTTGCCGCAGACCGAACCTGAAGCGGCGGCCGAGGAGACTCCCACGGAACACGCCACGGGGCCAGGACCGGACGCAGCTGAAGGACATGCGGCGGACAACGCGACCAGTGCGCAGGCTCTGCCGGCTGACGCGCCCCACGCCATCACCGCCCGACCGGACCACGAGACCCAGGAGGCCGGCGCGCCCGACGGAAACGCGACCTCCTCGGCGCAGGAGACACGCCACAAGCCGGCACCCGACTCTGCACACGACGCCGAAGCGACGAACGCGAGCGCATCGCACGACGAACCCGGCAACGCCACCGACGCCGACGCCCCTGCGCAGGAGGCGGCCATGACGGTCAACGCCTCCTCCGAAACTCCCACAGCTGTCACCGGCAACATGACCGAGGACAACAGCACGGCCGAGCTGGAGGCGCTGTACAGACTGGCGCAGGTTGCGGTGGCCGCGGGCGATCTGCCGGCCAGCCGGCAGGCCATAACCGCCATGATCGAGCACCCGAAGGTGCCCGAAGCCCTGCGCGAGGAGCTGCTCTACAATCTGGCCGACATCACCATGCAGCAGGGCAAGGGTGACTTCGCGGGGAACTACACGGCCATCCTCGACGCCTACCAAACGGCCATGTACGCCAACCCCGCATCTCCCAACATGCCCGAGGCCCTGTACCGCATCGGCTTCCTGCAGCTCGCGGTGGGCAACCTGCCCGAAGCCAAGGGCAATTTCGACCTGCTGCGCCGCAAGTACCCGGACAACCCGCGCGTGGCCATGATCGACACGTTCTGGGGCGACCACTTCCTGCGCGAGAAAAAATTCGCCAAGGCCGCCGAGCACTACCGCTACGTCATCGAGAATTTCCCCATGAGCCCTGCCGTCAAGCCGGCCAACGTCGGCCTTCTCAAGGCCTACACGGAGCTGGGTTTTTTCGACAAGGCCATGGACATCGTGAACACCATCGAAAAACGCTGGCCCCGCTACTACCTTGAAGACCCGTCGTTCCTCATGGCCGCGGGGTATGCGGCCATGCTCAGCGGCAACGACGACCGGGCGCGGGATTTTTTCTGGACGTACGTCAACATCGTGCCGGATGCGCCCGACGCCGATGTGGCCATGGCCCGCATCGGCGACATCCACCTCAAGCAGAACAAGCCCAATGCCGCACGCGAACTCTACCACCGCACGGCCGAGGCTTTTCCGGACAGGGAAGGCGGCCTCATCGCCCAGATGCGCCTGGCCGAGGAAGGCGTGCTCGACAAGCCCTCCATCGGCGACATGGCCCCGGTCTTCGACCGCCCGAACGCCAACCCCGAAGAGATTTACACCCGCATCCTCGAACATGCGGACAGCCCCCTGGCCCCGATTGCCAGACTGAAGCTGGCCATGTGGCGGCTGTGGAAAGGGAAATTCCCGGAAAGCCTGGAGGACGTGCGCCGCTTCGAACAGGACTACCCCGAGCACGAGCTGCTGCCCAAGGCGCGGGAAGTCGCCGACAAGGCCCTGCGGGACTGGATCATGCGCGACCTGGAGCAGGGGAATTTCGAGGGCATCGTCCAGAACTGGTCGGACCACCAGGACCTCTACACGGACAGGGAGCCGGACCCGCAGACCAGGCTGGTCGTGGCCACGGCCATGATGCGTACGGGCCGCTCCAGGGAGGCCCTGGAGATGGCCAAACCCTTCGTCTTTGGCTCCATCCCCAGAGGGGAGCATTCCGAGCCGGGCATGGACCTGACCCTGGCCATGCTCGTTGAGCTGCAGGAGTGGAAGGACATTCTCGAACTGGCCCGCAGGGTTGCGCCCTGGAACCTGAACGCCGAGCGTCGGCGCCAGGTCGACTATGCCGCGGCCCTGGCCAACGAGAAGCTGAACCAGGCAGGAATGGCCAAGCCCCTGTGGGACCGGCTGGCCACGGACCTGGGCCTGACGGACACGCAACGCGGCTACGCCCACTATTTTCTCGGCCGGGCCGCGTTGGCCGCGGGTGAGTTCGAACGCGCCACCATCCTGGGCCAGGAGGCCCTGGAACTGCTGAAAAAGGAAAAGGACGACATCCCCAAGCTCAAGGAGACGCTGGAACTGCTCGTTCAGGCCGCCGAGCGGCGCGGACGGAACCAGGAAGCCCTGGCCTGGAGCCTCGAATACGACGGCTACGTCACGCCCGAGGACCGGGACTGGCCCGCGCACACCTACCGCAAGGCCGTCCTTTTCCGCAGGAATGACGACATGAAGAGGTGGCGGGAAACGCTTCTGGGCCTCAAAGAGCGCTTCCCAAACACGCTATATGGCCGTATGGCTGCCGCAGAGCTCGAAGGCGTGCGCATCGAGCGGGAAGTCGAGAAATTTCGCTAGGAGGGAGAGATGAGCATTGATCGCGAGCCCGTTGTCGCGGGACAGTTTTACGCCGGACGCCACGACCAGTGGCTGGCCTCGGTCAGGTCCTGCATGCGCGGGGAAACGGAGCGCGAGGCGGTGACCAGGCTGGCCATGGTGCCCCACGCCGGCCACGTGTTTTCCGGCGGCGTGGCGGGCCAGACCCTGGCCCGGGCCCGGCTGACGGACACGGTGCTGCTGCTGGGGCCCAACCACACCGGCATGGGCGCGCCCCTGGCCGTGTGGCCCGACGGGAAGTGGCATCTGCCCGGAGCGAGCCTGGAGGTCGACGCCGAGCTGGTTGCGGCCATCCTGGCTGCGGAGCCGGCCCTGACTGCCGACCGCGTCGCCCATCTGCAGGAGCATTCCCTGGAAGTAGTCCTGCCCTTCCTGTGGGCCAAGAACCCCGACATGCGCATCGTGCCCATCGCCGTGGGCGACCCGCGTCCCCACAAGCTCGCCGGGGCGGCCTCCAAGATCGCGGAGGTCCTGAACGCCCAGGGCCGCGACGTGTCCGTGGTCGTCAGCTCGGACATGAACCACTTCGCCTCGGACGCCGTGACCCGCATCGTGGACCAGAAGGCCCTGGACCGCATCCTGGCCCTGGACCCCATGGGCTTCTACGGCACGGTGCGCGAGGACAACATCTCCATGTGCGGCGTGCTGCCCATGACCATGGGCATGCACCTGGCCAACATCCTTGGCGCCAAGAAGGCCGAGCTCGTGGCCTACGCCACGTCGGGCGACGTCAACGGGGACATGTCGAGGGTGGTGGGCTATGCCGGGGTCATCATCGAATAGGTGCCGCGCCGAAAGCGGTCATGAAGAGGGGGCCAAAGCCCCCTTTTTTGTTGCCGTCAGCCCACGTGTTCGACGTAGGCTTCGAGGGTGTTGACCAGCAGCTGGGCGATGGTCATGGGGCCGACGCCGCCCGGCACCGGGGTCATGGCCGAGGCCGTGTCCTGCAGACCCGCGAAGTCGCAGTCGCCGACCAGGCCGAGCTCCGTGCGGTTGATGCCCACGTCGATGACCACGGCCCCCGGCTTGACCATGTCCGCGGTCACGAACTTGGGGATGCCCACGGCGGCCAGCACGATGTCGGCGGTGCGGACCTCCTCGGCGATGTCCCTGGTCCGGGAATGGCAGACCGTGACCGTGGCGTTCTTCTGCAGGAGCATGAGCGCCAGGGGCTTGCCGACGATGTTGCTGCGGCCGATGACCACGGCTTTCTTGCCGGCCACGTCGATGCCGTGGCGGTCAAGCAGGGTCATGATGCCGGCCGGGGTGCAGGAGCGCAGGCACGGCAGCCCAAGGGCCAGGCGGCCCATGTTCACCGGGTGGAAGCCGTCGACGTCCTTGGACGGGTCGATGAGGTCCAGGCAGCGCTGGCTGTCCAGCCCCTTGGGCAGCGGCAGCTGCAGCAGGATGCCGTCGATGGCCGGGTCGGAGTTCAGGAAGGTGATGGTGTCTTCGAGCTGCTCCTGGGGGATGTCCGCCGGCAGGCGGAAGCCCTTGGAGATGATGCCGACGTCGGCGCAGGCGCGCTCCTTGTTGCGGACATAGACCTGCGAGGCCGGATTGTCGCCCACCAGGATCACAGCCAGCCCAGGGGCCCTGCCGTGCCGGGCGGCCAGGACCCCGACCTGGTCTTTCAGTTCCTGACGGATGATGGCGGCCGTCTTTTTTCCGTCGATGATGCGCATGGTGTCCTCTGCTGATGAAAAAAGGCGCACCTCGGTGCGCCCTTTCGGTTACTCTTCCTCGTCGAACCAGTTGGCGGCCATGGCCGGTCCGAAGTACACTCCCTGGGAGTCGAGGTCCTCCTCGATGCGCAGGAGCTGGTTGTACTTGGCCATGCGGTCCGAGCGGCACAGGGAGCCGGTCTTGATCTGCCCGGCGTTCACGGCCACGGCCAGATCGGCGATGAAACTGTCCTCGGTCTCGCCGGAACGGTGGGAGATGACCGTGGCGTAGGAGGCCTCCTTGGCCATCTCGATGCAATCCATGGTCTCGGTCAGGGTGCCGATCTGGTTCAGCTTGATGAGGATGGAGTTGCCCACGCCGCGCATGATGCCGTCAGCCAAAAGCGCGGGGTTGGTGACGAAGATGTCGTCGCCGACCAGCTGCAGCCGGTCGCCCAGCACGTCGGACAGCACTTCCCAGCCGTCCCAATCGGCCTCGGCCAGGCCGTCCTCGATGGACACGATGGGGAACTTGCCGGCCAGGTCGGCGTAGTAGTCGGTCAGCTCGCGAGCGGTCAGGATTTTGTTCTCGCCGGCGAAGTGGTACTTGCCGTCCTTGTAGAACTCAGAGGCCGCCGCGTCGATGGCCAGGGCGATCTGGCTGCCTGGCTCGTAGCCGGCCTCCTCGATGGCCTTCATGATGTACTTGAAGGCCTGCTCGTGGCTGGCGAAGTTGGGCGCGAAGCCGCCCTCGTCGCCCACGGAGGTGGCCAGGCCGTCCTTGTGCAGGATCTTCTTCAGGGAGTGGAAGGTCTCGGCGCCCATACGCAGGGCCTCGCGGAAGCTGGCCGCGCCCAGGGGCATGATCATGAACTCCTGGATATCCAGGTTGTTGGCCGCGTGCGCCCCGCCGTTGATGATGTTCATCATGGGCGCGGGCAGGACCTTGGCGTTGATGCCGCCGATGTACTTGTAGAGCGGCAGGCCCAGGAACTCGGCCGCGGCCTTGGCCGTGGCCATGGACACGCCGAGCATGGCGTTGGCGCCCAGGCGGGACTTGTTCTCGGTGCCGTCCAGGTCGATGAGGGCCTGGTCCACTTCCACCTGGCGGATGGCTTCGAGGCCCACGACCTCGGAGGCGATCTCCTCCATGACGTTGCGTACGGCCTGCTCCACGCCCTTGCCGAGGTAGCGGTCGGCATCGCCGTCGCGCAGCTCGAGGGCCTCGCGGGTGCCGGTGGAGGCGCCCGAAGGCACGGCGGCGCGGCCCGTGGCCCCGGATTCGAGGGTCACCTCGACCTCGACGGTGGGGTTGCCTCTGGAGTCGAGAATTTCCCTGGCCCAAATGCCTGTGATGGTGCTCATGATTGCTCCCTGGATGTATCCGGTGAATGTTTCTGGAAATATGCGGCCGCCAGTCCCTGCATGAGCAGGTCCGGGGCCAGGTCGTCGATGCAGTCGGTGATGGCGGCCAGCTGGCGGGCGAAGCCCCCCGTGGCCACGACGCGGGCGTGCGGGTCGTTCAGGCGCTTCTTGAGCCGCGCGGTCAGCCCCTCCAGCATGGAGGCGAAGCCGAAGAGCACGCCGTGGTTGAGGCTTTGGCGCGTGCTGGTGCCGATGTCCAGGTCGTCCGAGTCCAGTTCCAGGCTGATCTGCGGCAGCTTGGCGGTCTGGGTGCCCAGGGCCGTGACCGAGCTGAGCACGCCGGGGCAGATGAGGCCGCCCAGGTAGGCGTTCCCCTGCACGCAGTCGAAGGTGGTGGCCGTGCCGAAATCCACGACGATGAGGGTCGGGTCGTCGAAGAGCTTCCGCGCCGCGAAGCCGCCGAGCAGCCGGTCGGCGCCCACCTCCTGCGGCCGGGCGTAGCGGTTTTCCAGGGGCAGGACGATGTCGCCGGGCACGAACAGGGCCGGACAGGTGAAGTAGCTGCCGCAAGCCGCCTTGAGCAGGCCGTTCAGAGGCGGCACCACCGAGGACAGCACCCAGGCCCGCACCGCGCCCTCGGCCACGCCCTCGCGGGCGCAGATGCCCGCGATGGTCAGCCCCAGCGAATCCGCGGTCTCGCGGTTGGTGGAGGGCAGGGAGTAGGTCCGGCCGAGGCCGTTTTCGTCGGCCAGGCAGAGCTTCACGTTGGTGTTGCCCACGTCGAAGAGCAGGACAGGTCCCGCGGAAGGATTCTTTGCGCCGTGCATCATGGGTGCGTTTGTACCCCATTGGTTCGAAAACTCAAGAACCGGGTGGCGTTTGCGCGCTTGTAACGCGGTATCGATCGGGGTAAGGCCGTGTCCATCATCACACCATGCACACCGGAGGAAACATGGCTCTGAACAAGGAACTTCTGCAGATCCTGGCCTGCCCCAAATGCAAGGGCGGTCTGGAACTCCTGGACCGCGAGGAAGGCCTCAAATGCGCCGCCTGCGGCCTCGTCTACCCCGTGCGCGAGGAGATCCCGGTCATGCTCATCGATGAAGCCGTGCCCGTGGCCAGATGGGAACAGGGCGTACGCGAGAACAAGGCGTGAGCAAAAAGCGGGAACGCGAGCTCCCCGAGACCCTGAACCTTCCGCCCGTGGGCGCGGACAGCCACGCCCACCTCGACGGCCGGGACTACGACGTGGACGAAGTCCTGGCCCGCGCCAGGGCCTGCGGGGTGCGCACCGTGGGCAACGTCTTCCTGGGCCCCGCGGCCTACCGGGAAGGACGCGGCCTCTTCGAGGGCCACCCCGACGTCTTTTTCCTGCTCGGCGTGCATCCCCACGACGCGGCCAAGATGACGGAGGATGACCTGGCCGGGATGCGCGAAGCCTTCACGGCCGACACCAGACTGCGCGCCGTGGGTGAGATCGGCCTGGACTACTATTACGACTTCTCGCCGCGTGAGGACCAGCAGCGCTGGTTCCGCCGGCAGCTGTCCCTGGCCAGGGAGCTGGACCAGCGCGTGGTCATCCACTGCCGCGACGCCGAGGACGACTGCCTGGCCACCCTCGACTCCATGGGCTTCGGCGGACGCCCGCTGCTGTGGCACTGCTTCGGCCTCGGGCCCGACTGGGCCAGACTCATCGTTGAACGGGGCTGGCACGTCTCCGTGCCCGGCACCGTGACCTACGCCAGATCCCAGGAGCTGCGCGAGGCCGTGAAGACCATCCCCGCCGACCGCCTGCTCCTTGAGACCGACTGCCCCTACCTCTCCCCCGAACCCTGGCGCGGCAAGCGCAACGAACCAGCCCTGCTCGGCTTCACGGCCCGGGAGATCGCCCTCCTGCGCGGCGAGGACGTGCGGGAATTGTGGCAGCGCTGCGGCGACAACGCGCGGGAATTTTTCGGCCTAATCTGAAAGAATCGGCGGTTCGACGAGCTTCGCGCCCTGGGCCAGGAGCATCCCGCGCAGGGAATGCTCCGCGTCGGGCGTAAAGCGCAGCTTGATGACCGCGCGGTAGCGGTCCACCACGCTCATGACGGCCAGGTTGTCGTAGCCTTCGAGCAGGAAGCGGTAGAGGGCGATCTGGCGGCGCGGGATCTCGGCGTACAGCACCCGACTCTGCGTGCAGGGGGGAAGAAGGCCGCGGTCGCGCGGCTTTCGTCGGCGCCCGCCCCTCGTGTCAGAGCACCTCATGGCCGTCCTCGGTCACGACCACCATGTGCTCCCAGCGCACGCCGCCCCAGGACGGGTAGTAGAGCCCGGGCTCGACGGTGATGACCATGCCGGGCCGCAGTATCGTCGGCCGGACGGGACCGACGCCGGGGGCCTCGTGGGTTTCCAGGCCGATGCCGTGGCCCAGGGAGTGGGTGAAACGGTCCGCCACGCCGTGGCGCGCGAAATGTTCCCTGGCCGTGGCGTGCAGCTCGTCCGTAGACACGCCGGGCGCAACCCTGGCGATGGCCAGGCCCTGGGCCTCGCGGACCAGGTTCAGGGTGCGCCGGAACTCGTCCGAGGGTCGCTGGCCGACCCACCAGGTGCGGGTCTGGTCCGAGCAGTAGCCGCCGAGGCGCCCGCCCATGTCGATGAGCACCGGCGTCTCGGGCTGCAGACGGGCCTCGCCCGGCGTGGCATGGGGCAGGGCCCCGTTGGGGCCGAAACCGACGATGGGCGCGAAGCTCAGGGCCTCGGCCCCGCCATCCCGGAAAAGCCGCTCCAGCATCCAGGCCACGTCCCGCTCGGTCATGCCGGGCGCCAAAGCCGATTCAAGCGCTTCGTAGACGCGGTGGTTCAGGGCGCAGGACGCCCGCAGCGCAGCCAGCTCCCCTTCGTCCTTGACCGTGCGCAGTTCCTCGACCAGGCGCGGGGCGGTGCGCAGCTCCAGGGATTTCCCCAGCTCCAGATACGTCTCGGCGCACATGGCGTGGGTCTCGACCCAAAGCTCGCGCACCCCGAGGCTCTTCACGAACTCCGCGATCTTCTCCACCCGCGGAGAGCCGTAGACGTGCACATGCTCCTCGGGCCAGTGCCGCCAGGCCTCCACGGTGAAGCGGGCGTCTGTCAACAGCCAGTCCGGGCCGTCCGTGCGCAGCAGCAGGCAGCCCGAACTTTCGTTGCACTGCCCGTCGTGCAACTCGAAGCCGGACAGGTAGAACCGGTTGGCCGGGTGGATGACGAGCAGGGCGCCGACGCCCTGCCGCCGCATGAGTTCCTTGAGCGCGTCGATGCGTTGCGACATGTCCTCTCCTTGGGAAAAATCCGCCGCCGTCACGGCCTGTCCGCCGTCGGCGCGCCCGGACAGCAGGGCCCAGGCTGGGTGTAGACCTCCACGGGCTTGAACAGCCGCCTGTAGAAAAACTCGTCCCCCAGCCGATTCACCACGCGCACGAGCAGGGCCACGACGATCAGCGTGAAGACGACACGCCCCGCCAGCAGGCCCGACGAGTGCCCGCCGAGGACGGCCATGAGGAAGGTGTCCTCGAAGACCGAGTGCGACAGGCTCATCAGGCTCAAGGAGGAGAAGATGTCCTTGGGCGGCACCTTGCCCGAGTGGGCCTCGTGCATGATCATGCCCCCGCCGTAGGACAGGCCCATGACCATACCGACGATGGTCAGGGTCCCGGCCTCGGGCCCGATGCCCAGCAGCCGCAGGACCGGGGAGAGCAGCCGCACGCACAGGGCCGTCAGGCCCACGGCCGTCAGCACCCGCATGAAGGCGTTGAGGGCCGTGATGATGACGAAGACCATGGCCAGGTTGCGGACCTGGTCCACGGACCAGACCACGAGGCTGGCGCTCTCGGGCTCGGGCCGCCACATGAGCACGTTCGGCTCCTGCAGCCATCCGCCCCACGCATAGACGCGAGCCAGGATGAAACCGAGGACCAGGGCCCCGCCGATGCGCAGCAGCGCCTGGAAGCCGATCCTGGGGCCCGATTTGCGCACGATCTGCAGTTCCACGGGCATGGAGTGGGCCACCAGTATCATGGTGCACAGCACCGTGACCTGGGCCACGCTCAGCTCGTGCTGCCCGGCCAGGGAGACGAAGACGATCATGCCGCTGTAGATGTTGTTGATCATGGCCGTGGCCCAGACCAGCCCCATCTCGCCGGGCAGGCCGACCAGGTGCATGACGGGCGCCAGCGGCAGCGCCAGCCAGGCGATGAGGCCCAGTTCCTGCAGAATTTTGACCGCGATCACGATGGGGATCATGATCTTGTAGAGTTCGAGGCTGATGCTGACCGAACGCCGCAGCACGGCCTTGGCTTCTTCGAGGAGGTGCATGCTCTTCCCGTCTGAATGGAGATTGCGGTTGCGGCCCCGGTCCCGAGCGGACCAAAGCCGCAGCCGTCTAGAATATCTGCTTGAGCAGGCTTTCCCCGCCGGCGTTGGAGGAGCCCGGCGCCGCGTCGAGTTCATCCGGCATGGCGGTCATGGTCGGCTCCGTGCCGTTGACGAAGGGCAGCATGTACGCCTCGGCCGCGTCCGGCCCGGCCAGCCGTCCGGTGCGCGCGTCCACACGGGCCATGACGATGCCCGGAGGCACCGTGAAGTTCTCCACGGGATATCCCGGCTCGACCTTGGCGCGGTAATCGATCCAGATGGGCAGTGCGGCCCGGGCCCCGGTCTCGAACTTGCCCATGGGCCTGACCTGGTCGTAGCCGACCCAGACGCCGGTCAGCAGGTATGGGGAGAAGCCCATGAACCAGGCGTCCTGTTCATCGTTGGTGGTGCCGGTCTTGCCGGCCACGGGCCGACCCAAGGACTTGGCCCGGGCGCCGGTGCCCTCCTGGACGACCTGCTGCAACAGGTTGGTCACGACGTAGGCGGTTTCCGGCGACATGGCCTCCCTCGTCTCCGGCGTCGAGGAGTAGAGCTGCTCGCCCCAGGGCGAGACCACGTTCTCGATGAAACGGGGCTTGATGGACGTGCCGCCTCTGGCGAAGGCCGAGTAGGCCTCGCACATGTTGAGGGGAGAGAACTGGCCGGATCCCAGGGCTAGGGACAGATTGGGCTCCATGATGCCCGTCAGGCCCATGGCCTTGCCGCGCTCGATGATCTTGCCGATGCCGATGTCCTGGGCCACGCGGATGGTCACCAGGTTGCGGGACTTGACCAGGGCCGTGCGCAGCAGCGTGGGACCGTAGAAGATGCCTTCGAAATTCTCGGGCTTCCACGTCTCGCCGCTGCCGTCCTCGAAGACGATGGGGGCGTCGAGGACGATGCTGGCCGCGGTGTAGCCGTTGTCCAGGGCCGCCGAGTAGACGATGGGCTTGAAAGCCGAGCCGGGCTGGCGCAGGGCCTGGGTGGCACGGTTGAACTGGCTGCGGAAGAAATCGTAGCCGCCGCACAGGGCCAGGACCTCTCCCGAACGCGGGTCCATGGACACCAGGGCGCCCTCGACCTTGGGCTCCTGGTCCAGGGAAAGCTGCCAGGGCTTGTCCTTGCCCGTTGCGTTCACGACGGCCCAAACCACGTCACCGAGCCTGACCACCTTGCCCGCGTCGCCCACCTTGCCCGCCTCCTCGGGGGCGAGTTTGGGGTTGGGCCGCCTGGCCCAAGACATGGTGGACACGGGCAGCACGCCGGTATGACCGCCGAAGCGCACCTTGGCTCCGACCTTTTCCACGCCGGTCACCAGGACCTGAGTCCGGTCCCCGACCTTGAGGTCGCCGATGTTCTGGCCGCGCAGAAATTCCTCGTAACCGCCCGGCTCGATGGTCGTGACGGGCCCCTGCCAGCCGTGGCGCTTGGAGGTTTCGCGCAGGCCCTCGCGCAGGGCCTGGTCGGCGACGACCTGATGGTCCATGTCCATGGCCGTACGGACCTGCAAGCCGCCGGCGTAGACCTTGTCCTCGCCGTACATCTCGACGAGCTGGCGGCGGACTTCCTCCAGGTAGTACGGTCCGACCTTCCAGGACGGGTCCTCCTGGGCGCCGTAGACCAGCGGCTCGTTGACGGCGGCCTCGTACGCGGCCTGATCGACCCAGCCCAGTTCCCGCAGGCGGGAGAGGACATAGAGCTGCCGCTCCCTGGCCCGCTCGGGGTTGCCGTAGGGCGAGTAGCGCGACGGGGCCTTGGGCAGGCCGGCCAGCAGGGCCGCCTGGGCCAGGGTCAGCTGGGAGGCGTTCACGCCGAAGTACTCCCTGGCCGCAGCCTCCACGCCGTAGGCCTTGGCCCCGAGGTAGATCTGGTTGAGGTAGATGGTCAGGATCTCGTCCTTGCTCAGGTATTTCTCCAGGCGGTAGGCCAGGATGATCTCCTTGATCTTGCGCTCGTAGCTGCGTTCCGGCGTGAGCAGCATGGACTTGATGACCTGCTGGGTGATGGTGCTGCCGCCCTGGACGATGCCCCCGGCCACAAGGTTCTTGACCGCGGCCCGGAAAATGCCCGGCAGATCCACGCCCTCGTGCTGGTAAAACCCCGAGTCCTCGGCGGCCAGGAAAGCCTTGACCGTGATGGGGCTCATCATGGACAGCGGGATGAGAAAACGCTTCTCGCGATAGAAATAGCCCAGAATCCGCCCGTCCCTGGCCCTGACCGTGGTAGCCAGCGCCGGGGAATAGTCGCTCAGCTTCGTGAACCCGGGCAGATCCTCCTGGGCCCAGTAGTACAGGCCCACGCCAGCTCCGCCCGCCAGCAAGGCGCCCAGGACTGCCAGAACCAGAAATATCTTCAGAATTTTCATGATTTCACCTTTGAACTGCATTCAAGCCCAAGCTTCGCGCACATCTCGCGATGCAGGGCCCTGGCTTCGGCGCTGTCGGTGCCCATGGCGCCGAGCATCGAAGAGAGAGAGGAACATTCCCTGTTGGCCAGGCACTCTTCGGCCGTGAACCAGGTCAGCCGGCCCTCGAAATGCCACAGGGGAAAAAGACGACAATAGAAGGGCCGCACGCTGCGCTCCAACCGGCAACCGTTCTCGCCCAGAAAGACGCATCGGCCCTCGGCGGTGGTGGCCAGCCTCCAGTGGGAGCCCTGGAGCGGGAAGGCCTTCCCGATGTCGCAATCCGGGAGGAGCACGGCCAGCTGCTCCACGAAGCCGGGCGTGTTGGCGGCGAGCACGAAGCATTCCGCGCCTTCGCCAGCGCCTCTGATGGCGGTCATCTCGGCCGTGGAGACGGGGAAGCAGTATTCCTCGTCCCCGCTGGAAACGGCGCAGCAGGTGCGCCCCACTGCCGCGCAACGGCGGCAGACATCCGGGTGTATGGTTGGCGTATCGTTCATGATTCTCGGGAAAAAATGTGATGCGGCCCGGTACGGTCAGGACCTGGAGAACTTGACCCGGCCCTTGCCGAGGACATCATGCATGTGCACCATGCCGGCCAGGGTCCGGTCCGCGCCGACCACGGGCAGAACCGTGATGGCGCGGGATTCCATGATGTCGAGGACCTCGGCGGCCTTCTGCCCGGGGGTGGCGTGCAGGGGACCGGCGGTCATGACCGAGTCCACGGCGACGTCCAGATCCAGACGGCCGGCGCAGACCAGGCGGCGCACGTCGCCGTCGGTCAAGAGCCCCAGGAGGCGCCCCTCGCGGTCCAGCACGCAGACGCAGCCGAGCTTGCCGGCGTTGAGGACCTCCAGAGCCTGGCCCAGGGAAGCCCCGCTCGGCGTGACCGGCAGCTGCGAGGAACGCATGAGTTCCTCCACACGCTGGGTCAGACGCTGGCCCAAGGCCCCGCCGGGGTGGAAGCGCCGAAAATCGTCCAGGGCGAAGGACTTCCACTCGATGAGGCAGACGGCCAGGGCGTCGCCGACGGCCAGGGTGGCCGTAGTGCTGGCCGTTGGGGCCACGCCCAGGGGACAGGCCTCGCAGGGCACCGACGTGTCGATGACCACGTCGGACAGGCCGGCCATGGTCGAGTTCACGCCCCCGGTCAAGGAAATGACGGCGCCAGCCAGGGACTTGAGGCTCGGCAGGATGTTGTTCAGTTCGTCCGTCTCGCCGGAGTTGGAGATGGCCACGATGACGTCCTCGCGACGGATCATGCCCAGGTCGCCGTGGGCCCCCTCCACCGGGTGCAGGAAAAAGGACGGGGTACCCGTGCTACTCAGCGTCGCCGCGATCTTACGGCCCACCAGGCCGGACTTGCCCAGGCCCGTGATCACGACACGGCCGGTACAGCCGGCCATGAGCTCCAGGGCGCGGACAAAGGAACCATCCAGCCTGTCGCGCACGGCGCGCAGGCCCCGGGCCTCGATGTCCAGAACCTCGCGGGCCTTGTCCAGCCAGTTTCCGCCCATCCCTTCACCGGCCATCTAGCAGCACTCCAGGGACAGCTTGCCCATGCCCTCGTCGGGCAGCACGGGGTAGGCGCCGTTGAAGCAGGCCAGGCAGAAGTTTTCCGGGGCGCGCACAGCCTTCAGCAGGCCGCCGATGGTGATGTAGTGCAGGCTGTCCAGACCCAGGTAGCGGCCTATGTCGGCCACGGAATGGTTGGCCGCGATGAGCTCGCCCTTGGAGGAGAAGTCGATGCCGTAGTAGCAGGGGTAGCGGATGGGCGGACAGCTGACGCGCATGTGGATCTCCTTGGCCCCCAGCTCCCTGAGCTGCTTGACGCGGGTGCGGATGGTCGTGCCGCGCACGATGGAGTCCTCGACGATGACCACGCGCTTGCCCTTGATCATGGACTTGACGGGATTGAGCTTCACGCGGACCGAAAAGTCGCGCATGCCCTGGGTCGGCTGGATGAAGGTCCGCCCTACGTAGTGGTTGCGGATCATGCAGGCCTCGAAGGGCAGGCCCGACTGCTGGGCGTAGCCCACGGCCGCGTACACGCCCGAGTCGGGGAACGGCATGACGAAATCGGCGTCGGCCGGACACTCCTGGGCCAGGATCTTGCCCATGCTCTTGCGCGCGTTGTAGACTTCCTGGTCGAAGACCAGGGAATCGGGCCGGGCGAAGTAGATGAGCTCGAAGATGCAGGAACTCTGCCTGTCGGCCGGCTCCATGAAGCGGTGCGAGATCATGCGCCCGTCCTCGATGACGAGCATCTCGCCCGGGTCGAGACAGCGCAGGTACTCGGCCTCCAGCAGATCGAAGGCGCAGGTTTCCGAGGCCAGTACGTAGGCGTCGCCGACCCGGCCCAGCGACAAGGGCCTGAACCCCCACGGGTCGCGCACAGCGATGAGCTTCTGGTTGACCATGAAGAGCAGGCTGTAGGAGCCCTTGATGCGGCTGCAGGCCTTGGCGATGGCTTCCTCGGGGGTGCCGCCGTTCATGTACTTGGCCACGAGGTGCATGATGACCTCGCTGTCCATGGTGGTCTGAAAGATGGTGCCCTGGTTTTCCAGTTCCTCGCGCAGGGAGATGGTGTTGACCAGGTTGCCGTTGTGGGCCAGGGCCAGATTCATGCCCTTGTAGGTGACCTTGAAGGGCTGGGCGTTGCGGATCAGCGAGGCGCCCGTGGTCGAGTAGCGGATGTGCCCCATGGCCACGTTGCCCTTGAGCTGGTGGCCCAGGTGGCGCTCCTGGAACACGTCCGCGACCAGGCCCATGCCGCGCTGCTCACGGATGGTCTGGCCGTCCCAGGTGATGATGCCGGCGCTTTCCTGACCGCGGTGCTGCAGGGCGTAGAGGCCGAAATACGTCATGCGCGCCGCTTCGGGATGACCGTAAATTCCAAATAATCCGCAAGCTTCCTTTTTCATATCGTTTCACGTTCCGTGTAGGTGTTCCTGAATGTGCAAAAGCCCAGGACCGCCGAAGGCCCTGAGCTTTGTACCAAAATCCGTGGTCCCGGGCACCCCTGGGCTAGTAGTCGCGACCGGGTTCCCGGTAGTATTCCTGCAGGCATTTCACGTCCAGACCTGAGGAGCTGCGTTCCTTGATGGCCATGGCCAGGGCCTTGGCCGCCGCCAGGTTGGTCGTGTAGGGCAGGCCGTACATGACCGTGGTCCGCCTGAGCTCGGAGGAGTCCTCCTTGGTGCGCTTGCCCGACGACGTGTTGATGACCAGCTGGATGTCCCCGTTCTTGATGTGGTCGATGACGTTTGGCCGCCCCTCGTAGACCTTGTTGACCACCTGGCACTCCACGCCGTGCCCGGCCAGGAAGGCGGCCGTGCCCCGCGTGGACATGATGGTGAAGCCGAGCTTCTGGAAGGTCTTGGCCGGGATGACGATGCCGTTCTTGTCGTGGTCGTTGACCGAGATGAACACGCACCCCGAGGCGGGCAGGAACTGCCCGGCCGCCAGCTGGGCCTTCATGAAGGCCAGGCCGAAGGACGGGTCCACGCCCATGACTTCGCCGGTGGAGCGCATCTCGGGCCCGAGCAGGGCGTCCACGCCGGGGAAGCGGTTGAAGGGCAGCACGGCCTCCTTGACGGCATAGTAACCGCCCTTGCGCATGTCCCAGGGCTTCAGGTCGCGGAGCTTCTCGCCCATCATGACCCGCGTGGCCAGCTTGGCCAGGGGCACGCCCGTGGCCTTGGAGACGAAGGGCGAGGTGCGCGAGGCGCGGGGGTTCACTTCCAGGATGTAGACCTGCTCGTCCTTGAGGGCGAACTGAATGTTCATGAGGCCCACCACGCCCAGTTCCTTGGCCAGGGCCTTGGTCTGACGCTCGATCTCCTGAATCCACATCTTGCCCACGGTGTGCGGGGGCAGCACGCAGGCCGAGTCGCCGGAGTGGATGCCGGCCTCCTCGATGTGTTCCATGATGCCGGCCACATAGGTGTCCTCACCGTCACTCAGGGCATCGACGTCGATCTCGATGGCGTTCTCCAGGAACTTGTCGATGAGGATGGGGTGTTCGGGAGCCACGGTCACGTGCCTGTCGAAATACTCGCGCAGGGACTTGTCGTCATAGACGATGTCCATGGCCCGGCCGCCCAGGACGTAGGAGGGCCGCACCACCACGGGGTAGCCGATGCGCACGGCCACGACCAGGGCCTCGTCCACGCTCATGGCCGTCCCGTTGTTGGGCTGCAGCAGGTCGAGCTTCTTCAGGAGGGCCTGGAAGCGCTCGCGGTCTTCGGCGCGGTCGATGGAGTCGGGGGAGGTGCCCAGGATCGGCACGCCCTCGCGCAGAAGCGGCACGGCCAGGTTCAGCGGGGTCTGGCCGCCGAACTGGACGATGACGCCCTCGGGCTTCTCCTGCTCGATGATGGCCAGCACGTCCTCGCGGGTCAGGGGCTCGAAATAGAGGCGGTCGGAGGTGTCGTAGTCCGTGGACACGGTCTCGGGGTTGGAGTTGACCATGATGGACTCGATGCCCATCTCGCGCAGGGCGTAGGAGGCGTGCACGCAGCAGTAGTCGAACTCGATGCCCTGGCCGATGCGGTTGGGGCCGCCGCCGAGGATGACGACCTTGCGCTTGTCGGAAACGCGGGCCTCGTTCTCGGTCTCGTAGGTGGAATAGTAGTATGGGGTGTAGGCCTCGAACTCAGCGGCGCAGGTGTCCACGAGCTTGTAGGTCGGCAGAATGCCGGCCTCCTTGCGCATGTTGCGGATGTCGATCTCGCCGCGCTTCCAGAGGGTGGCCAACTGCCGGTCCGAGAAGCCCATGGCCTTGGCCTGGCGCAGGACGCTGACGAACTCGGGGTTGTCCACGGTCAGGTTGCCCTGCAGGCCGACGTTCTTGAGCACGGCCTCGAAGTCCACGATGTCCTTGAACTGGCGGATGAACCAGGGATCGATGGCCGAGGCCTCGAAGATGTCCTCCTCGGTCAGCCCGGCCAGCAGGGCCTGGCGGATCTGGAACAGGCGGCGCGAGTTGGGCTTGCGCAGCCCGGCCAGGATCTCCTCGGTGTCGGGGAGGCGGCCGTCGAAATTCTTGCCCAGGCCGGGGTAGCCGATCTCCAGGGACCGCAGCCCCTTCTGCAGGGCTTCCTTGAAGGTCCGGCCGATGGCCATGGTCTCGCCCACGCTCTTCATGGCCGTGGTCAGGTAGTCCTCGGCGCCGGGGAACTTCTCGAAGGTGAAGCGCGGGATCTTGATGACCACGTAGTCGATGGTCGGCTCGAAGGCGGCGATGGTCTCGCGGGTGATGTCGTTCTGCAGCTCGTCGAGGGTGTAGCCGATGGCCAGCTTGGCCGCGATCTTGGCGATGGGGAAACCCGTGGCCTTGGAAGCCAGGGCCGAGGACCGCGACACGCGCGGGTTCATCTCGATGATCATCATGTCGCCGTTGGCCGGGTTGAGGGCGAACTGCACGTTGGAGCCGCCCGTCTCCACGCCGATCTCGCGCATGATGGCCAGGGAGGCGTCGCGCATCTTCTGGTACTCGTCGTCGGTCAGGGTCTGGGCTGGGGCCACGGTGACGGAGTCGCCGGTGTGCACGCCCATGGGGTCCAGGTTCTCGATGGAGCAGATGATGACGCAGTTGTCCTTCTTGTCGCGCACGACTTCGAGCTCGTACTCCTTCCAGCCCAGAAGCGACTCCTCGAGCATGACCTCCGTGGTCAGACTGGCGGCCAAGCCCTGCTGGGCGATGCGCTCCAGGTCTTCCTTGTTGTAGGCCACGCCGCCGCCCGTGCCGCCCAGGGTGAAGGCGGGGCGCACGATGATGGGGAACTTGAGCTTCTCGCCCCACTCGCGCACGTCGTCCAGGGAGCGGGCGATGCCGCTTTTGGGCACCTTCAGGCCGATCTTCTCCATGGCCTTGCGGAAGAGCTGGCGGCTCTCGGCCTTCTTGATGGCCGGCAGGGACGCGCCGATGAGCTCCACGCCGTACTTCTCCAGGACCCCGTTCTCGGCCACGGCCACCGCCGTGTTCAGGCCGGTCTGGCCGCCAAGGGTCGGCAGGAGGGCGCAGGGACGCTCCTTTTCAATGATGCGGGCCACGGTCTCGGGCTCGATGGGTTCGATGTAGGTCCGGTCGGCCAGGTTCGGATCGGTCATGATCGTCGCCGGGTTGGAGTTGACCAGGATCACCTCGTATCCCTCTTCCTTGAGGGCCTTCAAGGCCTGGGTGCCGGAATAGTCGAACTCGCAGGCCTGTCCGATGACGATGGGGCCCGAGCCGATGAGCATTATCTTCTTGAGATCTGTTCTCTTGGGCATGGATGATGTGTGGGTGGGTTATATGTGAAGGAATCCCGTCACAAGCGCGGGCGGGGCTACCGCCGTCATGCCCGCACCGATGAGGCCCCAGTACACTAAACACAGAGTTCGGGAAGGTCAAACACTGCGTTCTTGCAAAATCCTGCCCAACCCGCGCCGACGCCAGGACGCCGCGACGCAGGATTCCTCACTGTTCGGGCACGTTTGACAAAATCCGAAGCTGGGCGAATTTTTGTGACGATAATGTAATCCAGGCCATCTGATTACATCATATTTTCATCATAATTCTTTTTCTTGACCAATCATCCGAATGATATTCATATCCGCCCGTCCATGGCATGTGCCACAGAAAGCCCGGCCGGCTTTGGACACGCGTGCAAACCGGTTCTTTCCCAATAATGGCAATCTTCATTGACGAAGATCATTCAAAGAATTATATTCCCAAAAAGAGAGACAACCGACCATGTTAGACAGCACAGACATCCAGATCCTGAACATCCTTCAAGAAAACGGGAAGATCACCAACGCCGAGCTGGCCCGCCAGATCGGCATGGCGCCGTCGGGCGTTCTCGAACGCGTCAAGAAGCTGGAGCAGAAGGGCATCATCGCCGGCTACGAGGTCCGCCTGAACCCCAAGGCCCTGGGGATTTCCCTCTCGACCTTCATCCAGATCAAGACCTCCGACGCCGTTGGCAGTTCCGAGATAGGCCGCCAGCTGGCCGGGATCGACGAGGTGCAGGAAGTGCACTGGACCGCGGGCGAGTACAACTATCTCGTCAAGGCGCGGGTCAGCAGCACCGAAACCCTGGCCCTGCTCATGAAGAAGTTCGGCGAGATCCCCGGGGTGCGCGACAGCCGCACCACGCTGGTCCTCGATACCCTGAAGGAAACGCAGGCCCTGTCGCTGCAGTTCATCGAGTGCAGGCAACCCAAGAAAACGACAAAATAACACCCAGTACAGGAGACGAGGAATGGACAGTTCAGCTTTGGACAAAAAGATCCGCGACCGCGGCAGGGAGTTCTTCGCCAGCATTTCCGGCGAGGCGCCTTCCATCTTCAACAAGGGCTGGTGGACCGGCAAGGTCATGGACTGGTCCATGAAGAACGAAAACTTCAAGGTTCAGCTTTTCCGCTTCGTCGACGTCCTGCCCTATCTGAACACCTCCGACTCCCTGACCCGCCACATCGACGAGTACTTCGCCGGCGACGACCAGGACGTGCCCAAGGTCCTCAAATGGGGAGCGGGCGCCATGGGCTCGGGCCTGGGCGGAAAGCTGGCCGCCGGCCTCATGGCCAAGACAATCCGCTCCAACATCGAGGGCATGGCCAAGCAGTTCATCATCGGCGAGAACACCTCCGACGCCATGAAGAACCTGAAGAAGATCCGCAAGGACGGCTTCGCCTTCACCGTGGACATCCTGGGTGAGGCCACGGTCAGCGAGATCGAGTCCGAAGCCTACCTGAACGAATATCTGGAACTCCTGGCCGCCCTGAAGAAGGAGCACTCATCCTGGCCCGCCCTGGGCGTGGGCGAACTGGACTGGGGACACGCCCCCAAGGTCAACATCTCGGTCAAGCCCACGGCCCTCTTCTCCCAGGCCTCGCCCAAGGATTTCGAAGGGTCCGTGCGCGGGATCCAGGAACGCCTGGCCGCCATCCTGCGCAAGGTGAAGGAGATGAACGGCTTCATGCGCATCGACATGGAGCAGTACAAGTTCAAGGACATCACCCTTGAGGTGTACCGCCGCCTGCGTTCGAGCGAGGAGTTCCGCGACTACCCACACCTGGGCATCGTCCTGCAGGCCTACCTCAAGGACACGGACCGCGACCTGGCCGACCTCCTGGCCTGGGCCAGGGCCCAGAAGCTCCCCATTTCCGTGCGCCTGGTCAAGGGCGCCTACTGGGACTACGAAACCGTCATCGCCAAGCAGAACGGCTGGGACATCCCGGTCTGGACCGTCAAGGCCGAGAGCGACGCGGCCTACGAGCGCCAGGCCAGGGTCATCCTGGAGAACCACGACATCTGCCACTTCGGCTGCGCCTCCCACAACATCCGCACCATCTCCGCGATCATGGAAACGGCCAGGGAGCTGAACGTGCCCGAGGAGCGCTATGAATTCCAGGTGCTCTACGGCATGGCCGAACCCGTGCGCAAAGGCCTGCTGAACGTGGCCAAGCGCGTGCGCCTCTACGCCCCCTACGGCGACCTGCTGCCCGGCATGGCCTATCTGGTGCGCCGCCTGCTGGAGAACACGGCCAACGAGTCCTTCCTGCGCCAGTCCTTCGCCGAGGAGGCCGAGGTCGACCGCCTGCTGGAAAACCCGGTCCAGACGGCCGAACGCGAAAAGGCCTGCCGCGCCCCCAAGGCGGAAGCCGAGGCCAAGGGCCTGCCCCGCTTCGAGAACGAGCCCTTCGCCGACTTCACCAGGGAGTCCGTGCGCAAGGCCTTCATCGACGCCGTGACCCAGGTCCGCTCACAGCTCGGCCGCGAGTACCCGCTGGTCATCGGCGGCAAGGAAGTGCGCACCGCCGACACCCTGCCCTCGGTCAACCCGGCCAATCCGAGCGAAGTCATCGGCACCATCTGCCAGGCGTCCACCAAGGAGATCGACTTGGCCATCGAGGCCGCCAAGAAGGCCGCCCCGGCCTGGAAGGCCCTGTCCCCCGAGGAACGCGCAAGCTTCCTGCACAAGGCCGCCGACGTCGCCCGCAAGGACATCTTCACCCTGTCGGCCTGGCAGACCCTCGAGGTCGGCAAGCAGTACGACCAGGCCCAGGCCGACGTGGCCGAGGCCATCGACTTCCTCGAATACTACGCCCGCGAAATGATCCGCCTCGGCAAACCCCAGCGCATGGGCCGCGCCCCGGGCGAGATGAGCCAGCTCATCTACCAGCCCAAAGGCATCGCGGCCGTCATCGCGCCCTGGAACTTCCCCCTGGCCATCAGCTGCGGCATGAGCGCGGCGGCCATCGTGACCGGCAACCCGGTGCTGTACAAGCCCGCCGGCCCTTCCTCGGTGGTCGGCTTCACGCTGTCCGAGATCTTCCGCAAGGCCGGCCTGCCCGACGGCGTGTTCAACTACGTGCCGGGCCGCGGCTCGGTCATGGGCGACTACCTCGTCGAGCACCCCGACATCTCCCTGATCGCCTTCACCGGCTCCATGGAGGTCGGGCACCGCATCATCAACAAGGCCTCGGTGGTCCACCCCGGCCAGAAGCAGATCAAGAAGGTCATCGCCGAACTGGGCGGCAAGAACGCCATCATCATCGACGATGACGCCGACTTGGACGAGGCCATCAGGGAAGTGCTCCACTCCGCCTTCGCCTTCCAGGGCCAGAAGTGCTCGGCCTGCTCGCGCGTCATCGTGGTCGAGCCCATCTACGCCAAGTTCATCGAACGGCTGGTGGAGGGCGCCCGCTCCCTGGCCATCGGGCCCGCCGAGGACCCGACCTACTTCATGGGCCCGGTGGTCGACGACAAGGCCCAGGCCAACGTGCTCAAATACATCGAGATCGCCAAGAGCGAGGGCAAGCTCCTGGTTTCCAGCTCCGCGCCGTCGAACGGCTACTACGTGCCCCTGACCATCGTCGAGGACATCACGCCCGAGCACCGCATCGCCCAGGAGGAGGTCTTCGGCCCGGTCCTCTCGATCATGAAGGCCAAGAACTTCGACCAGGCCCTCGAGTGGGCCAACTCCACCCGCTACTCCCTGACCGGCTCCGTCTTCTCGCGCAGCCCCAGGCATCTTGAGCGCGCCCGTGCCGAGTTCAACGTCGGCAACCTGTACCTGAACCGCGGCTCCACCGGCGCCCTGGTCGAACGCCACCCCTTCGGCGGCTTCAACATGTCCGGCATCGGCTCCAAGGCCGGCGGCCCCGACTACCTGCTGCAGTTCATGGACCCCCGCGTGGTCTGCGAAAACACCATGCGCCGCGGCTTCGCCCCCATCGAGGCCGACGACGACTGGATCATCTGACGCGCGTCATCGCTTCGCATCGCGGCTTGCCGGACACCTGTCCGGCAAGCCTTTTTTTTGTCCGCACGGTTCCCGCCAGAGGCCGCAACAAACCTTTGGTCCGAACAATCACCCATCACAGGGGGATGCAAATCCGCGATCATCCGTATTGGGGTCTTGTCCAGCGGTTGTATTCGAACAAAATTTCGCATAATCTATTTTCTTCGAATATTCGCCAACGCAGTTCCGTCCTGGGCGAGCACCTTTCTCTTTTTGGAAAGAAATTGATTTCCAACCGGTTCTCATGTAGTCATTTTTTACAAAATTTGCATATTGATCCCTTCGTTCCCGCTTCCGTCCCTTGTTTTTCCCAAAGGGGGTAATCCGGATTCTCCGGTTCCATATCTCACCCAAACCGGTCCGCCGTCCGCGGACCCAAGGGCTCTGCAACCTGAAGGAGGACTGCATGAAGAAAAAGTTGTTCACACTTGGATTCCTGACCCTGGCCCTCGTGGCGCTGACCCTGGGGTCGGCCTGGGCGAAGACCGTCCGCATCGGCCTCATGTGTCCCCTGACGGGCTCCTGGGCCAGCGAAGGCCAGGACATGAAGCAGATCGTCGAGTTGCTCGCGGCCGAGACCAACAAGGCCGGAGGCATTAACGGAGACCAGGTCGAGATCGTCATCGAGGACGACGGCGGCGATCCGCGCCAGGCCGCCCTGGCAGCCACCCGCCTGACCACCAAGGAAATTTCCTCCGTCATCGGCACCTACGGTTCCTCCGTGACCGAAGCCTCCCAGAACATCTACGCCGAATCCGGCATCCTGCAGGTCGCCACGGGTTCCACGGCTATCCGCCTGTCCGAGAAGAACCTGCCCCTCTTTTTCCGTACCTGCCCCCGCGACGACGAGCAGGGCATGGTCGCCGCCAAGACCCTGGGCGCCCTGGGCTACTCCAAGATCGCCATCCTGCATGACAACACCTCCTACGCCAAGGGCCTGGCCGACGAAGCCAAGTCCCTGCTCGAAAAGGAAGGCAAGACCATCGCCTTCTTCGACGCCCTGACCCCCGGCGAGCGCGACTACAACGCCATCCTGACCAAGCTCAAATCCGCCGCCCCCGACGTCGTCTTCTTCACCGGCTACTACCCCGAAGCCGGCATGCTGCTGCGCCAGAAGATGGAAATGGGCTGGAACGTGCCCATGCTCGGCGGCGACGCCACCAACAACCCCGACCTCGTCAAGATCGCCGGCAACAAGGCTGCCGACGGCTACATGTTCCTGAGCCCGCCCGTGCCGGCCGACCTCGACACCCCCGAAGCCAAGGCTTTCATGGAAGCCTACAAGGCCAAGTACGGCACCGCTCCCGGCTCCGTCTGGGCCGTGCTGGCCGGCGACGCCTACCGCGTCATCGTCGAAGCCATCGCCAAGTCCAAGGAAACCTCCGGCGAAAAGCTCGCCGCTTACCTCAGGACCCAGCTCAAGGATTTCTCCGGCCTGACCGGCAAGATCTCCTTCAACGATAAGGGCGACCGCGTGGGCGACCTGTACCGCGTGTACAAGGTCGACGCCGCCGGCGCCTTCGTCCTGCAGCCGTAAACGCCAAGGGCTCCCCCGTTCGGGGGAGCCCTTTTCCATCAACACATTGCCCTGGCGTTCATCATGGAAGAATTTTTTCAGCAGCTGACCAACGGTCTGGCGGTCGGAGGCATCTACGCCCTCATCGCCCTGGGCTACACCATGGTCTACGGGGTCATGAAGCTCATCAACTTCGCCCACGGAGACCTTTTCACCATTGGCGCCTATCTCGGCCTGACCCTGCTGGTGTCCCTCGGCCTCTTCGACAAGATCGGGCCGCTCCCGGCGGTGATCCTGCTGGCCGTCATGGTCATGATCCTGGTGGCCATCATCGGCGCGATCCTCGAGCGGGTGGCCTACAAACCCCTACGGCATTCGCCGCGGCTGTCGGCCGTGGTCTCGGCCCTGGGCGCGTCCATCTTCTTTCAAAACGCGATCATGGCCATCTACAGCCCCAAATTTCTGGTCTACCCCCACGACATCCTGCCCAAGGCCGCCATCAACATCCTGGGCCTGGACATCCCGGTCATGCGCATCATCCTGTTCCTGACGTCCCTGCTGCTCATGCTGGCCCTCTACTTCTTCATCCAGAAGACCAAGATCGGCACGGCCATCCGCGCCGCGGCCATCGACCAGGGCGCGGCCAAGCTCATGGGCATCAATGTGGACCGCGTGATCATGCTCGTCTTCTGCATCGGCCCCGCCCTGGGCGGCGCGGCCGGTCTCATGGTCGGGCTCTACTACGGACAGATCAACTTCAGCATGGGCTGGATGTACGGCCTCAAGGCCTTCACCGCCGCCATCCTCGGCGGCATCGGCAACATCCCCGGAGCCATGGTCGGCGGGCTGCTGCTGGGCGTCATCGAAGCCCTGGGCGCGGCCTACATCTCCATCGCCTGGAAGGACGCAATCGCCTTCTGCGTCCTGATCCTCATCCTCATCGTCAGGCCAACGGGCCTGCTTGGAGAAAGGGTGGCTGAAAAAGTATGAAATCGAGCAAAATCCTCTATCTCGTCTTCGCCGCGGCCATGGCCACGTGCCCGTTCTTCCTCAACGCCTACTGGACGGACGTCTTCAACAACGTCGGCCTGTACGCCATCCTGGCCCTGAGCCTCAACGTCATCCTCGGCCACTGCGGGCTCTTCCACATGGGACACGCCGCGTTCTACGCCATCGGCGCGTACACCGCGGCCATCCTGAACACCACGTACGGCGTCCCCGTGCTCTGGCTCATGCCCCTGGCCGGCGTCATGGCGGGGCTGTTCGCGCTGGTCGTGGCCCGGCCCATCATCCATCTGCGCGGCGACTACCTGCTCATCGTGACCATCGGCATCGTCGAGATCGTGCGCATCGCCCTCATCAACAACGTCTTCGACATCACCGGCGGCGCCAACGGCATCTTCGGCATCAGCCGCCCTTCGGTCTTCGGCTTCAAGATTTCCAAGCCCGACCACTTCTTCTACCTCATCTGGGGGTTCGCCGCCCTGACCATCTTCCTGCTCATGCGTCTGGAGCACTCGCGCTTCGGCCGGGCGCTCCTGTACATCAAGGAGGACGAGGTGGCGGCCGGCGGCAGCGGCATCAACGTGGCCCACCACAAGCTCGTGGCCTTCATCATCGGCGCGGTCTGGGCCGGCATGTGCGGCACCATCTACGCGGCCAAGATGACCATCATCGCGCCGGAGTCCTTCTCCTTCGCCGAGTCGGTCATCCTCTTCACCATCGTCATCCTGGGCGGCTCGGGCAGCATCCCCGGCGTCATCCTCGGGTCCTTCCTGCTCGTCGGGCTGCCCGAAGTCTTCCGCGGCCTGGCCGAATATCGCATGCTCGTCTTCGGCGCGGCCATGGTCCTGATGATGATCTTCCGCAACCAGGGCCTGCTGCCGCCCGGACCCAAGCGGTACGACATCGCGGCCAAGCTCCACGCGGGAGGTGCACAGTGACCCTTCTGTCCGTCGACAACCTGAGCAAGAGCTTCGGTGGCCTCATGGCCGTGAACGACGTCACCTTCGAGGTGGAGAAAGGCAGCATCGTCGGCCTCATCGGCCCCAACGGCGCGGGCAAGACCACGGTCTTCAACCTCATTACAGGCAACTACCAGCCCAACACGGGCACGGTCCTCTTCGACGGTCAGAACCTCGTCGGACTGCCCACCCACACCATCGTGGAAAAGGGCATCGCGCGCACGTTCCAGACCATCCGCCTGTTCCAGAACATGACGGTTCTGGAGAACGTCCTGGCCGGAGTCCACTGCCGCATGCGCGCGGGGTGCATCGCGGCCATGCTGCGTACGCCCGCACAGCGCCGGGAAGAGGAAGAGGCCATGCGGCAGGCCATGTCGGAACTGGAATTCGTGGGCCTGGCCAGGGAATGGCAGAACAAGGCAAAGAACCTGTCCTACGGCAACCAGCGTCTCCTGGAGATCGCCCGCGCCCTGGCCACCAAGCCCAAGCTCATCGTGCTCGACGAACCCGCCGGCGGCATGAACGACCAGGAGACACAGGAACTCATCAGCCTCATCCGCGCCATCCAGGACCGCGGCATCACGGTGCTCCTGATCGAACACGACATGGGGCTGGTCATGCGCGTCTGCTCGTCCCTGGTGGTGCTGGAGCACGGGGCCAAGATCGCCTCCGGAACCCCCGCTGAAATCCAGTCCAATCCACGGGTCATCGAAGCCTATCTCGGCGCCGACTCCGAATAAGGTATCCGCCATGCTGCTCAAAATCGAAAATCTGCGCGTCAACTACGGCAATGTCGAAGCCCTGCACGGCATCAACCTCGAAGTGAACGAGGGCGAGATCGTGACCATCCTCGGCGCCAACGGGGCCGGAAAGTCCACCACCCTGAACGCCATCAGCGGCCTGGTGCAGATCACCGGCGGTGGGATCTTCTTCCAGGACACAGCCCTGCACAAGCTCCCGGCCCACGAGATCGTCAAGCTCAAGATCACCCAGAGCCCCGAAGGCCGGCGCGTCTTCACGACCCTGACGGTGCAGGAGAACCTCATGCTCGGGGCTTTCACCTCGGTCAACACCGAGCGCATCCAGAAGAGCCTGAAGTGGATCTACACCCTCTTCCCGCGCCTGGAGGAACGCCGCAGACAGCTGGCCGGCACCCTGAGCGGCGGCGAACAGCAGATGCTGGCCATCGGCCGGGCGCTCATGGCCAACCCCAAGATCCTGCTCCTGGACGAACCGAGTCTGGGTCTGGCGCCCATCCTGGTCAAGTCCATCTTCGACACGGTCAGGGAGATCAACAAATCCGGCGTGACGGTCATCCTCGTGGAGCAGAACGCCAAGGCCGCCCTCAAGCTCGCCGACCGCGGCTACGTCATGGAAGTGGGCAACATCGTGCTGGCCGACTCCGCCGCCAACCTGCTCCAGAACGAACAGGTCCAGAAGGCCTACCTGGGCGGCGGTCACTAGCCCCTTTCAGCGCAGAGCGGACAAAGGAAAGCCACGCCGGTTCCGCCGACGTGGCTTTTTCATTGCGCGCTGTCCGCACAATCCCCCTTTCCTCCCAGAATCCGTCATGGCGGAAAGGGTCTGCAGAGAACCGCCGGACCGGTGTACCGCAGCGCCCTCACTCCCTGCCCAGGCGGCAGACGATCTCGAACTCCTCCGGCGCGACCGGCATGACCGACAGCCGCGAGCCCTTCTTCAGCAGCTCCATCCGCTCCAGGCCCTTGACCCCGCGCAACGCGGCCAGAGGGACAGGGCTCGCAAACTTCTCCACGAACTGCACATCGACCATGAACCAGAGGGGCTTATCGGGCGTGGACTTGGGATCGAAGTGTCTGTCCTCGGGATTCCAGGCCGTGTGGTCCGGATACGCCTCCCTGGCCACCCTGGCGACGCCGGCCACCGAAGGGTTCGTCACGCTGTGGTAAAACAGGATCAGATCCCCCACGCTCATGCCGTCGCGCATGAAGTTGCGCGCCTGGTAGTTGCGCACCCCGTCCCAGCTTGTGGTGCCGCCGGGCAGGGCCGCTAGATCGTCGATGGAAAAGCACCCCGGTTCCGTCTTCATGAGCCAGTATTTCATCGCAGCCTCCCCCACTGAAAATTTCCCGCACTGTCCCAGAATCGCGCAAGGTCGGCAACACCCCGCCATGCGCCGCAGATACAAAAAAGGCTTCCCCCGCGCACGGGAGAAGCCTTTGAGGCGCATATCAGGCCCGATTCTACCAGTTGGAATCGGCGAAGGGATCCTGAGAACCGCCGGAGAAGCCGAAATCGGTTCCGGCAGCGGCTTCGGCCGGGGCGCCGGCGGCGCCTTCGGCGGCAGGAGCGGCTGCACCGGCGGCAGCGGCGACACCGGCCACGCCGGCAACCACGACACCGGTCTTCTTCACTTCCTCGACTTCCTTCAGCAGGGCTTCGAGCTTGCCGGTGAATTCGACGATGCGGGCTTCGGTGGTCACGAACAGGGCTTCGGCTTCGCCCTTCTTCTGGCCTTCGAATTCCTTGACCTTGGCGGCCAGGGCGGCGATTTCGGCGTCCTTGGCGGCCAGAGCCTTGGTCAGCTCATCGATCTTGGCGGCCTTGGCGTTGATCTGACCCTTGTAGTCGGCCAGTTTGGCGAACACTTCGTCCACTTCGGTCTTGGCCTTGACGGGCATGGGGGCCACGGAGACGGACTGGCCCAGCTCCACCACCTGTCCCTTGGACATCTTGGTCAGCTCGGGGTGCTGCTCGTAAATCCAGGCCTTGGCCAGGGCTGCGGCGAAGGGCACGGAATCGGCATCCAGGTCCTTCTGGGTCAGGTAACCGAGCATCTCGGCCACATTGGCGCTGCCATCACCCTTCAGATAGGCCACAAACGTATCCATGGGAAAAATCTTGCGAGCTTCAGACATGGTGTCCTCCTTTAATTAAATAACAAAGATTTTATCGTCTTCGATGAGCTTTTCGCCGATGGGCAAACGACCTACGTACCGGGCGTAAATGAGCGCCGTGGTACGGTACACCAGATGCCCCAGCTTGGACCAGGGCAGGTACCCGATAAGCATGAAGATGCTGACCAGGTGCACGTAGTAGGTGAAGAAGGCCAGGGGGGCCACGCCAGCCAGTCGGAACACTTCCGAACCGATGCCGGTCAGGGTCACGACCCAGATCACGCCGAGCAGATACCAGTCATAGTAGTTCGACCGGGATTTCGAGGTGTCCGCGTTGAGGCGGCGACGGGTCAGCAGGGTCAGGCCGGTCACCAGCAGGACGGCGCCCACGTTGGCCAGGATCTTGACCGGGCTCCACAGGGGCATGGGCGTATGCCCGAGAGGCGCGATGAAGTGCACGACCTTGCCGCCCCAGTGGCTCACCGCCACGATGGTGGTGACGATGGCGCACGCCACGAAACCGTAAAACAGGATCTGGTGACCCTTGACGCGCTCTTCATCGGCTGGGCTGTCCACGCAGTTCTTGAACCTGGAGTGCTGCAGGATGTCGTACTTGACGGTATCGATGATGGCGTCCTTCAGGCTCGGCTTCTTGTAGCCGATGACGAAGGTCTGTCCCACCGTGGCCTTGAAGCCGTCGATCATGTTCTTGATGCCCATGCCGAAGCACAGACACACGCACAGGAACAGCAGCACGAACACCGGGTCGATGGTGAAGTCACCGGGGAAGAGGTTCCCGTAGACGATCTTGCCGTCTTCGGTCAGCGGGAAGAATGTCCCGAGCATGGCGGCCCGGATCATCCAGATGATGGCGAAGAGGGCGGCCGGGATGCCTGCCAGGATGGGCAGGTGCTTGGGCGAACTCATCCAAGTGCCGATGATGGTCGGTGCGACGAGCTTGCGGTACGCCATGTTGCGCAGGGCCGACATGAGATCGCCCGGCTTGGCGCCGCGGGGGCACAGCTCGGAGCAGTTGCCGCAGTTGTGGCACAGCCAGATGTCGATGTCGTTGACGAGCTTGTCCTTGAGACCCCACTGCGCCCAGACCATTTCCTTGCGAGGATACGGGTTGTCGGCGGGAGACATGGGGCATGTGACAGAGCAGGTCGCGCATTGGTAGCACTTCTTGAGGTCCGCACCACCCACCTCCTGCAGTTCCTTGACGAACTGCAGATTAGGCTCGATTTTCACTGTTTTGGACATACATGCTCCTCCTAGTATCCCTTGAACGGGTTGGGTCCGAGCTTGGTGATCGCATCGACGAAGTCGTCGATCATGCCGGGCACCTTGTCGTATTCGTCGATGGCCACCTGCATCTGCTGCACCCGTTCGGTTTCGATGCCGAGCTTGCCCAGAGTCTCGCCGATGTTGGCCATGCGGCGATTGCACAGCTCAGAGCCCTTGACGAAGTGGCACTGGTAGTCTTCGCCGTACTTGCAACCAAGGAGCAGACATCCGTCCGTGCCCTTGGACATGGCGTCGGCGATCCAGATGGTGTTCACGGAACCGAGACAACGGACCGGGACGATGCGGACGTACGGGCTCCACTTCTTGCCGCGCAGGGCGGCCATGTCGAGAGCCGGGTAGGCATCGTTCTCGCAGGCCAGAATGAGCATGCGCGGGCCGCCCACGGCCATGTCGTCAGGCACTTCGACCTGCTTGATGGCGGAACCGATCTGGTCGACGTTGTAGTTGTCGAAGTAGATGACGCGTTCCGGACAGGCGCCCATGCACGTGCCGCAACGGCGGCAGCGTGAGGTGTTGGGCATCGGGTTGCCCTTCTCGTCCTCGTCCAGGGCGCCGAAGGGGCATTCCTCGGTGCAGCGCTTGCACTGCGTGCAGCGCACCAGGTTGAACCTGGGGTAGGACAGGTCGCCCGAACGAGGATGGACGGCCATGCCGCGGTTGGCGGACTCGAGGCACTGGATGGCCTTGAGGGCCGCGCCGGCGGCGTCGGTCTCGGTCGTGGACAGGGTCATGGGCTGGCGCACGGTGCCGGCGGCATAGATGCCGGTGCGGCGCGTTTCGTACGGGAAGCAGATGTAGTTGGAGTCGGCGTAGCCGCTGAAGAGGTCCAGGTCGGGCATGGCCGGGCCCTGGCGGTATTTCAGCTTGAGGATCGGATCCAGGGCCGTGGTGGGCACCAGGGCCGTGGGCAGGACAAGCATGTCGACCTCGACCTCGATCTTGGCACCGAGCAGCGTATCCTCCAGGACCACGATGATGTCGCCGTCGCCGCCGTCACGTACGTCGTTGATGACGCCCTTGGTCATCATGACGCTCGGGTCGTTCTGGGCGGCCTTGTAGTAGAGTTCGTTGATGCCGGGCACCATCATGTGCTCGTAGACGACCATGGCCACGCCGCCGGGAATGAACTCGCGCACGTAGTTGGCCTGCTTGAGGGCCGTGATGGAGGTCAACTCGGAGCTGTAGTAGAGGTGCTTGCAGGTGTCCTGCTTGCTGAAGTTGGTCTTGGGCGCGTCGTCGGCTTCCTTGTTGGCAGCCGCGGCCAGGGCCGCAGCCTTGGCTTCGGCTTCCTTGGCCTCCTGCGGGACGAGTTTGTCGCCCACGCCGAGCAGGAACATGATCTTCTGGGGCTTGGCACCGTCGCTCTTGCGCACGATGGCCCCAGCCTTGGCCATGGCCTCGAACTCGCGGGAGGTCACGACGTTCTTCAGCTTGCCGTAGCCCAGGGGCTTCAGCACGGCCGTATCCTGCGGAACCCAGCCTGTGGCCAGGACCACGGAACCGCACGGAATGACGCGCTCTTGGCCGCCGACGGTCACCGTCGCCTCGTAGTTGCCAGGGGCGCCAGCGATGCTCGCGACCTCGGAATTGAGCAGGACTTCGATCTTGTCGTTGCCGGTCACTTCGGCGATCTTTTTCTCCACTCCCGTGGGGTGGGCCGCGTCATAGGGGTAGGAAAGGGGGATGGTCTTGTACATGGCCGCCGCAGCGCCGCCAAGGACATCCTTCTTTTCCACCAGGGTCACATCGTAGCCGACGGCGGCGACGTTCTTGGCCGCGGTCAGGCCGGCCCAGCCGCCGCCGATGACCAGCACGCGCTTGATGACCTCAACCTGGTCGCTGGCAGGGACGTTGGCCTTCTGCAGTTTGACCACGCCCATGTTCACATAGTCGTTGGCCATCTTGTGCAGCAGTTCAGGCGTCTGCCCGGGCTGGACCTTCTCGCCGCTCGGGTCGGCGTAGCAGAGCACGCACTGCTCGCGCAGGTTGACGCGCTCGACCAGGATGCCCTCGCCGAACTTGTAGAAGTCCCACTCCACGCGCGGCGACGTGCCGCAGATGCAGACGGCGTTGATCAGGCCGGCGTCGATGTCCTTCTGGATCATCGAACGGCCCTCGTCGCTCGCCAGGCGGGGATGGACCTTGACCACCGGACACAGATCGCTCCATTTCTTCTGCACGCCTTCGCAGAGCTTCTGGATGTCCAGCAGCCCGCCAAGGCTCGATTCGTCAAAGTATACACCAATCTTGTCGGCCATGTCCTACCTCCCTCTCACCGTCTGGATCGCTTTCATCGCTGCCCCGGTGGCAGACTGGGCCGACTTCATCACGTCCAGAGGTTGTTTGGCACAGCCAGCGGCGAAAATTCCCTTTTCCTCCCCGCCGATGATGAACCCCTCGGAGTCAACCGGGACATCGATGGGCAGGGAAGCGCCGGCCAGGCTGGGCTGCATTCCTGTGGCCAGAACCACGAGATCGAAACGTTCGACGGACTTGCTGCCGGACACCGCGTCTTCCACGGTCACCCAGACGTCGTCGCCCGCCTTGTCCTGCTCGACGGCAGCGACTTTGCCCTTGACGGCAAAGGTCTTCTCGTCGGCCAGCACCTTCTTGGCAAAATTGTCGTACCGGCCCGGCGTGCGCAGATCGATGTAGAAGATCGTGACTTCGGCGTCCGGATACTGCTCACGGACATACTGCGCCTGCTTCAACGATGCGGCGCAGCAGATATAGGAGCAGTAGTGCAGGTGGTTTTCATCGCGAGAACCGGCGCACTGCACAAAGGCGATCTTCTTCGGCTCGCGACCGTCCGAAGGACGCACGATCTTGCCGTTGGTCGGGCCGTACGGAGAAGCCAGACGCTCCATCTGCATGTTTGAAATGCAGTTCTTGACCTGACCGGCGCCGAGGTTCGTCAACTTCGTGACGTCATACGGCTTCCAGCCCGTGGCGATGACGATGGAACCGACGTTCAGGGTGACCGTCTTTTCCTCTTCGTTCAGGTCGATGTACTCGCACTTCTTGGCCTTGGCCTTGTCGGCATCGCTCATCGCGGCCTTGTCGACGACGTAGCGCTGCGGAAAGGCGAACGGGGCGTCCATGTACACGGGCTTGCGCGTGGCAAGTCCAAATTCGAAGTCGTTCACCACGTCCGAATCGAGCGAACCGCACAGTTCGGAAAGATCGGGACTGCTGGGGCCAGCGTAGCGCGGCTTGATGCGGACGGTAACGTCATAGTTGCCGACACCGCCTTCCACCTTGGTGACTTCGGCCAAGGTGAAGAACTTCACTTTGGGGTTGTTCTTGATTCGCTGATACTGGATTTCCAGGCCGCACGACGGTGGGCACAGCTTCGGAAAATACTTGTTCAGCTGCATAACGCGTCCACCCAGAAATGGGGTCTTCTCTATGATGAAGACCTCATGACCGATCTCTGCGGCCTCAAGGGCGGCGGTGAGTCCTGCAAAACCACCACCTATGACAAGTATGCTGTTGCTAGCCATTAGATTCCTCCCAGAACACACATGTTGAAGGCCATAAAAATGAATAGAATGGCCCAAGCATGATCTATAACTACCAGAGGTTACAGATCATGCATAGACCATTCTATATCCTGATACAGAAAAAAGGCTGCGGGTTGGACCCGCAGCCTTTTGGCCCATAAACTAGTCAGGGATGATCTGGTAGTAGTGTCTCTTGAAGATCTCGGTTTCACCAGTGGCCGGGTTGAACTTGGAGTTAACAAAGCACTTCCACTTGGCATCGTCCAGACCCATGAAGTCGGCACGATAGTAGAAACCGGGGTAACGGCTTTCCTGACGGAACCGGATGTGCTGCATGTGCAGACGAACGGTCCACAGTCTGTGGTACTGTTCCCAGCAGCGGAGCAGTTCGTGCAGGTCACGGGCGGCCAGCTTCTGGGAGTCTTCTTCCAGCATGTCGAGCAGGGCGAAGCCGGTGTCGAGCAGTCTGTCGGAAGTGGTGTACAGGGTGGCAACACCGCCGCCGTATTCATCGGTGGCCTTGATCAGGCGCATCATGAAGTTGTTCGGGGTGATGTAGTTCGGGTTGACGACCGGATCGGTGGACGCGCCCTTGAACTGCTCGAAGGTGTACCAAGGCTGATAGATTTCCTTCTTCAGCTGGTCGGCGGACACGTTCAGCGTGGGGGTGAAGTCCTTGTGGTCCACGCAGTAGCGCACCATCTGCTTGCCGACGATGCGGCCTTCAGCGTGCGAACCGGAGGAGAACTTGTGACCGGAAGCGCCGACGCCGTCAGCGCAGGTGAACAGACCGTTGACCGTGGTCATGCGGTTGTAGACCTTGCCGTTGGCGGCCTTGACCTTGTATTCCTCGGGAACCCAAGGCTCGTTCGGACCGGAAACCCAGATGCCGCAGCAGCCGGAGTGGGAGCCGAGCAGGTAGGGTTCGGTGGGCATGATCTCGGAGCCGCGCTCTTCGGGCTTGATGTTCATGGCGGCCCACAGGTTGGCCTGGCCGACGCACATGTCGAGGAAGTCTTCCCAAGCTTCGGACTCAAGGTGCTTCTGCTCGGCCTTGGACAGGGTGGCGAAGGTCGTGTTCAGAGCGGTGGCGGTGTCCATGTAGATGGGGCCGCGACCTTCACGCATTTCGCGCAGCATCATGTGGTTACGCAGACAGGTCGGGATGACGTGACCCTTGGCGTAGCCGCGATCCTCGTAGGGCTTCAGCATGGCGCGGTTGGTGACGCAGTAGTCTTCACCCTTGGCGTTGGTGGCTTTGGCCTTGAACAGCAGGAACCAAGCGCCGACCGGGCCGTAACCGTCCTTGAAGCGGGCGGGGACGAAACGGTTTTCCATCATGGTCATTTCGGCGCCAACCTGAGCACACATGGTGTAGGTGGAACCGGCGTTCCATACGGGATACCAGGCGCGGCCGAGGCCTTCACCGGTGGAGCGGGGGCGGTACACGTTGACGGCGCCGCCGCAAGCCACGGACATGGCCTTGGCCTTGATGATGTACACCTTGTTTTCGCGAACGGAGAAGCCCACGGCGCCGGCGATCTGGTTGGAGACCTTGGCGTCGAGGAGCAGCTTCACGATGAACAGGCGTTCGATGTAGCGGTCGGAACCCAGGGCGTTCTTGGCGGCTTCCGCAACGATGACCTTGTAGGATTCACCGTTGATCATGATCTGCCAGCGGCCGGAACGGACAGGGGCGTCACCCTTGCGCAGGGACAGGCCTTCTTTCTTGGCCTGGGCGCCGTCCAGGTTCTTGCCGTCTTTCTTGATCCAGCAGGGCAGGCCCCACTCTTCGAACAGGTGGACGGAATCGTCGACGTGGCGGCCCAGGTCGAAGATCAGGTCTTCGCGGACCAGGCCCATGAGGTCGGTGCGGACCATGCGGACATAGTCGTCGGAGTTGTTTTCACCGATGTAGGTGTTGATGGCGGACAGACCCTGGGCAACCGCGCCGCCGCGGTCGATGGCGGCCTTGTCGACCAGCATGATCTTCACACCGAGGGGATCGCCCCAACGCACGGCTTCGAACGCCGTGCCGCAGTTACCCATACCACCGCCGACCATGAGAATGTCGGTTTCAAGCTCAACAACTTCCGGCTCAGCAAGGGCCAGGCCCTTGATCGTATCTTTAACAGGAATCTGAGGCATGTGTTCCTCCTGAAATTTCTTGCGTTACAAAGCCCAGAATTAGGCGACGGCGGACTTGAAGGTGACCTTCAGGTCGGCTTCACCAACTTCGATCTTCTTGCCAAGGGCCTCTTTCGGGGTGGCCAGGGCAGACTCGGTGAACAGCAGTTCGCTTTCCAGATCGCCGGGTTCGGGCTTGCCATCGAAAGGCTTGATGGAACCTTCAACAGTGGTACGGATGGGGAACTTGAAACGCTTCACTTCGCCGCTGCGGAACTGGACGGTCCACATGATGTCTTCAGCGCCGCGCAGCGGGATGCAGGTGCCGCCCATGGGAGCGAAGTCGGCGTAGGGGCGGGCAGTGATCGCGCCCTGGGGGCAGATCTTGACGCAGGAGTAACATTCCCAGCAAGCGGCCGGCTCCTGGTTGTAAGCCTTCATCTCAACGGGGTCCAGGATCATCAGGTCGTTAGGACAGATGTACATGCAGGCAGTCTTCTCACCGCCCTTGCATCCATCACACTTTGCTGGATCAACAAAGGTTGGCATAATTCCTCCGAATAAAGAGTTAAAAACTACTTAGCCACAGGCCCGAACAAAAATACCCAAGCGTTTCGCTTGTGAATCTTTTATCAAAGCACGTATGCCGTGTCAAGCAGCCCGACGGCATATCATGACCGTCTCAAGCCGTGCCCCACATGGCAAAACGGGAGGCTGGGATTACCCCGGCCCCCCGATGATCATCGAAACTACATCTTGGTCGCAGCAGCGTGGCTCTGCATCTTGATCTCGACCTTCTCGGTCAGAGAGGAGTAGTATTCGCGCAGGATTTCCAGGACTTCGTCGCGGCCAAAGTGGTCGGCGACGGGAGCGCCTTCGGACAGGGCCTTGCGCAGCTTGGTGCCGGACAGGACCACGCGGTCTTCCTTGCCGTGCGGGCAGGTGCGCAGGGAGGCCATGCCGTCACACTTGTAGCAGTAGAAGGTCCAGTCGATCTTCATGGGCTGGGTGACCAGGTCCTTGCCGGCGCCAAGGTTCTTGGGAATGCGGTCAAAGATTTCCTGGGCCTCGAACAGGCCGTAGAAGTCGCCGACACCGGCGTGGTCACGGCCGATCAGCATGTCGGAAACGCCGTAGTTCTGGCGGAAGGTGGCGTGCAGCAGGCCTTCGCGGGGACCGGCGTAACGCATGTCGAGCGGGTAGCCGCCCTGCACGACGTTGGCCTTCACGAAGTACTTGTCGATGAGGGTGTCGATGCACTTGATGCGCACTTCGGCCGGGATGTCGCCGGGCTTCAGGTTGCCGACCAGGGAGTGGATGAACACGCCGTCGCACACTTCAACAGCGATCTTGGCCAGGAACTCGTGGGAACGGTGCATGGGGTTGCGCAGCTGCAGAGCGGCGACCTTGCTCCAACCCTTCTCTTCGAAAGTCTTGCGGGCTTCGGCCGGGGTCATGTAGCAGCCGGGGAATCTGTCGCGGTAGTCGCCTTCGGACAGAACCTTGACCGGGCCGGCGACGTTGAACTTCTTCTGAGCCATGACCATCTGCACGCCGGGGTGATCCTTCGGGGCGATTTCCCAGAACTTGTCATCAGCGGACTCTTCGCCCTGGCCCTTGTAGACCTTTTCACATTCCCACTTCTTGTCGGCTTCGGTCATTTCGTACACTTCGGTGACCTTCATGGTCGCCATGAAAACGCCCTTCTTGGGGTCGAACAGGGCGATCTCTTCACCGACCTTCACTGCCTCGTCCATATCCAGGGTCACGGGCACGGGCCAGAAGGTGCCGTCGGCCAGCGTGAAGTTTTCACAAACGGACTTCCAATCGGCCTTGGACATGAAGCCGTTCAGCGGGCTGAACCCGCCGATGCCCATCATGATCAGGTCGCCCTTGGCGCGGGGGCTGATGTCGATCTTCTTCAGACCTTCGGCCTTCTTCTGCTCGGCAGCGAGTTCAGCGCCCTGAAGCAGACAGCAAACCAAACCTTTTCCACCATGCGGGGGTACGAGAGCCATAATGCGGATCCTCCTAAATATAGTTTGTTATTATCTTCACAAATAACAGGTCGGAGACCCCTATTTGCGTCGGCTCGGCAAACTTGTCAACCTTTTTGTGATTTTTTTATCAACCTCTCTTCAACCACCCATGAAACATGCACGGACTCTGAACAACCAAAGATTAATACTTTGATTCCAATATCTTGCGATCTTGCACGCCAACAAGCCCTTGCAATCCGTACCTTATTATTGTTAAACAACCCTATTGTTCCCTGAGTAATCAATGCGTTCATCTACCCATGAACCAGCAACACCCTAGCCCCGAAGCGAACCGAATGGCCGAAAAACACACGACCCTCTCACTCACCCAGGAATTGGCGCAGCTCGACGAACGCCTCGTATCCCTCATCGCCGCGCGCACCAGCCTGCTGTCGCGGGCGGCGGCGTCCCGCCGGGCAAAAAACCTGGGCATCACCGACCCGAATCAGGAAAAGGTCCTGTGGCAAGTCTGGAGGGATACGTCAAAGGGCGACAATCTGGAGCCCCAGATCCTCAAGAAGATCTTCCACCTGACCAACAATCTTTCCTACGCCCGCGTCGAGCGAAACGCCTCCAACGAGAAGCCCCTGTGCCTCTATCCCAGGCGCAAACCCGTCAACATCGACCTCTCGGCACCGCGCGACCAGATCCTGCGTAGCATGATGTTCTTTCTCGGCGCCACGAATCCCGCACCCCTGACGGTGGCCCCGTTCCAGGGCAACGACATATCTCTGGAACTCATCAACGCGCTGAACCTCTGCGGCTTCAACCTGACCTTCCAGAACCGCGCGTGCTCGACACAGCCGGTTTCGTCATGGTCCCTCGACAACAAGATCATTTACGCCGGCCAGAGCAAGTTCCATTTCTATCTCCTGCTCTGCCTCGCGCTGGGCAAGGTGACTCGGGCCAAGTTCACGGGCTCGACCAAACTGAAAATTCACGATGTCAGGCCGGTCCAGGACCTTCTGCCCAAGCTCGGCGCCCGGCTGACCATCGTCGAACCGCACAGCAACGGCGTGCCCGTGCGCGTGGAATCGAGCGGACAGCTGCCCGAGACCATCTTCATCCCCGAGGGCGTGTCCAGAAAGTTCATCCTCGCCCTGGCCGTGGCCGCAACCACGTTCAAATCCGGCCTGACCATCCGCCTGCACGAGTCCTACGCAGGCAGCAAGCTCCTGCGCAAGGGCATCGTCTTCCTGCAGCAGTACCTCCCGGAACTGCAGTACGAAGGGACCGCCATCATCGTTCCGCCCGCGCCGCTGAGTCTTGATCTTTCCTCCGTCGACATCCCGGTGGACCCGCTCATGAGCCTGCACCTGCTCGCTCTGCCGTTCTTCGTGGATGGCAACGTGGTGCTGCACGGCAAGTGGCCGGAGCATGCGCCGCACCTCCAGGACGTCATGGACATCCTTCATGAGTTCGGCCTGCGCATCAACATCGGCTCAGACCAGATCTCCTCGCGCATGGGCAACAGGCCCAAGCAGCTTTCCATTGATCTTACATGCTGCCAGGAGTACCTGCCCCTTGTCCTGGCCATGGCCATGGGCCTGCGCGGCAAGTGCGCCATCACCCTGGACACCTCCCGTGAAGACGTCGAGTACGCCCAGGACATGCTCGAAAACCTCGGCGCGGGCTACTCCATCGAGCCTGGGCTCCTGCAGGTCGGGCTCCCCGCCTCGCCCCAGGCGAACAGGAAATCCGGCGAGTCGCCCTGGCAGAGCCCCGGTCCCTACTGGACCCTGGCGGGCGCGCTCATCTCCTTCACCCATCCCGGGCTGTGCATGAGCAACGCCGACAACATCACCTCCGCATGGCCCTGGTTCTGGAAGATCTTCATGAATCTCCCGGACCCCCAGAACTTCATCAACCAGCCGCGCAGCGAAGAAAAGGAAGACGAAACCCGCGATGACAAGCCCAAGCGCAAGCGCATCAGAATCTCCACAGACTGAGGCCATCGAGCGGGACATCGACCGCATCCGGACGGAGCAGGCCGCCATCCAGGCCCGGGTCCAGGATCTGCTGCAGCGCGAGGACCCGGCCCAGGGCGTGACCTTTCACGAAGAGATCTTCCACCTGCAGCAGGACAAGCTGCGCATGGACACGGAGATCCAGTTCCTGCAGGTCAAGCTGCGACGTCTCACATCCACCTGGTGAACCAGACACGACAGGCTCCCGGCTTCGGCTGGGAGCCTTTTTTCAAATACCCGTCTTTCCCGTGAAGGAGCATCCATGAAACAGAACCTGACCCAGAAGATCATCGCGGCGCACCTCGTCGAAGGCGACATGACGCCCGGCAGGGAAGTGGCCATCAGGATAGACCAGACCCTGACCCAGGACGCCACCGGCACCATGGCCTACCTGCAGTGGGAGGCCATCGGCCTGCCGAGGGTCAAGACCGAGCTCTCCGTCAGTTACGTGGACCACAACACCCTGCAGATGGGCTTCCGCAACCCCGACGACCACCGCTACCTGCGCAGCGTCGCGGCCAAGTACGGCATAGTCTTCTCGCCTCCCGGCACGGGCATCTGCCACCAGCTGCATCTTGAGAACTTCGCCGTCCCGGGCAAGACCCTCATCGGCTCCGACTCCCACACCCCCACGGCCGGCGGCATCGGCAGCCTGGCCATGGGCGCCGGCGGGTTGTCCGTGGCCCTGGCCATGGCCGGCGAGCCCTACACCATCACCATGCCCAAGGTCTTCAAGATCCGCCTGGAAGGCGAACTGACCGGGCACGCCTCGGCCAAGGACGTCATCCTGCACCTGCTGGGCGTGCTGACCGTCAAGGGCGGCGTGGGCGCGGTCATGGAGTACTGCGGCCCCGGCGTGGCCAGCCTGAGCGTGCCCGAGCGCGCGACCATCACCAACATGGGCGCGGAACTGGGCGCCACGGCCTCCGTCTTCCCCAGCGACGAGCAGACCCGCGCGTTCCTGGCCCTCATGGGCCGCGAGGCGGACTTCGCGCCCCTGGCCGCCGACGACGGCGCCGAGTACGACCGCGAGATCGTCATCGACCTGAGCACCCTTGCGCCCTTGGCGGCCCGTCCACACATGCCCGACCTGGTCGTGCCCGTGGCCGAACTCGACGGCCTGACCGTGGATCAGGTGGCCATCGGCTCCTGCACCAACTCCTCCTACTCCGACCTGCAGGCCGTGGCCCAGGTCCTGCACGGCGAGCACATCGCGCCGAACACGGACCTGCTGCTCTCGCCAGGCTCCAAGCAGGTCCTCAAGATGCTCATGGCCGAAGGCCTCCTGGATAAGATCCTCGACGCCGGCGGCCGGCTCCTGGAGTGCTCCTGCGGCCCGTGCATCGGCATGGGCGGCTCGCCATCGAGCCACGGCGTCAGCGCCCGGACCTTCAACCGCAACTTCGAGGGCCGCAGCGGCACCCAGGACGGCCAAGTCTATCTGGTCAGCCCCGTGACCGCGGCCTTCTGCGCCCTGAACGGCAAGTTCACCGACCCCGCGGGCTGGACCAAGGCCGTCTCCAAGCCGTCCCTGCCGTCCTCGGCCCCGTCCATCCGGCACCTCTTCGCCTTCCCGCCCGAAGACGGCTCCGCGGTGGAAATCGTGCGCGGGCCCAACATCGTCGCCCTCTCGCCCTTCGACAGACTGCCCGACACCATGGAACTGCCGGTGCTGATCAAGGTCGGCGACAACATCACCACGGACCACATCATGCCGGCCGGCGCGGCCATCACGGCCCTGCGCTCCAACATCCCGGCCATCAGCCGCCACGTCTTCGAGCGCGTGGACAAGGACTTCGTGGCCCGCGCCGAGTCCGCCGGCCAGGGCCTCATCCTGGGCGGCGACAACTACGGCCAGGGCTCCAGCCGCGAACACGCGGCCCTGGCCCCGCGCCACCTCGGTGTGCGCATCGTCCTGGCCAAGTCCTTCGCCCGCATCCACAAGGCCAACCTGATCAACTTCGGCATCCTGCCCCTGGTCCTGGCCGACCCGGCGGACTACGACGCCCTGGCCCAGGGCGCGGTCCTGCGCTTCGACCTGACGGCCCTGGCCGCCGGGCAGCCCCTTGAGGCCACGACGGCCGAAGGCCGACGGATCGCGCTCGGCCATGATTTGACGGGTAATGAAATAGCCATTATCAAGGCGGGCGGTTTGCTCAACTTCGTCAACGACAGGCAGAAATAGGCCCGGTCGGCGATACCATTTAACCTCAGACACTCCGTCGGAGACTCCATGCTCGATATACTGCGCCAAGGCGCTCAAAGTTGGGGAATCAAGATACTCTTCGGCATCATCATCGCCGTGTTCGTCCTGGCGTTCGGCATGAACCGCATGCACAACGACAAGACCACTGTGGTGGCCACGGTCAACGACGCTCCCATTCATCTGCAGCACTTCCAGGAGCGTCTGCAGCGCAACCTGGAGATGATCAGGCGCCAGAACCCGAACGTGACGTCCGAAATGCTAGCCCAGATGGGCTTCAAGCGGCAGATCCTCGACCAGATGGTTGGCGAGGAGCTCATGCTGCAGCAGGCCGCGACCTTGGGACTGAGCGTCTCCAAGGAAGAGCTCGCCAAGCAGATCCACCTCATCCCGGCCTTCCAGAAGGACGGAAAGCTCTTCGACCCTGAAACCTACCAGAGCGTGCTGCGGGCCAACAACCTCACCCCCGGCAAATTCGAGTCCGAGTACATGCGCAGCATGCTCATGGACAAGCTCCAGGCCTACCTGGGCCTCACGGGACGCCTGGGCGAGGAGCAGGCCCGGGACTATTACGACTACGGCCGCAGCACTGCCGTGATCGCATACCTGAAGTACCCTTGGGAAAAGTACAAGGACCAGGTCAACGCCACCGAGGAAAAGATCGCCGAGCAGTACGCCGCGCGCAAGGACGCTTTCGCCGTGCCGGCCAAGGCCAGGGTCGACTACATCGTCCTGACCCCCGGCGCCCTGGCCGACACGGCCTCCGTGACGGATCAGGAAGCCCGCGCGTATTACGACCAGCACAAGGACAACTTCAAGATCGAAGAGCAGGTCCAGGCGCGCCACATCCTGGTGCGCGTCGATGAAAACGCCACTGAAGCCGATGTCGCCAAGGCCATGGACACGATCAAGAAGGCTCAGGCCGTCCTGAAGACCGGCAAGAGCTTCGAGGAAACGGCCGCCAAATACACCGAAGACCCGTCCGGAACCCAGACCGGCGGGGAGCTGGGCTGGTTCGGCCGCGGCCGGATGGTCAAGCCCTTCGAGGACGCCGCCTTCGCCCTGGACAAGGGCGCGGTCAGCGAACCGGTCCGCACCCAGTTCGGCTTCCACCTCATCAAGGTCGAGGACAAGAAGGCCGCCGGCTTCGAGGATTTCGCCAGCGTCGCCGACACGATCCGCCGCTCCATCGCCGAGGACCGCGCCACCGAGACGCTGCAGGACCGTCTGGACCAGGCGCTGGAGATGGTCCTCATCGGCGATTCCCTCGATGCCGTGGCCAAGACGCTCGGCATCGAAGTCCGCACGACCGACTCCTTCACCCGCGAACAGGGTCCCGTGGAGCTTGCGGCCCTGTCCCCGGAAAACACAGCCACCCTCTTCGACCTTGCGCTGAACGCCACGACCCAGTCCCCCGTGCCCTTTGAGGACGGATACGTGCTCGCGACCAAACGCGAACAGCTGGACGCCTCGGTGCAGCCGCTGGACGCCGTCCGCGAAAGCATCGTGGCGACCATCGTACGGGAGGAAGCCATGAAGCTGGCCAAGACCGACGCCGACGCCGACCTGGCCCTGCTCATGAAGGGCGAAGCCCCGTCCGCGGCGTCCAACGCCACGGCCATGGAGACGGAACCCTTCGGGCGCCAGGGCTCCATCCCGGGCCTGGGCGCGAACCAGATGCTTTCCGAGAAGGCGTTCATGGCCCCTGCCGGCGCCTGGATTCCCGAATCCTTCGCCTTCCCCACCGGATATGTCCTGGCCAAGCCCGTCAAGGTCGTCCCGCCCACGCCTGAGGAATGGGAGACGGAAAAAGACCTGTGGGTTTCGACCCTCAATGAACGCACCGAAGGCCAGGCCATGCAGGCCTTCATGGCGGATCTGCGCGCCAAGGCAGATGTTCGCCTGACGAACCCGGCCCTACTCGACAACTGACGCTTCCCGAACACGACATGCGCGAAGGCCCGCCTCGAATACCGAGGCGGGCCTTCGTTTTTTGAAAAGTACTCCGCGAATCAGGACTCCGCGCGCTTCAGAGCGTCACCCACTCCACCTCCGGGTCCCGGCCCCGTTCGAGTGTGAGTCTGGCCAGCCCGCCTTCCCCGCCCCTCGGCCAGAAAAGGGAGCCGGGGTTGAGGAGCCTGACTCCGTTGCCCAGCCGGCGCCAGTCGCGGGTGTGCGTGTGCCCGTAGCAGACGATGTCCGCCCCGGGGAACTGCTCGGCCACGGCCTCGCCCACGCGGGAGCGCGGTCCCCAGCCGTGGCCCATGCCCACCCGAAAGCCTTCCAGTTCGAGTTCGCGCAAGCCGGGCAGCGATCCCCGCAGCGGCGGCAGGTCGCAGTTGCCCTGCACGGCGTAGAAACGGGGATGGGAGTTGAGAAAGGCCCACGTCTCCTCGCCCACGCAGTCCCCGCAGTGCAGGAGAACGTCCGCGTCGCGGCAGAAGCGCTCGAACACGGCCGCCAGCAGCCGGTCCGGCCGTTCGAGATGGGTGTCGGAAATGACCGCGACGATCATGAGGCCCCTTTGCCTTTCATCGGTTGAATGACGAACTCGCATTCGATCCACAGCGGTTCGCCGGCTCCGCCGAGACTGCCCGAGGTGGCCTTGAGCGTTGACAGGAAGGAAAGGAGAAAGGCCTGGAACTCCTCCCCGCCGGAGATGCGGTTGAGGACGAACTCGCCGATGCTGCCGTCCGCTCGGATGTTCAGGCTGACCAGGGCGTAGCCCGGCCGCTCGGGGGACATGCTCTCCCACAGGCTCCTGATGGCGCGCTGCACCGCCCTGGCCCTGACGAGTTCCGTCTCGCTGCGCGGGCCCGAGACCCGCTTCCCGGTGTCGGGGCGGGCCTGCATGGATACGGTGATGTTCAGCGGCGCAGCGGCGGCGGGCTGGACCGAGCCGTCAGGTGGGCGTTCCCGGAAGATGCGCTGCCGGTACCAGTTGATGGCGTCGATGTTGAGTTCGAGAACGCTCGGCAATCCGTAGAGATGGCCGAAGAAAAGGTACCAGGCCGGGCCGGCGTGCAGGCAGAGGGCGAGAAGGACGCTTGTCACCGCCCACCCGAGCCGGGGCGCCTTCCGCTCTGGCCTGACCATGCCGCCTCAGGACCGTCGCTTCCCGTTGCCTTTGCGCCACCAGGATTCATCGGGCCGGGCGAACCACCACTGCGACTGGTCGGTCTCCCGGATGACCGCGGCGAACTCGCGGGCCACGTCGGTCCTGAGCCGCGGCAGGGCATGGGCCAGCCACTTGGCCGCATAGGGGTTGCCCAGGTCCTGCTCCTCCTTCAGGTTGGCGATGAAGTCGAGCTGGTCCGCGTCATGGGCCAGTTTCGACTCCAGCGTCTCGCCGGCTTCGAGCTCGCGCCACATATCCAGCACCTCCGCCCGCAGGCCCGTACCCTCCAGGGCGTGGGTGAAGGCCAGGACCGGGTCGCTCGTGTTGTAGATGCGGTTGACGTAGTTGAAGTCGCCGATGCGCGCCTCGTGCACGTCGTGAAACAGGCACAGGAACACGGTGCGAGCCACGTCGGCCCCGGCCCTGCGGGCCAGGATGTAGCCGATCATGGCCGTGCGGAAGGAATGCTCGGCCACGTTCTCGGCGCCGGAGCCGAGGAACTGGTAGCCCGTGCGCGGGGTGCGCCGCAGCATGCCAAGCTCGAAGACGAAATCGGCCAGGCGTTTCCAGGTGGGGTCGGCCACGACGGCGGCCTCAGGTTCGGTATTCAGCATTGATCTTGATGTACTCCTCGGTGAAATCGGACGCCAAAAGCGTCAGTTCGGCCCCTCCCGCGTTCAGCTCGATGTCGATGTCCACGGTGTCGCGACGCAGGGCCGAGGCCAGCAGGCTGTCCCAGTCGGCCTTGACCGGCGTACCCTGGCGAAAAATGGTCAGGCCGGCGATGCGCACCACCACGGCCTCGGGCGTGAAGGAGGCGCCGCTGCGGCCCAGGGCGGCCACGATGCGGCCCCAGTTCGGGTCGCGGCCATAGAGGGCCGTCTTGACCAGGGGCGAGTTGCCCACGGCCCTGGCGGCCAACTGGGCGTCGGCCATGCTGGCTGCGCCGCTGACGTTGACGCGCATGACCTTGGTGCCGCCCTCGGCGTCCTGCACAATCATGTAGGCCAGGTCCTGGCAGATTTCGAGCAGGGCCTCTTCGAGGATCTGCAGATCGGCACCGGCGGCGGTTGCGGCCGCGCCGTTGGCCAGGGCCAGCACGCAGTCGTTGGTGCTCGTGTCGCCGTCCACGGTGATGGCGTTGAAACTCTTCTCCACGCAACGCGTCAGGGCAGCCTGCCACCAGGCCGGGTCCACGCCCGCGTCGCAGAGGATGAAACCGAGCATGGTGGCCATGTTCGGGCAAATCATGCCGGCGCCCTTGCAGAAGCCGGCCAGTCGCACGGTTCCGGAGCCGAGGGACACTTCGCGCGAGGCGATCTTGGGAAAGGTGTCCGTGGTCATGATGGCCCGGGCCACATCGACGAGACCCGCCCGGCCGAGGTTGTCGCGCAGGGACGGCACGCCCAGTTCCCAGAGGTCCATCTTCAGCTGATCGCCGATGACGCCGGTGGAGGCGGGCAGGACCTCTGAGGGCTTGAGCCCCAGGCAGCCCAGCAGTTCAAGGGTTGCCCGGCATTTGTCAATGCCTTCCTGGCCGGTGCAGGCGTTGGCCTGGCCGGAATTGACGACCAGGGCGCGGATGCCGGCCGGCGAAGCGGCCAGGACTTCCCGGGCCACCAGGACCGGCGCGGCCTGGAAGCGGTTGGTGGTGAAGACGCCTGCGGCCGCGGCCGGCGCATCGCTGACCACGAGGGCCAGGTCCGAGCGGCCCGGACGTTTGAAACCGCACTGGGTGGTGGAAAAGCGGAAACCTGACGGGATGTTCATGACTCCTCCGGATACGAAAAAATCCCGCGCCCGAGCACGGGATTCCTCCCTGACAGGGGAAAAAACCTTTGTCAAAGGGGTTGGTCGCGATCGAAATAGTCTTCTGTCAGTTGGCAGCAGTTTGGCGCCCCCTTGGCCAGCTCGGCCAGGGTTATGGTGTCCAGCTCGCGCAACATGGCGTCCGTGGCCCGCTGCCAGGCAGCCCTGGTCAGGCAGTCATCGGTCCTCCCGCAAAGCTTCGGGTCGCTCAGGCAGGCCGAAAGCTCCACCGAGCCCTCCATGACGCGCACGATGTCGCCAAGGGTGATGTCTTCGGCGGACTTGTTCAGCTGATGCCCTCCCGCGGCGCCGCGCTTGCTCGCGACCATGCCCGCGTGCTTGAGGGGCTTGATGATCTGCTCGATGAATGGGATGGTGATGCCCGTCCGCTCGGAGATGTCGTTGACGCGGTGCGGGACGCCTTCGTTGTGCAACGCCAGGTCAAGGAGAATGCGGGACGCGTATCTGGATTTTGCGGAGAGTTTCATGTTTTCTCGAATGATGCGGGTTGATGTTGCGCGGCCGTCCGACCTTCGGCCAGACTCCTCGAATCCGTGGCCGCGCGTGGGGCGAGCCCCTTGCGCGGTTCTTCGTGGCCGGCTTCAAACCATCCCCTACCTTCTCGGCGCGCGCACCGCAATATTGCACCTTCACGGCTGCGGGAGTACGTGGGGAGTATCATGAAACACCTTCGCGACATACCGCTCAAAAATTTCTGCACCTACCGTATCGGCGGCGTGGCCCGGGATCTCTATTTCCCGGAAAGCATCGACGAGATGGCCGAAATCGTCCGCCTGCATCGCGCCCAGGCGCGCCCTTTCTGGATTCACGGCGGCGGGGCCAACACCCTCTTTCCGGACGGCGAAATCCGGCTGCCCATCATCTCCACGAGCGAGATGACGGCCACTTCGCGCGACGGCGGCACCGTCTTCGCCGAAGCCGGGAAGGTCATGGACGCCTGGGTCCTGGAGAACCTGCGCGAAGGTCTGGGCGGCGTCGAATGCCTGTCCGGCATCCCCGGCACCCTGGGCGGCGCGCTGTTCATGAACGCCGGGGCCTATGGCCAGGAAATCTCCGACTGCCTGCACAGCGTCACGGTCCTGACCAGGGACAGCCGCGTGGTCGAAATTCCCAAGGCCGAGTGCGGCTTCGGCTACCGGCGCGCCACGGCCCTGCACGACTCCGTCATCCTGGCCGGGACATGGATTCTGCCCCTGGCAGACACCGCAGCCCTGCTGGCCAGGCGCAAGGAAATCCTGGCCAGACGCAAGGAAAAGCAGCCCCTGGAATTCCCGTCCGCCGGCAGCGTTTTCAAGCGCCCCGAAGGGGCCTACGCCTCGGAGCTCATCGACCGGGCCGGCCTCAAGGGCGCCCGCGTGGGCGGGGCCCAGGTTTCGGAGAAGCACGCCGGTTTCATCGTCAACGTCGGGGACGCCACGTGCCACGACGTCCTCGAACTGGTCGAACTGTGCCGCCGGACCGTGCGCGAACGCTTCGGCTACGAGCTCGAACTTGAACAATGCCTCTGCCCCTTGTGCCCCGATCACGAATAAGCCAGGAGAGCGCCATGCCCGCAACCGCCAAGTCCGACATCTCCATCGCCCAGCAGGCCAAGATGCTGCACATCCGCGACATCGCGGCCAAGCTCGGCCTGAGCTACGACCAGCTCGAACCGTACGGCAAGCACAAGGCCAAGCTGCCCCTGCACCTGGCCGAAAAGGACCAGTGCAAGTACGGCAAGCTCATCCTGGTCTCGGCCATCACGCCCACCCCGGCCGGCGAAGGCAAGACCACGGTGTCCATCGGCCTGGCCGACGGCCTGAACCGCATCGGCAAGAAGGCCATGGTCGTGCTGCGCGAGCCGTCCCTGGGCCCTGTCTTCGGCATCAAAGGCGGCGCCACGGGCGGCGGGTATTCGCAGCTCCTGCCCATGGAGGACATCAACCTCCACTTCACCGGCGACTTCGCGGCCATCGAGAAGGCCAACAACCTCCTGGCCGCCCTCATCGACAACAACCTGCAGAGCAAGGGCCGGTCCCTCAACCTCGACGGCCGCACCGTGGCCTGGAAACGGGTCATGGACATGAACGACCGGTCGCTCAGGCGCCTGGTCTGCGGCCTGGGCGGCCTGGCCCACGGCGTGCCGCGCGAGACGGGCTTCGACATCACGGCGGCCTCGGAAATCATGGCCATCCTCTGCCTGGCCGACGACTTGCCGGACCTGAAGAAACGCCTGGGCGACATCTTCATCGGCTTCACCCATGGCCGCGAGCCCATCCACGCCCGAGACTTAAGCGCCCAGGGCGCCATGGCCGCCCTCTTGAAGGACGCCGTCAAGCCCAACCTGATCCAGTCCCTGGAGGGCAACCCCGCCATCATGCACGGCGGCCCCTTCGCCAACATCGCCCAGGGCACCAACACGGTCCTCGCCACGCGCACAGGCCTGTGCCTGGCCGACTACGTGGTCACGGAGGCCGGTTTCGGCTTCGACCTGGGCGGCGAGAAGTTTCTGGATATCAAATGCCAGTCCGCGGGCTTCGACCCCTGCGCCGTGGTCCTGGTGGCCACGGTCCGGGCCCTCAAGTACCACGGCGGCGTGGAGTTGCAGCATCTGTCCGTGCCCAACGCCAAGGCCCTGGCCAGGGGCCTTGAGAACCTGTCCAAGCAGGTCGAGAACGTGCGACTCTTCCACCTCACGCCCATCGTGGCCATCAACCGCTTCGCCACGGACACCGACGAGGAGCATCAGGTCATCCTCGACCACTGCCAGTTCATGGGCGTGCAGGCGGCCGTCATGGAAGGCTGGGAAAAGGGCGGGGCCGGGGCCGAGGAACTGGCCGAACTGGTCGCGGCCACGGCCGACCGCTGCACGGCCCACTACAAGCCCCTCTACGACTGGAAGCAGAGCGTGCGCGAGAAGATCGAGATCATCGCCACCCGCGTCTACGGCGCGGCCTCGGTGGAGTACGCCCCCGGCGCCCTGCTGGACCTGGACAAGATCAAGCGGCTGGGGCTCGAGCACCTTCCCATCTGCATCGCCAAGACCCAGAGCTCCCTCTCGGACCAGCCCGGCCTGCGCGGCCGTCCGCGAGACTTCACGGCCACGGTGCGCGAGGTCGAGATCGCGGCCGGAGCGGGCTTCCTGGTGCCCATCACCGGCAACATGATGCGCATGCCCGGCCTGCCGGAGATACCTTCGGCGGAAAAGATCGACATCGACGCCAACGGGGTCATCAGCGGCCTGTTCTAGTCCGATTGCCTGCCCAAATAAGCGAGCCCCTGCCAGACGATGGCAGGGGCTCGCTTCATTATTTTGGAAGATGGATCCCCGCCTTCGCGGGGATGACGCGATGGTGGGGTGAAGGAACCGGACTTTAACCGTAAACCGAACTGCCGCATGGAACGATGTGTCATTCCCGCGAAGGCGGGCTTGTGCCCGTCAGGGTAAATCCATGCCTTTCAGCTCAGGAATACAGTCACAAAATCAGGACACCTTGCTCCCGTTGACCACGCCGGAACTCGGCCCCAGCAGGGCCAGGCCGCCTTCCTTCTTGACCGCCAGGACCATGCCCTGGGAGACGGTGCCGCGCAGCTTGCGGGGCTTGAGGTTGAAGACCACGACCACCTGCCGGCCGACCAGTTCCTCGGGCTTGAAGAACTCGGCGATGCCGGCCACGACCTGCCTGGGGCTCTCCTCCCCGGCGTCGACCTTGAGGACCAGCAGCCTGTCGGCTTCGGGGTGCGGGGCCGCTTCGAGGACCGTGCCGACGCGCAGGTCGACCTTGGCGAAGTCCTCGAACTCGATGCACTCGGGGCAAGCCATCTCGATCTTGGGACCGGGCTTGGCCTCCTTGGGGGCCTTGACCTTCTTCGGCTCGGCGGGCTTGTCCTCCTTGGGCTCCAGGTCCTGGCGGGGAAAGAGGTTGGAGCGTTCGGCCACGGGCGTGCCCGGGGCCAGACCGAACCAGGACGACGTCTCGGCTTCCAGGTCCACGCCCTCCAGGGCGAACTTGATTCCGAGCTGGGTCAGCATGGTCTCGCTGGTGGACGGCATGACCGGCCACAGGTGCAGGGCGACCTTACGCATGCCTTCGAGAATCACATAGATGACCGTGCCCAGCCGGTTCATGTCCCCGTTCTTGTACAGGGTCCACGGAGCGGACGAGTCGATGTACTTGTTCAGGTGGCGAATGAGCTCCCACAGGGACTTGAGCGCCCTGGAGAACTGGAAGTGCTCGAACTGGGTCTGGAAATTGGCCATGGCGTTATGGCCGATTTCGAGAACCTCGCGGTCGAGATCCTCAAGCTCGCCGCATTCGGGCACCACGCCGCCGAAATACTTGTGCGTCATGGACAGGCTGCGCGAGAACAGGTTGCCCAGGTCGTTGGCCAGGTCGGCGTTGAAGCGGCCCACCAGGGCATCCTCGCTGAAGGACGAGTCCTGGCCGAAGCTCATCTCCGACAGCAGGAAGTAGCGGAAGGCGCTCAGGCCATACTTCTTGGCCATGTCCAGGGGCGCGACGACGTTGCCCAGGCTCTTGGACATCTTGGTCTCGTTCACGGTCCAGTAGCCGTGCACGCGCAGCCCCTTGTACAGGGGGATGCCTGCCGACATGAGCATGGTCGGCCAGAAGATGGCGTGGGGCTTCAGGATGTCCTTGGCCACGAGATGATGGGCGCCGGCCCAGTATTTGCGGAAATCCTCGCCGTCGGGGTAACCCAGGGCCGAGATGTAGTTGATGAGGGCGTCGAACCAGACGTAGGTCACGAAATCGCTGTCAAAAGGCAGCTCGATGCCCCAGGTCAGCCGCGTCTTGGGCCGGGAGATGCACAGATCGCCCAGGTCCTCCTTGAGCATGGACAGGACCTCGTTGCGGTAGCGCTCGGGCTGGATGAAATCCGGGTTGGCCTCGATGTGCTGGCGCAACGGTTCGAGGTACTTGCTCATGCGGAAGAAGTAGTTCTTCTCCTTGATGAAGGTCGGCACGGTCTGGTGATCCGGACACTTGCCGTCCACCAGCTCCTTCTCGGTGTAGAAGCGCTCGCAGCCGAAGCAGTAATGCCCGCCGTACTCGTCGAAATAGATGTCCCCGTTGTCGAAGACCTGCTGCAGCACGTGGCGCACGCAGAGCTTGTGCCGGGTGTCGGTGGTGCGGATGAACTGGTCGTTGGATACCTCAAGCTCGGGCCAGAGATCCTTGAAGAGCTGGCTGATGGTGTCCGAATAGGCCTTGGGATCCTGACCGTTGGCCTCGGCGGCCTGCACGATCTTGTCGCCGTGCTCGTCGGTGCCCGTGAGAAAAAACGTGGCGTCGCCCCTCAGCCGGTGAAAACGGCTCACGCTGTCGGCGACGATGGTCGTATATCCGTGCCCGAGGTGCGGCCGGGCGTTCACATAGTAGATGGGAGTCGAAATGAAAAACGGTTTCAACGCTGTGCTCCTTGTCTGCCGGAGGTTATTGCTGCTCTGTGGGCTTGGGGGCCTGGTCCTTTCGCGGGCCGGACCTGCGCCGCTTGTCGCGTGGGCGCCCGTCCCTGCGGTCACGGGGCTGGCCTGACCCTTCGGGCCTGCGCTCGCCGCCCTCGCCGCTTTCGGGCCTGGGCCTGGGCCGCTCGGCCCGGTCTGGACGGTCCTGGCGATCCGCGCGCTCCGAGCGGTCCGGGCGGTCCGGGCGGTCCGTTCGTTCTGAACGATCATGCCGGTCGGCGCGTTCCGCACGCTCGGACCTGTCAGTGCGCTCAGGACGCTCGGGTCTGTCCGTGCGTTCAGAACGCTCGGGCCGTGGACCGCGATCGCCGCCCTGGCGCGGGCGGTTGTCCTTGCGCATGGGCTTGGGCCGGCGGTCCTGGCGCCCGCCCTGACCCCGGACCTCGGGGTCCATGAGAGCCGCGAGTTCGGCGGGCACGTCATCGGACGAGTCGTCCTGCGCGACAACGCGCGGCTGGTCCGGCAGAACCATGGCCGCCCAGTCCGTCAGGGAAAAATCGAGTTCCTCGCCGTTTTCGGTCACCACGCTGACGGAGTCGCGGAACATGTTGGCCCGGAGAGTCTTCATGGGTCCCTGCGTGGTCATGTAGCGGCGGCCGAGCTTGGGGGCGCGACGCTGAAAATCGGCGTAATTGTCCTTCTCGTAGGCCAGGCAGCACAACAGGCGCCCGCAGACGCCCGAAATCTTGGCCGGGTTCAGGAACAGGTTCTGGTCCTTGGCCATCTTGATGGTCACGGGCTCGAAACGGCGCAGGTAACGGCGACAGCAACACATCTGCCCGCAGTTGCCGAGCGCCCCGATCATCTGCGTCTCGTGGCGCACGCCGATCTGGCGCAGCTCGATGCGGGTGCGGTAGTTGCGCACCAGATCCTTGACCAGCTCCCGGAAATCGACCCGGCCAGGCGCCGTGAAATAGAAGATCATCTTGCTCTTGTCGAAATAGATCTCGACGTCGACGAGCTTCATGTCCAGGTGCAGGCGGGCCATGGAACGCTGGCAGTATTTGCGTGCCTCGCTGGCCAACTCCCGGTTTTCACGGTCGATGGCGATGTCCTCGGCCGTGGCCGGACGGTAGATGGGCTTGACGGTTTCCGGGTCCACGCCTTCGGGCAGATCGTCGCGCAGGGCCACGATCTCGCCGAAGCCGATGCCCTCCTCGGTCTTGACCAGGACCATGTCGTGCAGGGAAAGCACGAAGGGCGTCGACAGGAAGAAGTATATCTGTCCCTGGCGTCTGAAAGAAACACCTACGTATTGAGCCATATATATTCCAAAGGATGATCCCGTCGCGCTGCGCGGGAGGTGATGACGGTTTCACGTTCGTGCGCCACGGCGCAAAAAACCGGTTCCAGGCCGATGCCCGGAACCGGTTGTGTAGCGGGAGAAGCCGAAAGTGACAAGCTAGAGAAGGCCGAGCCTGCGCGCGATTTCCCGGGCGGATTTACGCCCAGCTCCCATGGCCAGGACCACCGTGGCCGCGCCGGTGACGATGTCGCCGCCGGCGAAGACCATGGGGATGTCCGTCTCGCCGGTTTCGGGGTCGGCCTGGATGTAGCCCCACTTGTTCAGCGTCAGCTCCGGGGTCTCGCGCAGCAGGACCTGGTTGGGGCCCGTGCCGATGCCCAGGATGGCCAGGTCCGTGGGGATGTCGAAGAAGGCCCCATCCACCGGCACCGGCTTGCGCCGCCCCGAGGCATCGGGTTCGCCCAGCTCCATGCGCTGCACGGTCAGGCTCCGCAGATGGCCCTTCTCGTCGCCGTTGAAGGCCACGGGGGCGACCAGGTTTTCCAGGCAGACCCCCTCCTCCAAGGCGTGCTCGAGCTCTTCGAGGCGGGCCGGCATCTCTTCCTTGGTGCGGCGGTAGACGATGGTCACCTTCTCGGCTCCCAGGCGCAGGGCCGTACGCGCGGCGTCCATGGACACGTTGCCGCCGCCCAGGACCGTGACCTGGCGGCCGGCGGCCACGGGCGTGTCCACTTCGGGAAACTTGTAGCCGCGCATGAGGTTGACGCGGGTCAGGTACTCGTTGGCGCTGTACACGCCCAGGAGGCTCTCGCCGGGAATGTTCAGGAACTTGGGCAGGCCCGCGCCCACGCCGATGAACACGGCCTTGTAGCCCTGATCGAAGAAGTCCTGGACGGACACGGTCTTGCCCACGACCCAGTTGGTCTTGAAGACCACGCCCATGCGCTTCAGGAATTCCACTTCCGTGTGCACGATGGACTTGGGCAGGCGGAACTCGGGGATGCCGTAGGTCAGCACGCCGCCGACCTCGTGCAGAGCCTCGAAGACGGTCACGGACACGCCCAGGGCCGCCAGGTACCCGGCCGCCGTCAGGCTGCTCGGGCCCGAGCCCACGCAGGCGACCTTGAGATCCTCGCGCAGAAGCTTGCAGTCATCCCCGCCGGTGACGGCGTCGCACGGATTCACGGCGTAATAGGAATCGGCCACGAAACGCTCCAGGCGGCCGATGGCCACAGGCTGGCCCGTGGGGTTCAGCTTGCACCTGGCCTCGCACTGCTTCTCCTGGGGACAGACCCGGCCGCAGACCGCGGGCAGGCTGTTGGTGGCCTTGATGACCTTGTAGGCCTCGTCGAGCCGCCCTTCGGCCACCTCATGGATGAAGGCCTTGCAGTCCACCTCGACCGGGCATCCGGCCTGACAGGTGGGGTTCTTGCATTGCAGACAGCGCCTGGCCTCGGCCTGCGCCTGCTCCAGGGTATACCCCAGGGCGACCTCGTTGAAGTTGCCCCGGCGGACATGGGGGTCCTGCATGGGCATGGACACGCGTGGGAGAAGCTTAGCTTTCTTTGCCATGGCACTCACAGTAGCACTTGTAGGACTGTTTTTCCTGCGGAACGTACGACCCCAACCGCATCATCAGCTCGTTGAAATCCACCTTGTGGGCGTCGAACTCCGGCCCGTCCACGCAGGCGAAGCGGATGGCGTTGTCCACGCGCACCCGGCAGGCGCCGCACATGCCGATGCCGTCCACCATGATGGAATTGAGGCTGACCACCGTCTTCACGCCAAAGGGCCGCGTCACTTCGGCCACGGCGCGCATCATGGGCACCGGCCCCACAGCCACGACCTCCTTGACCTCCGGGTCCGACTCCAGGCGCTCCTTCAGCACCTGGGTCACGAAGCCCTTCTGCCCCTTGCTTCCGTCGTCCGTGGCGATCAGGACTTCGTGGCTGAACTTGGACAGTTCCTCCTCGAAGAGCAACAGATCAGCCGAACGCGCGCCGATGATGGACACCACCTTGTTCCCGGCCTGGGCATGGCCCTTGGCGATGTGGTGCATGGCCGCGATGCCCGTGCCGCCGCCCACGCAGATCACGGTGCCGACCTTGTGAATGTCCGTGGCCCGGCCCAGGGGGCCGCACAGGTCAAGGACCGCATCGCCTTCGCCCAGACTGTCCAGAATGGCCGTGCTCTTGCCCAGGACGAGGTAGACGATGGTGATGGTCCCTTTCCCGGCATCGGCGTCGGCGATGGTCAGCGGAAAGCGCTCGCCGTCCTCCGCCACGCGCAGGATGACGAAATTGCCCGGCTTGGCCTTGGCCGCGATCTCGGGTGCGTCCAGGGTCATCTCCGTGACCCGGCCTGGGATGAGAATTCTTTTTTTCAGTATGGTCGTGCTCACCAATTCCTCCATGCCCTAAGCGGGGCGTCTTATTGAACAAGTGGCCCAGAATTCCGCCGCTTCATCGCTGCTTGTCAAACTACCTGGGCGATTGTAAAGAAATATGACCGTCAAAGGAAGGATGTGCCCATGACCTCAGACCCCATCAGCGCGTATTCCAGTCAGAGCCTCGGCTCCGACGCGCAGTGGAGTTCGGGGTTTTCGCGGCAGATGCTGTCCGCCCGCGTCTCCACGCGCACGGTCGGCGTGCAGCTCGGCAAGCTCGGCGTCAGCCTGAGCACCCAGAACATCTCATTCGCCGACGAGCCCGAGCCCAAGATCCTGAAGGACTTCGCCCAGGAGCTTGAACTGCAGTACCTGACCCAACACGTTCGGCCCTTTGCGGCCGCAGGCAGCTATGCCGCCAATGCGACCACCAGGCGCCTGGGCGCCATGGCCTACGGCCAACAGGCCAACCTGCGCAGCGTCTCCCCCATGATCAGCGTCGTGGTTTAGACCCCGTCGCGGCCATCTCGCCAAAAAGATTATCGATTGTCAATGACCGTCCGAGCGGGACCGAAAGCGAAAGGGCCGCCCGAAGGCGGCCCTTCCCCGTCACTGCGCCAGAAACGCCTCGAGCCTGGCCAGGGCCCGGTCGATGCCCGCCGGCTCGGAGCCGCCGGCCTGGGCCAAATCCGGACGCCCGCCGCCACCGCCCTTGATCTCGCCCGAGACCTCCTTGATGAGCGCCGGGGCCGTGAAACGGCCGTGCAGGTCCTTGCTGACCGCAAGCACCAGCATGGCCTTGCCGTCTATCTCGGCGGCCAGGGCAATGATGCCGCTTGAGATCTTGGAGCGCAGGTCGTCCATGAGATTCCTGAGCGCGTTCATGTCCGGGGCCTCGACCTTCCTGGCCAGCACCTTCATGCCGGCGATGTCCTTGGCCTCGGAGGCCAGATCCTTGCCGCTCTCGGACATGACCTTGGCCTGCAGGGCCTGCAGTTCCTTGGACAGGGCCTTGGCCTGGTCCTGCAGGGCCGCGATCTTCTTCGAGACCTCGTTCGGGGCGGCCTTGAGCAGGGCGGCAGCATTGCGGACCTCCTCGCGCTGGGCCTGCCAGTGGCGCAGGGCGTCCCAGCCCGTCAGGGCCTCGATGCGGCGCACGCCCGCTGCGATGCCGGCCTCGGACAGGATGACGAAGGAACCGGCCTGGCCCGTGGACTCCAGGTGGGTGCCGCCGCACAGTTCGACGGATTCGCCGGCCATCTCGACCACGCGCACGTCGGCCTCGTACTTCTCGCCGAACAGGGCCATGGCCTGCTTCTCATTCACGGCCGCGTCATAGGACATGACCTGCGTGGTGATGGGCGCGTCGGCCAGGATGGCGCGGTTGACCTCGTTCTCGACCTGCTGCAGCTCCTCGGCCGAAAGCCCGGAGATGTGGGTGAAGTCGAAGCGCAGGCGCGACGGGCCCACCAGGGAGCCGGCCTGCTTGACGTGCTCGCCCAGCACCCGGCGCAGGGCCGCGTGCAGCAGGTGGGTGGAAGAGTGGTTGCGGGCCGTGGCCACGCGCTCGCCTTCCTCGACGAAAAGCTCCACTTCCTGGTCGGCCAGGATCTCGCCGCCGGAGACCTCGATCTTATGCACGAAAAGCGTCGGCGCGGGCTTCAGGGTGTCGACCACGCGGGCCGCGCCCGTGGGGGCCTGCACCCGGCCCGTGTCGCCCATCTGGCCGCCGGACTCGCCGTAGAACGGGGTCTTCAGCGTGACCATGAAGCCCGTGCCGCCGGTCAGGCGCTCGACGGGCTGGCCTTCGGCGTCCAGCAGGGCCACGATGCGGCTCACGGCGGACAGGCAGTCGTAGCCGATGAAGGCGGATTCCAGGCCCGAACCCATGAGGGCCGCGAACTGCCCGGCCAGGCCCTTGTCGCCGGAGCCGGCCCAGGCTTCCTTGGATTTCTTCTTCTGCACGGCCATGTGCTCGCGAAAGCCCGCCTCGTCCACGGCAAAACCCTGCTTCTCGGCGATGTCGTTGACGATATCGAGGGGGAAGCCGTAGGTGTCGTAAAGCTTGAAGGCCGTCTCGCCGCCGATGGTCCGTTCGCCCTTGGCGGCCAGGGCCGCCATCTCGTCCTCGAGGATACGCAGGCCCTTGTCCAGGGTTTCGCCGAAACGCTCCTCCTCCTGGCGTACGACGCGGACCATGAAGTCCCGGCCGGCCACGAGTTCGGGGAAGGTCGCACCCATCTCGGCCACGACCTGGGCCGTGGTCTCGCACAGGAAGGGCTCGCCAAAGCCCAGCAGCTTGCCGAAGCGGTAGGCGCGGCGGATCAGGCGGCGCAGGACGTAGCCGCGGCCTTCGTTGGAGGGCAGCATGCCGTCGGCCAGCAGGAAGGCGATGGAGCGGCTGTGGTCGGCGATGACGCGAAGCGCCGTATCCGAGTCGGCATGCTGGCGGTAGGCCACGCCGGCCTTCTTGGCCATGGCCTGGATCAGGCCCTGGAAGAGGTCGGTGTCGAAATTCGAGCGCTTGCCCTGGCAGATGGCCGTGATGCGCTCCAGGCCCATGCCCGTGTCGATGCTCGGCTTGGGCAGGGGCGTCATGGTCCCGTCGGCCGAGCGGTTGAACTGCATGAACACGAGGTTCCAGATTTCCAGGAACCGGTCGCAGTCGCACTTGCCGATGCCGCAGTCCGGCCCGCAGGCCATGTCCGCGCCCTGGTCCACGTAAATTTCGGAGCATGGGCCGCAGGGGCCGGTGTCGCCCATAGCCCAGAAATTGTCCTTCTCGCCCAGGCGGAAGATGCGCTCCACCGGCACGCCGGCCACCTTCTGCCACAGCTCGCCGGCCTCGTCGTCGTCGCGGAAGATGGAGACGTAGAGCCGCTCCTTGTCCAGGCCCAGCTCCACGGTCACGAAGTTCCAGGCGAAGCGGATGGCGTCTTCCTTGAAGTAGTCGCCGAAGGAGAAGTTGCCGAGCATCTCGAAGAAGGTGTGGTGGCGCGCCGTGCGGCCGACGTTCTCCAAGTCGTTGTGCTTGCCGCCCACGCGCAGGCACTTCTGGGACGTGGCGGCCCGGCTGTAGTCGCGTTTCTCCTGGCCCAGAAAGATCTTCTTGAACTGGACCATGCCGGCGTTGGTGAAGAGAAGGGTCGGGTCGTCCTGGGGGACCAGGGATGAGCTGGGCTGCACGCTGTGGCCGTGCTTCTCGAAATATTCCAAAAACCGTTTGCGGATTTCACCGGCGCTGATCACGTTGTCTACCTCGTTGATCCCCGTTCTCGCCAGGGCATGATATGGTGAAAGGCATGGATTCCCGCCTTCGCGGGAATGACGTCGTGCCATGACGCCAAGGTTGCGTCATTCCCGCGACGTGCGCCCGACAGGGTAACTCCATGCCTCTGATGTTACTGAAAATCAGCCGAAACTACTCGGCTGGCGCCGCCGCGGGCGCTTCCTCGGGCACGGGCATGCCCAGCTGTTCAAGCAGGGCGCGTTCGATCTGCATGCGCAGCTCGTCGTTGTCCTGCAGGAAGGCGCGCACGTTCTCCTTGCCCTGGCCCAGGCGCTCGGAGCCGAAGGCGTACCAGGCGCCGCTCTTCTCGACGACGCCCTGTTCCACGCCCAAGTCCAGCAACTCGCCCACACGGGAGATGCCGGTGCCGAAAAGCACGTCGTACTCGGCCTCGCGGAAGGGCGGGGCCATCTTGTTCTTGACCACCTTGACCCGCACGCGGTTGCCGTACGACTCCTCCTTGTCCTTCAGGGTCTGGATGCGTCGCAGATCCATGCGCACGGAGGCGTAGAACTTGAGGGCGTTGCCGCCCGTGGTCGTCTCGGGGCTGCCGTAGCCGGTCATGCCGATCTTCATGCGCAGCTGGTTGATGAAGATGATGGACGTGCGGGACTTGTGGATGGTGCCCGTCAGCTTGCGCATGGCGTGGGACATGAGGCGGGCCTGGCTGCCGACCTGGGTCTCGCCCATGTTCCCCTCCAGTTCGGACTGGGGGATGAGGGCGGCCACGGAGTCCACCACGACCACGTCCACGGCGCCGGAGCGGACCAGCATGTCCGCGATTTCCAGGGCCTGCTCGCCGTAGTCGGGCTGGGAGATGAGCAGATCTTCGGTCTTGACCCCGAGCCTGCGCGCGTAGTTGATGTCCAGGGCATGCTCGGCATCGATGAAGGCCGCCACGCCGCCGCGCTTCTGGGCCTCGGCGATGATGTGCAGAGCCTGGGTGGTCTTGCCCGAGGATTCCGGCCCGAAAATCTCCGTCACGCGGCCGCGTGGAATGCCGCCGACGCCCAGGGCCAGGTCCAGCCCGATGGATCCCGTGGGGATGACCGGAACGACCTGATGGGACGTGTCGGAAAGACGCATGACCGAGCCCTGGCCGTAGCGGCGCTCGATGGTGGCCAGCGCGGTTTCCAGCGCTTCGCGGCGCGCGTCTTCGGGGGATGCGGTTTTTGGTCGGGCCATGAGATGCTCCATGAAAGTTGGGGTTCGGCGAAAACAGAGAAACAAGCGCTCGTAGCAAATAAGGGTATGGAAGACAATGCCGGGAAACCGGTGCCCGGCGGCGCCCCCGGTTCGACAATATGCCCACGCCGAGCCGGTTTCCCCCGGGGACGCCGGTTGCGTTCGACGCCCCGCGCTCGCCTTCAGGCGATGCGCCGCCCGACGAAGGCGGCGACGAGAATGACCGCCATGCCGACCACGGCGTGGGGCGTCACGGCTGCGCCGCGGGCCAGGGCCGCCAGCAGGACGGCCAGGGGCGGGGTGAGGTAGGAGAGGTAGCCGATGACGGTCATGTTGCCCGTGGTCACGGCCCGGTTCCAGAGGGTGAAGGACAGGCCCAGAGGCACGAGCCCCAGATACAGGGCCGAGAGCAGGGCTCCGGCCGGCGGCAGTCCCTGGGGGGCGCCGGCGGCGTAGACCGCGGTCGAGCAGGCCGCGGCCAGGACGGTGAAGGCGGGCATGTAGTCCCCGGTGGGCCGCAACCGGGACAGGGCAACGGAGAAGCCGCTCCAGATCAGCCCGCAGCACAGGGCCAGGGCGTAGCCGGGGAGATAGCGCGGGTCGAACTGCAGGCTTCTGCCGCCGGACACGACCAGCCCCGCCCCCAGGAGCCCGGCCAGGGCCACGGCCAGCACCGGCATTGACAGGCGGCGCTTGGCCAGGACCGAGGAAAAGACCACGATCCAGAAGGACCAGGTCGTCGTCAGAATGGCCCCCTCCACCAGAGGCGCGTGGTCCAGGGCCAGGTAGTAGACCGCATGGTAGCCGAAGATGCCGACGAGCCCCAGGGCGGCCATGCGGGGAGAAGGCCAGGGGATGGCCGCGCGCTTCGAGATGACCATTTCCTGAGCGGTCAAATACAGCGCGGCCGGCACGAAGCTGAAGAACAGCAGCTCCGGCACCGAGAGGCCGTCCAGGCCGCTGCCCGTTGCCGCCGGCAGGCTGGCCCAGCAGAGCACCGCGCCCATGGCGTAGAGGTAGGGTTTCATCGGCGCGGCCTAGAAGAGCTTGCTGCCGAGCTTGGCGTTCACGGCCGGCGAGACGAAGGTCGCCTCGCCGCTGTCCTTGCCCGGATACTGCACGCCGAGCACGAGGGCTTCCGAGACGACCGGCCCCATCTGCCGAGCCGGGAAGTTGAGCACTCCGAACACCAGCCGCCCCACGACCTCGTCCACGGGGTGGGAGGTGAACCTCCCGTAGCTCGTGCGGCGCCCGTATTTGCCGAAATCGATGACCATCCTGTACGTCGGCTTGGGGGTCTCGGCGCAGGGCTCGGCCTCGACGATGCGCCCGAGACGGGCGTCGAGCAGGGCGAAGGATTCTTCGAAGCTCACCTCGGGCTTCAATTCAGCAGCCATGATTTCTCCTTGTGCGATGGGGCCCTCACGCCTGCCGCAGCGAGGCCAGGGCCAGTGTCAGGCCCAGGCAGACTAGGACGCCGCCGATGCCCCGCTCCACGTGGTGCCGGGCCGAGGCGACGACCCGCTGGGCCGGAACGGAGGAAAAGGCCAGGGCCACCAGGACGAACCACGCCAAATGGGCCAGGGACATGAACGCCCCGTAGCCGAGTTGGACCGGCAGGGGTGTCCGTGGGCTGATCACCTGTGTGAACAGGCTGACCACGAAGAGGGTGGTCTTGGGGTTGGTGGCGTTGGTCAGAAAACCGCGGCGCAGGGCGCCGAGGTCGGACAGGGGCGGCAAGGGCACCGCGCCGGGCGCCGCGGGCATGGCCCGAAGCATGCCGATGCCGAGCCAGACGAGATAGGCTGCGCCCAGATACTTGATCAGGCTGAAAAGCATCTCCGACCGGGAAATGACGAGTCCCACCCCCAGAAGGCTATAAGCCACATGGACCAGCACGCCCAGGGAGATGCCGGCGGCGGTCAGCACTCCGGCCCGCCTGGAGATGACCATGCTGTTGCGGGTGACCATGGCGAAATCCGCGCCGGGGCTGATGACGGCCAGGATGGTGATGGTGGCGACGGTGACGAGTTCGAGCATCTTCCTTATCCGCAGAGGATGGCGGCCCGGGCGCAAAGCCGGGCGGACGCATGGGCCTTACGCCGTGTTGCGCAGGAAACGCAAGCCTTTGCTTCTTCCCGCTTGTCCCTCGGGGAGAACTCGGATAGCGAGGGAAACGCAGCGCTCAAACGGTTCAAGGAGTCCCTATGTCCATCAGAACCAAGGTCTTCCTCATCATCTTCGTTCTCTTCGCCGCCCTTGGAGCTGCGGATTTCATTATCCAGCGCTTCATCATCTACCCCAGTTTCCTGGAGCTGGAATATCGGGAAGCCGGCGAGAACCTGCAGCGCATCTTCCACGCCATCGACCGCGAAACCTACCACGTGGGGCGTCTGTGCCGCGACTGGGCGACGTGGAACGATTCCCACGACTTCATGGCCACTGGCTCCGAGCGCTTCATCGAAAGCAACCTGAGCGACGATTCCCTGGACAACATCTCCCTGAACATGATCGCCTTCTGCGACACCAGAGGCAACATCGTCTGGAGCCGCGTCCGCGACCTGGAGGAAAAGACGACGCTGCAGCTCGGCTTCATGGACGGGGGACACATCGACCTGAAGCACACGACGCTCTCCGTGCACCCCTCTCCCGAAGGCGGCAGGGGCAACAGGGGCATATTCAACACCGAAGCCGGGCCCATGCTCTTCGCCTCCCGGGAAATTCTGCGCTCCGACGGGTCGGGCCCCTCCAACGGCTTCCTGATCATGGGACGCTTCCTGAACCAAGCCATGCTCGAGACCCTGAAGGAGCAGACCCGCCTGTCCTTCGAAATCGTCGCCCCCTTCGACACGTCGAAGATGCTCTGCCGCACGGCCGGCATGAAGCCCATGACCGTCGGCGACCTGCACTACTTCACCAAAACCGAAGGCGGGAACATGGTGTCCTGTGCAGGATACCAGGACGAAACCGGCGAAACCCTTTTCGGGGTCCAGTACCTCTTTCCCCGCGAGACCACCCGCAAGGGCCTCGCCAGCATCCGTTACGCCGTCTTTCTGGTCATCGGTTCCGGCGTGACCGTGCTCGTGATCCTGAACCTGATGATGCAGGCCGTGGTCCTGAGGCCCCTGAAGCGTCTGACCGACCATGCCGTCAAGCTGCAGGAGGAGGGTGACTATTCCCTGCGCCTGGGGCTCGAGCGCAAGGACGAGATCGGAGTCCTGGCCAAGAGCCTCGATTCCCTGGTCCAGACCATCAGCGACCGCACCGTGGAACTCCAGCGGGCCAACGAACAGCTCACGCAGCTCTCCCTGAACGACGCCCTGACCGGCATCGCCAACCGTCGCATGTTCGACGTCTACCTCAAGCAGGAATGGCGACGGGCCATGCGCGAGCAGGCACCCCTGTCCATCATGCTGGCCGACGTGGACCATTTCAAGAACTACAACGACACCTACGGGCACCAGCAGGGCGACATGTGCCTCATCGGCGTGGCCGCTGTCATGCAGCTGCACATGCAGCGTCCGGCCGACCTGCTGGCCCGGTACGGCGGGGAGGAGTTCGCCGTGATCCTGCCGGGCACCGACGCCGAAGGGGCCGGGCACATCGCCGGGGTCCTGGCGCAGGCCGTTCGGGATCTGCGCATCGAGCACTCCGGGTCCGACGCAGCGCCCTGCGTGACCCTGAGCATCGGCGTCGTGACCACGATCCCCTCGCCCGAGGAAGGGGACGGCAGCATGGACATACTCCTTGAACAAGCCGACCAGGCCCTGTACCAGGCCAAGAATTCCGGCCGCAACAAAGTCCAGACCTGGACGCCCGAACAGTTAAAGGCCGAATAGCGCGCCCGCCGGATCTCTCCTCGCCGGGCGCGGGAAACGAACCCGCCGCCTTCATCCTCCGGCAGTAAGCCGGACCCAAAGGAAATCTATGTCATTCGAATCACTCGGATTACCCATCCCGCTTGTTCAAGCCCTGGCCGCACGCGGGCTGCGCGAAGCCCTGCCAGTGCAGGAGGCCGCCCTGCCCGTCCTGGCCGCCCGCGAATCGGCCATGCTCGTCTCCCGAACCGGGTCGGGCAAGACCCTGGCCTATCTCCTGCCCATCCTGGCGGGCATCGACCCGCAAAGCCCGCACGTGCAGGCCGTGATCCTGGCCCCGACCCACGAGCTGGCCATGCAGATCAACCGCGTGGCCAAGGAGCTGTCGGCGGAGGCCGGCCTCGGGGTCAGAGTCCAGTCCCTCATCGGCGGCGCGGCCGCCAGCCGGCAGATCGAGGGGCTGAAGAAAAAGCCGCACATCGTCGTCGGTTCGGCCGGACGCATCACCCACCTCCTGGACCTGGGCAAGCTGAAGCTGCGCGACACGGCCTGGCTGGTGCTCGACGAAGCGGACCGCCTGCTCATCGAGGAAGGGCTCGAACATGTGCGGCGCATCACCGGCGAACTGGGGCCGCAGACGCGCTTCGTCTTCGTCTCGGCCACCGAAGGCCCGGCCACGACCCGCATCGCCAAGGGCCTGGCCCCGGACCTCAAGTTCGTGCGCGTGCAGGCAAGCATCAGCCCCACCATCCGCCACTGCTACCTCGTGTGCGAGGAGCGGGACAAGATCGAGTGGCTGCGCAAGGCCCTGCGCGGCCTCGAACCCAGCCGCGCCCTCGTCTTCGTGCACCGCGGGGCCAGCGCCGAACGCATCTCCGAGCGCCTCGACTATCACCAGCTGGCCGTGGCCGACCTGCACGGGGCCAGGGACAAGTTCGAGCGCCAGGCCGCCCTGGACAGCTTCCGCAGGGGCAAGGCCCGGGTGCTCATCGCCTCGGACATCGCGGCCCGCGGCCTGGACATTGCGGACGTGGAGCTGGTGGTCAACCTCGACGCCCCGAGCCAGAGCCGGGACTACCTGCACCGCGCCGGACGAACCGGCCGCGCCGGGGCCGCCGGGCTCGTCCTGACCTTGCTGACCGAGCCCGAAACCCGCCTGGCCAGACGCTATGCCGAGGAACTCGACATCGCCATGGAGCCCGTACGCATGGTGCGCGGCGCCTTGGCGCCGTCCGACGCGTCCGGTGCGCAGCCCCTGGCCCCTGCGCCGCGCAAACGCGGACCGGCGGCCCCCGGTTCACCGCGCACGCCAGGCAAGGCCCAGACAATCCGGAAATCCGAGCCATCAGCCCCAAAATCCGGGAAAGGGCCGCGTCGCCCGGAAGCCAGGCACGGAGAATCTGCCGACAAGCAGCAGCAAAACCCGAACCAAAAATCCGGCGGCCATGCCAAACCGACCGCAAGACGGCCCGACGCCGACAGACCCGGCTCCCCGTCCAGCCGCAAGCCCGCGCAGGCAGGAAGGCCCGCGGGCAGCCCTCCCGCACGGCGTCCCAAATCCAAGAAACCCGCATGAAACGTCCGCAGGTCGCCCGGATGAACCGCCACATCCAGACGGCCTGCGTTCACGCCTCTTTGTAACGCAACCCCTCAAAATCATGATTGACAACAATCTTGTTTCGGCAGTAGTTCATCCGCCAGTGTTATGATTTGATTTTCGGTGTTATCCTTTCGGCTCTTTCTTGAATTCAATACTCTTCCAACGTGATTTCCGGGGCGAACCGTATTCCACGCACGTACCCGGGACAGGAGGTGCGCCGCGATGATGAGAATCTTTCTGCTCTGTTTCACCCTGGTCTTCTGCGCCGCCAACTCGGCCCTGGCGCATTTCGGCATGCTCATTCCCTCCGCGGGCAGCGTCGCGGACAAGAAGGACGCGGCCCTGACCCTGACCCTGTCCTTTTCCCACCCCATGGAAATGGTCGGCATGCCGCTGGCCTCCCCCGCATCCTTTAAGGTCTTCGCCGACGGGGAATCCGCGGACCTGCTGCCTGCCCTGAAACCTGCAAAGGTCATGGGCAACGAGGCCTGGAGCGCCGGCTACGCCGTCACGAAGCCCGGCGTGTACCAGTTCGTCATGGAGCCCAAGCCCTACTGGGAGCCGGCTGAGGACTGCTTCATCGTCCACATCACCAAGACCGTCGTGCCGGCTTTCGGCGAAGAGGAGGGCTGGGACCGCCCCCTGGGCCTCAAGACCGAGATCGTGCCCCTGACCCGCCCCTTCGGCAATTACGTGGGCAACGTCTTCCAGGGACAGGTGCTCCTCGACGGCAAGCCCGTGCCCGGAGCCATGGTCGAAGTGGAGTTCTACAACCGGGACGGCAAGCGTGAAGCCCCCAACGATTACATGATCACCCAGGTCGTCAAGGCCGACGAGGGCGGCGTGTTCACCTACGGCGTGCCCTTTGCCGGCTGGTGGGGCTTCGCCGCCCTGAACACGGCTGACGCGAAGATGGACCACGACGGCTCGCCCAAGGACGTGGAACTCGGAGCCGTGCTGTGGACGGAATTTCTTGAACCCATGCGCAAGTAGGGCTACACGACTGCCTCGACAGATGCGTTCACCCCGACCCGCCGGCAACCCTCCCGGCGGGTCCGACACACGGCCGTAACGGGCCGGAGACTGCGGGAGCCGATCGTGCACATTTCCGAAGGAGTCCTCTCCCCCGCCATCCTGGGCGCCGGCGCGGCCCTGGCCGCCGCAGGAACGGCCGTGGGCCTGCGCCACCTCGACTACGACCGGCTCATGACCGTGGCCATCCTGTCCGCGGCCTTTTTCGTCGGCTCCCTCATCCATGTGCCCATCGGCCCGGCCAGCGCCCACCTCATCCTGAACGGCCTCCTGGGCGCGATCCTGGGCTGGGCAGCCTTCCCGGCCATCCTCGTGGCCCTGGTCCTGCAGTCCGTACTTTTCCAATACGGCGGTTTCACGGTTCTGGGGGTCAACACCTTCAACATGGCCTTCCCGGCCGTGCTGTGCTTTTACCTGCTGCGGCCCCTGCTGACGCGAAACGCCCGGCTGCGCACCGCGGGCGCGTTCTGCTGCGGAGCCCTGTCCGTGGCCGGGGCCGGGTTGCTGACCGCCCTGTCCCTGTCCTTCACCAGCGAAGGCTTTCTGCAGGCCGCGCGCATCCTCTTCGTTGCCCACATTCCGGTCATGATCGCGGAAGGGATCGTCACCGCGCTGGCCGTGTCCTTTCTGGCCCGAGTGCGGCCGGAACTTCTGAACCTCACCTGAACCGCATTGAGGAGAAGCCCCATGCGCCGCATTCTGCTGCCCCTTGTCCTCGCCCTGTTGACCCATACCGCGGCCCTGGCCCACAGGGTCAATGTTTTCGCCTATGTCGAGGGTGGAGACGTGGTGGTCGAGTGCAGCTACAGCAAGTCCAAGCGGGTCAACCGCGGGGCCATCGAGGTGCTGAGCCTGCAGAGCGGAGAAACCCTGCTGACCGGGGAAACGGACGAAGACGGCCACTTCCGCTTTCCGGTGCCCGAAGCGGCCAAACGGACGGCTTCCGGACTGCGCATCGTGCTGCGGGCCGGGGAAGGCCATCAGAACGAGTGGGTTGTGGACGCCGCGGAGTTCATGCCCTCAGGTTCGGAATCAGCCGAAGGGGCGGGTGCGGCGCAGCCGACCGTCGCCCCGGAGCGGACCGCGCCCGACAACGCCGAAGGGCCCGGGGCGCTGTCGCGCGGCGACGTGGAGGAAATCGTGAACGCGGCCCTTGACGCCAAGCTCGCGCCCATCAGGCGCGCCGTGCTGGAACGGACGGAGGAGGGCCCGGGCATGCGGGAAATCATCGGCGGCATCGGCTGGATCTTCGGAATCGTCGGCCTGGCCGCATATTTCAAGGGCCGGTCCCGTGTTTGACGAGCCTTTCGCCTGCGGCGACTCCCCCGTGCACGGGCTCGACCCCAGGGTGCGCCTGGCCGCGGCAACCTTTTTTTCCGTCTGCGTGGCGCTCCTGAAAGCGCCGGCCGCCGCAGGCGCCGCCCTGCTCCTGGCCGCGACGGTCCTCGCCCTGAGCCGGCCGCCGGCGCTCCTGCTGGTCAGGCGCCTGGCCGTGGTCAACGCCTTCATCCTCTTTCTGTGGGCCACGGTGCCCGCAACCATGCCCGGTCAGGAACTGCTGACCGTGGGGCCCCTCTCCTTCAGCCGCGAGGGCGTGGCCCTGGCCTGGCTCGTGACCCTCAAGTCCAACGCCATCCTGCTGGCCTTCCTGGCCCTAGCCGCGACCATGAACGCCCCGACCATGGGACACGCCATGGACCGTCTGGGCGTGCCGCCCAAGCTGGTCTTTCTCTTCCTCTTCACCTATCGCTACCTGCACGTCATCGCCGACGAATGGCGGCGGCTGATCACGGCGGCCAGGCTGCGCGGCTTCGCACCCCGGACCGGCATGCACAGCTACCGGACCATCGCCCATCTGCTGGCCATGGTCCTGGTCGGCAGCTTCGACCGTTCAGGTCGCGTCTACCAGGCCATGGTCCTGCGCGGGTTCTCCGGACGCTTCGCATCCGTGGTACGCTTCCGGGCCAGGACCCGCGACGCACTCTTCGCCCTGTTCTGGCTGGCGGCCACGGCCGCGCTCACCGTGATGGACCTGTACCCGGAGGCCCTTGGTGTCTGAACCGTCCCTTTTCGCCCTGGAAAACGTGTCCTTCGCCTACCCTTCGGGGCGCGAGGTCCTGCGCGACGTGAACTTCGCCTTCGAACCCGGCCGCAAGATCGGCCTCTACGGATCCAACGGCAGCGGCAAAACGACCCTTTTCCATATCATCATGGGCCTCGCGGCGCCTTCGACGGGGAGGGTGCTCTTCCACGGCGTCCCCGTGAGCGGCGAAAGGCAGTTCCGCGCCCTGCGCCGCGAAGTGGGCCTGGTCATGCAGAACGCCGAGGACCAGCTCTTCAACCCCACGGTCCTCGACGACGTGGCCTTCGGCCCCCTGAACCTCGGGCTGTCGGCCGACGAGGCGAGGGATCGAGCGGAGGATACCCTGCGGGAACTGGGCCTTGCGGGCTTCGGAAGCCGTCTGACCCACCGTCTTTCGGGCGGCGAGAAGAAGCTCGTCTCCCTGGCCACGGTCCTGTCCATGCGGCCGAGCGTCCTGCTCCTGGACGAGCCGACCAACGGCCTGGACCCGCAGACCCGGGAGCGCATCATCGAAATCCTGGGCGCCCTGCCCACGGCGCGCATCATCATCTCCCACGACTGGGACTTCCTGGCGCAGACCACGACACGGTTCATGACCATCAAGGACGGCAGCCTGCTGACCGACATCCCCCACCTGCCGCACCGCCACGTGCACGCCCATCCCCTGGGAAACGAGCCGCACCATCACCACGACTAGACGTCTGCGGCAGGAGCGCGGAATTCCTGCAGCCAATGGCCCAGTTCGGCATGGAGCCCCCGGGCCTCGTCGAGGCGCCCCTCCTTGGCGGCCAGCTCCAGGTTCCGGGCCGCGTCGCCCAGTTCCTGCAAGCCCATGTTGAACAGGGTCCCCTTCAGCATGTGGGCCGCGTCGGCCATCTCAGACCAGCCGTCGCGGGCCAGAGCCTCATCGAGGCGACGCAACGTCTCTCCGACCGTGTCGCGCCCGATGGCGTACAATTCCCGCACTTCGTCCAGGCCGAAGCCATAGACCCGGCACAGGTGCTCAAGCACCCTCCGCTCCAGACTTTTGTCCACGTCGAACTCCTTTTCGGTGATATGCAGACCCCAAGGATCATTGCGCCCCCGGGCCGTTTCGGTCAACTCCCGGCGCATCCGCGCCGCGCCTGCGCCGGGAGTTGACCACGGACACGAATTGTCCTTATGAGATTTCACGGTGTGAAGTCTTCTCAGTTCACGCGCCCCAAGGAGACCCAAATGGACCCAGCATTGGCCAAGCCCTTCATCAAAGCCACCAAGGACGTGCTCGCCGCCATGGCCGCCCTCGACGTCGTCGCCGGGACGCCCTACATCAAGAAGGACAAGATGGCCCGCGGCGACGTGTCGGCCGTGATCGGCATCACCGGCGACAAGCACGGCACCTTTTCCATTTCCTTCGACCGCAAGACCGCCGTGCACATCGTCAAGCAGATGCTCGGCGACGCCATCGAGGACATCCTGCAGGACGTGCAGGACGCCGTGGGCGAGATCACCAACATGATCTCCGGCCAGGCCCGCGTCGGCCTGGTCGACATGGGCCTGAAGCTCCAGGGCTCCACGCCGTCCGTCATCATGGGCGACAACCACACCATCGCCCACATGACCTCGGCCCTGGCCATCGCCATCCCCTTCTCCTGCGAAGCCGGGACCTTCACCCTCGAATTCTGCTTCGACTAGCCCCATGAGCGGCGCGGGGAACATCAACGACCAGGTTTCGCAGCTCCTCCTCGGGGCCAGCGCCCGCGCCATCGAGGCGCCCAAGGAGTTCGACCTCATGGAGATGCCCGTCGAAGGCGTGGCCGCCTTCTGGCTCTCCGTAAAAAAAACCCTCGATTCCAGGAAAAAGGACGACGGCTTCCTGCTTGAGGAGGCCCGCCACACACGCGAGCCCCACGTGCGCTTCCTGCTGGAGCTGGCCGCCTCGTCCTTCCCCGCCTCCCGCTGCGAAGATCTGGCGCAGGTGCGCAAGCGGAACATCCTGGCCGAACTGCACCGCAAGTACGTCCTCATGGCCATCGGGCTTCTGGGCATCGTGTCCAAGGAGAACCCGCAGAAGGTCATGATCCGCTTCCTGTCCAAGTTCCACATCGCGCCGATCTTCGAGAAGCAGGTCTTCGACGTGGCCCAGGTCATGCTCAAGAACCTGGACAACTCCGAGCTCAACAAGGCCAAGTTCCTGAACATCGACCACAAGCTCAAGATCGAAGCCCTGATCATCAACCTCATCTTCTACTGCATGCTGGCCAGGCGCAGCGGGGTGGAATCCCTGCTGGACTACCAGGAGTTCATTTCCTCCCAGTACTTCAAGGACGGGCTGGCCCTCATCCGCGACGGGTTCGACTACGACTTCGTCAAGTTCCGCCTGAATCTGGTCAAGAAGGAGATCCTGGAGGCCACGGAACTGAAGATGGACCTGTCCATGCACATGATGTCGGCCATCAAGTCCGGCGTACCCTTCGCCGACCTCTACCTCATCGCCAAGGCCTACCTGCCGTGAAAAAAGGCCGCCCCCTCGCGGGAGCGGCCTTGCATCGTCGATTGAAACGCCCGGGATCACTCCTGGGCTTTCTTTTTCTTTTCGGGCCCTTTCAGCTGGACCTGCTGGTTGTTTTCCTTGACCTTGGCCGGCTTGCGGTAATCCTTGTGCATGAACAGGCAGCTGGTGGGACAGTGGTCCACGCAGATGCCGCAGTACACGCAGGAATACGGGTCGACCTCCCAGGTCTTGGCGTCCTTGTTCACGGTGATGCACTGCGAGGGGCACTTCTTCTGGCACATGCCGCACATGATGCATTCCTCGATCCTGATGTCGAGGTTGCCGCGCACGTTCTCGAAGGTCTCCCGGACCTGGAACGGGTAGAGCCGCGTATGTGTCTTGCTCAGGAAGTTCCTGAGCACGGTCGCTGTCATATCGAACATGGGGCCTCCTTAACGTTCCGTACAGCTGATGCAGGGATCGATGGACAGAGCGATAATCGGCACGTCGGCCATTTCGCAGCCGGGGAGCATCGCCAAGAGCGGCGGCACGTTGGCGAATGTGGGGGTGCGGATGCGGACGCGGTCCAGATACTTGTCCCCGGTCGCCCTGACGTAATACATCAGCTCGCCGCGGGGCTGCTCGGAACGGCAGACGATCTCGCCCGTGGGCTTGCCCTTGACCTTGGCGGCGATTTCGCCGTCCGGGATCTTGGCGATGAGCTGGCGCACGATGTCGATGGACTGGTACAGCTCGCGGAAGCGGACCATGGTCCGGGCCCAGCTGTCGCCGTCCTTCTCCACCACCGGCGCGAAGTCGACGTACTTGTAGGCGCCGTAGCCCAGCATGCGCATGTCCTGGGCCACGCCGGAACCGCGCAGCTGCGGGCCGGCCGCGCCCAGTTCGTAGGCCTGCTGGTAGGTCAGCACGCCGACGCCCACGGTGCGCTTCTTGACGGTGTAGTCGTTGGTCAGGACGGCCTTGATCTTGTCCAGTTCCTGCTCCAGCTCGTCCACGACCTGCACGACCCAGCGCAGCTGCTCGGGGCTCATGTCGCGGCGCACGCCGCCGATCTTGTTGACGGAGATGATGACGCGGTTGCCGGCCGTGGCCTCCATGACGTCCATGACGCGTTCGCGGATGCGCCAGGCGTGCATGAACATGCTCTCCATGCCGAAGGCGTCGGCCAGCAGGCCCAACCACAGCAGGTGCGAGTGCATGCGGTGCAGCTCGGACCAGATGACGCGCAGGAAGTCCGCGCGCTGCGGGACCTCGATGCCCATCAGGCCTTCAATGCACATGCAGTAGGTGTGGGCGTGAATGCAGCTGCAGATGCCGCACACGCGCTCGACGATCTGGACCATCTGGTCCATGTCGCGGATGGAGGCCAGAGTCTCCAGGCCTCGATGAACGTAGCCCAGGGTCGGCAGGGCTTCCTTGACGATCTCGTCCTCGAGGACGAGCTTGAGGTGCAGCGGTTCGGGCAGAACCGGGTGCTGGGGGCCGAAAGGTACGATGGTCGCCATGCTATGCTCCCTCCCCGGCTGATTCGGCCTTGTTGACCGTGAACTTGCAGAAGGGGAACTTCTTCACTTCCTCCTCCAGATAGAAATGCCCGCCGAAATCCAGGGCAATGCCTTCGAACGTGATGCCGAAGTGGTCCTGGGTCTCGTTCTCGATGATCAGGGCGGCGAAATAGATGCCGGAAATGCTCGGCACCACCCTGTCCGCCTTGGCCACGTTCAGGCGCAGGTGCGTCAGCTTCAGGTCCAGGTCGAAGTGGTACAGCAGGTCGAAGCTGTCGCCCAGATCAACGCAGCTCATGGTCACGAAGCGGTACCCCTTGTTCTTGAGGGACTGGACTTCGGATGCGAGCTGGCTCTTCTCCAGATTTGTGGTTTCAAATGCCATATCTTACCTCGTGACCTGACGGTCTTCGCGATTTTCGTAAAACTCCCTGGCCTTCTTGAGGTCGGCCACCAGCGGCTCCGTGTCCTTTTCGGGCCGGCGCTTCTTGAGCTTCTCCAGGGCCAGGACCACGCCGTCGATGATGGCCTCGGGCTTGGAGGGACAGCCGGGGACGTAGACATCCACCGGGATGACCTTGTCTATGCCGCCCAGGACGTTGTAGGCCTCACGGAACACGCCGCCCGAGGTGCCGCACGCGCCGATGGCGATGACGGCCTTGGGGTCGGGCATCTGGTCGTAGATGTTCTTCAGAGCCTTGGCGTTTCGGGGGTTGACCGTGCCGGAGACGACAAGGATGTCGGCGTGCTTGGGGTTGCCGATGTTCAGGATGCCGAAGCGCTCGACGTCGTACACCGGGGTGAGGCAGGCCAGCACCTCGATGTCGCACCCGTTGCAGCTCCCGCAGTCGAAATGGATGAGCCACGGAGACTTCACCCGGGATGTGTGCAGCAGATCTTGAAAAAAGCCCATATCTGAACTCCGTTGGTACTTAGAAGGACTTGGCGTACAGAAGCGCCATGTTGAAGAAGGACAGGCTGATGCCCACTGCCCACACGTAGGTCAGCATCCATTTCCACGTCATTCTGGGCGTCACGTTGTCGATGATGATCTCGGCCATGTAGGTCACGGCCAGCAGGATCACCAGGCCGATCCAGCTCGTGCTCCAAAACAGGCTGCAGATGGCCAGGATGAGCACGATGTCGTACCAATGGGCGATTTCCAGAATGGCCAGATAGGGCCCGGAGTATTCGGTCAGCACGCCGCGCACTAGTTCCTGGTGGGCATGGTGGCTGGCCGAGATGTCGAAGGGCGACTTGCGCAGCTTGATGGTCAGCGCGAAGGTCAGCACGAGGTACAAGAGCGGGAGCATGAGGAAGATCGGGCGCTCGTAGTCCAGGATGGCGTCGATCTTGAAGCTGCCGGTGACGAAGTAGATGCCGACGAAGACGATGATCAGAAGCGGCTCGTAGGTCAGCATCTGGATCAGCTCGCGCTGGGCGCCGAGCTGGGAGTAGGGCGACGGAACTGCCAGAGCGCCAACGACCATGAATACCGCGCCGATGGTCATGACGAAGAAGATCATGAGCAGGTCGGCCTGCATGGCGAAGAGGGCCACGCACAGGATCGAGGCGACCAGGTACATGTGCACGCAGAAGATCTGCCAGTAGTTGACGACCTGGGGCTCTTTGCCCAGCAGCTTGATGACGTCGTAGAAGGGCTGCAGGATCGGCGGCCCGAAGCGGCCCTGGAACCAGGCGGTGAGGCGGCGGTCGATGCCGGCCAGCAGGCCGCCGGCGAGAGGTGCCAGAATAATTGCCAGGATGACGAAGCTAATAGTCTTGAAGTCCATTTAGAACACCCCCGCCAGCAAGATGATCAGAATGCCGATGGCGACCAGGTTGATCCACCCGGTGATCCGGGATTCGCCAATGAGGTTTTCCATGTACCAGTTCGAGGTCTTGAAGTCGGCCCAGACGCCCAAGGGTCCCTTGAAGCCGAGCTTGCGCGCGTCGCCGGGGTCCTGCAGGCCGCAGACGTACGGGGTGACATAGGAGCCGCGCTTGATGAGCCGCTTGGAGGACGAGGCGCGCACCGCGTAGATGACGCCCAGGGTCATGACCACGAACACCGGGTACAGGGCGAACATGCCGATGTTGTTGGAGATGACGCCACGGGCCGAGATGTAGAGGTCGGTGTCGTAGAAGCGCTCCAGGACCGGCAGCACCATGGAGGTGTAGAGGCCCGGGGCCACGAAGCTGATCAGCACGGCCGCCACGGCCAGGGCCAGGAGCGGCAGACGGATCAGGCAGGGCTGGGACTCGGCCTGCGGAGCCTTGTCCGGCACCACCGAGGTCATGAGCAGCCCGAGCCAGCGGCCCCAGAAGACCATGGTCAGGGCCGAGCCGACGGCCAGCATGAGCACGACCAGCGGCAGATGGGCCGAAGCCTCGACGGCCATCCACTTGGACAGCAGGGCGCCGAAGGGCGGCAGGAACATGGTCACGATGCCGATCACGGCGACCATGGTCGTACGGGGCATGACACTGATCAGCCCGCGCATGTCCTCGATGTCGCGGCTGCCGATGTGCTGCTCGATGGTGCCGACGCACAGGAACATGAGGGCCTTGGAGATGGCGTGGAAGACGATCAGGAGCACCGCGGCCGACATGGCCGCCGGGGTGTTGATGCCTGCGCAGGCCACGATCATGCCGAGGTTGCTGATGGTCGAATAGGCCAGGATCTTCTTGCCGTTGCTCTGGGACAGGGCCAGGACCGCGGCTCCCAGGAACGTCACGGCGCCGAACAGGGCCACGTATTTGCTGAAGACCGTGCCGGCGAAGGCCGGGGCCAGACGGATGACCAGGTACACGCCCGCCTTGACCATGGTGCTCGAGTGCAGCAGCGCGGAGATGGGCGTCGGGGCGACCATGGCGCCGCACAGCCAGCTCTGGAAGGGGAGCTGGGCGGCCTTGGTGAAGCCAGCGAAGCACAAGAGGCCCACGGGCAGCAGGATCAGCTTGGAGGCGGATTCGGCGGTGATGATCTCCTGCAGGGACAGGGGCAGGCCCTGGGAACGGAAGATGACGAGGGCCAGGACAAAGGCCACGCCGCCCAGCATGTTCATCCACAGGGCGCGGGTGGCGTTCTTGACCGCGATCTCGGTGTCGTCATGCTTGATGAGCATGAACGAGCAGAACGTCGTCACTTCCCAGAAAAAGTACAGCCACAGCAGGTTGTTGGAGAAAACCAGGCCGTTCATGGCGCCCAGGAATAGAACCATGAAGAAGAAGAAACGCCCCTGCCTGGACGTAGCCAGCTTCAGATGGTGCTCGTGCTCCTTCATGTAGGCCAGGCCGTACACGCAGATGAGCGACCCGACGATGGAGATGACCATGCACATGATCATGGAGAACTGATCCACGTAGAGTGCGGGACCCATGTTCTCGCCGGGGTGCATGAACAGTTCGAGAAAGGCCAGGGGCACGATCTGCAGCAGGGTCAGGACGGCGATGAGCTTGTTCTTCATCCGGTAGGCGATTCCCAGGATGACGAACAGGAGCGCGAAGTCGAGCACCGCGATCAGGCTGTCGGGGTTGATCCCGAGAAAACTCTCGGGCGTGAAGGAAATCGCCCCCGACTGCACCAGCGCGAGCGATGCGACGGAGACGACCACGCCGGTTCCAATAACCAGCGCGGACCTCAGGGGTTTGACATTGATCAGACACAACACTGCCGCGATGAACGGCAGGGCGATGCTAATCCCTATCAGTTGCGGGGCTAGCATAGGCAAAAAACCTCCTTGCAATTTTGTCCAGTCACCATAGACGCCAGTATAAGTTCAGCCGGCAGGACCGACTGACGACTTCCCACGAAAGGAGCAGGGACAAGGAGAATGTGAACAAAAATCCTCGGGATTTTTGCAAAACGCTTGGCTATCCAAAAGAGGGGCAATAGGTCAATATAAAAGCGCTTATTTGATCAACCGAGCAATCTTTTACTCGTACGCATATAAATTGTTCAGCCAAACAATACATTGATTGATCAACCCGCTCGCGGATGCGCCGGGGCCGCGAGCGGCGCATCAAGCCGCTGTTGCAGTCGCTACAGGTACAGAATCCAGTTCAGAAGTGCGTCGCCCCAGAGCAGCGTCAGCACGGCGCCGAGGCAGAGGAAGGGGCCGAACGGCACAGCCGTGCGCATGCCCTGGGCGTCGGGGCGGCGCATGTAGACCACGGCCACGAGCAGGGCCGAGACCGCGGCGAGCAGGATCATGAGGGGGAGGCGGGACAGGCCGGTCAGGGCCCCGAGGCTGAGCATCAGCTTGATGTCCCCGGTGCCCAGGGCGTCGAGACCTCGCAGGCGCAGGTAGGCCTGCTGCAGCAGGAGAAAGACGCCCGCTCCGCACAGACTCCCCAGCGCCGTGTCCAGCCATTCAGCGGGCAGGTAAAGCGGGGTGGTCAGGGCCAATGCGGCGGCTGGCCAGGTCAGGATGTCCGGCAGGATGAAGGAGTCGAGGTCGATGAAGCTGGCCACCAGGAAGATGCCGAGAAAGACCATGTACACGGCCCACTGCAGGGTGGGGCCGAATTTCAGGGCGAAAAGCAGGGAGAGCAGCCCGGACAGGAGTTCGACGGCCGGATAACGCCAGTGGATGCGCCCCCGGCAGGACCTGCATCTGGCGCCGAGCAGCACGTAGGACAGGACCGGGATGTTCTCCCACCAGGACAGGACGTGCCCGCAGGCAGGACAGTGGGAGCCGGGGCTGACCACGGACTGCCCCGTGAGGTAGCGGTGGACGCAGACGTTGTAGAAGCTGCCCAGGCACAGACCCAGGATAAGGGCCGCGGCGTGGAAGAGAACTGGCGGGAGCTGCATTTCAGGCATGGGGCTTCCGGTGGGACGGCACGTGGCCGGGACGTGCCGGGTTGCGGGTGCTGCGTTTCAGGTCAGCACCTCGTTGGCCCAGGCCGAGGCCTCGGCGGACAGCCTGCTGATGAGCGCCATGGACAGCCCCATCTGCGCAGCCTTGCCGTTCAGTCTGGCCCAGTTGCACCTGTCGATTTCGTCAAGAAGCCCGATCCAGGCCGAGTCGGGGCTGGTCGGGTCTACCAGCGCCTTCTTCAGGGCGGGGTCCAACGGGATCTCCTCCAACACCGTCGACATGGATTGGTCCAGGATGGCGTCCAGCAGCGAGAAAAAGCCCATCAGGAACATGCTGTCCTGATCGAAGGGACTGGGGTGGCGCATGGCCAGCAACTGCAGGAAGCGGGCCCGCTGCACGGAAATGCGGACCAGTTCCTGGGCCTTGTCCGTGGTGTTCATGTCCGAGAGGATGACCACCTGCAGCCACTGGCGCATGTTCTGGCAGCCCAGCATGGCCACGGCGCGTGGGATGGACGTAACCTCGACCTGCAGGCCGAAGAAGGCCGAATTGATGTATTTGAGCAGGCGGTAGGAGATGGACAGGTCCGTCTGGATGATCTGCACCAGGCGGTCGGGGTTCGTGTCCAGGGCGCCCAGTTCCTTCAGGAGCTTGAGCTTCGTGACTTGGCTGGCCGAGAGCTTGCGGCCGGGGATGATCTCGGGGCGGTTGAAGAAGAAGCCCTGGAAATAGGTGAAGCCGAGATTCTTGCAGACCTTGAAGATGTCGTGGGTCTCGACCTTTTCGGCCAGAAGGGCCGCCTTGTATCCCGAAACCCCTTCGACGATGGACCGGACCTCTTTCGGGGCCTTGTGCAGGATGTCGACCTTGATGATGTCCACCAGCTCGCACAGGGGTTCCAGGCCCGGGGCGCCCTCGTAGTCGTCCAGGGCCAGGACGTAGCCCCGCTTCTTCAGCTCGTGGCAGGCCTGGATGACCTCGGGCTCGGGCCGGACCGACTCCAGGATCTCCACCACGCAGCGTTCGGGGGGCAGCACGTAGGGCGCTGCGCCGACAAGGACGTTGCGCGGAAAATTGATGAGCGCCTTGGATCCCTGACGCAGCCCTGGCGCGGCCAGGCTGAAGCCGTCGGCGATAATTTGGCTTGTGGCCTGGTCGCCGTCCGTGAAGACGGCCGACTGGATGTCCTCTTCATGGCGGAAAAGCAGCTCGTACCCCCACACCTGCATATCCGCGGTGAAAATGGGGTGCCTGGCGACACAGATCTTGTCGTAGAGTTGTTCCGGGTACTGTTCTTCCATCATGGGGTTCCAGAGTCGTCCTTACAGTTGCCCGGGATGATTTTCAAGCCGCGCCCTTAAAACGCCCCGCCCATGACCTCGTCGGTCCAGGCCGCCGCGTCGATGGACGCCCGGTCCACCAGGTCCATGGGCATGTCCATGGACGCAGCCCTGGCTTCGAGCCGTCCCCAGTTGCCACGATCGAGTTCGTCGAGGAGTCCGAGCCAGACCGCGGCCGGGTTCTTCGGGTCGGTCAGGGCGGCCTTGATGTCGGCATCGAGGGAAACTTCCTCCAGCAGCTGGTCCATGTACTGGTCGAGGATGGCGTCCAGGACGGAGAAAAAACCCAGCAGGAACATGCTGTCGGAGCCGAAGGGGGTTGGCCGGTCGGCCGCCAGAAGCTGCAGGAAGCGGCCTCGCCGCACGGAGATGCGCACCAGTTCCTGGGCCTTGTCCGTACTGTTCATGTCGGACAGGACGATGACCTGCAACCACTGGCGCAGGTTCTGCCGGCCGAGCATGTTCACGGCCCGCTGAATGGACTCGATCTTGCCCCGCAGGCCGAAGCGGGCCGAGTTGATGTACTGCAGGAGACGGTAGGAAATGGAAAGGTCCGTCTGGATGATCTCCACCAGCCTGTCGTGCTCCGTGTCGGACTGGTTCAGCTCCTTGAGGAGCTTGATCTTCGTGGTCTGGCTTGAGGAGAGCTTGCGGCCCGGGATGACCTCGGGCTTGCTGAAGAAATACCCCTGGAAATAGGCGAACCCGAGGCGCTTGCAGACCGTGAACATGTCGAGGTTCTCGACCTTCTCGGCCAGAAGCCTCGCCTTGTAGGGGCGCAGGCCCTTGACGATGTCCATGACCTCGGCCGGCTTCTTGTGCAGGATGTCGACCTTGATGATGTCCGCGACCTCGCACAGGGGCTCAAACCCGGGCTGCCCGACGAAGTCGTCCAGGGCCAGGGTGTAGCCGCGCTTCTTGAGCTCCCGGCAGGCCTCCATGACTTCGGCCTCGGGCTCCACCGTCTCCAGGATCTCCACCACGCAACGCTCGGGGGGGAGCACGAAGGCCGCCGCGCCCACAAGCACGTTGCGCGGGAAATTGACCAGAGCTTTGGTCCCCTTGCGCATGCCGCGCGAGGCCAGGGTGAACCCGTCGGCGATGACCTGGGTCGTGGCCTGGTCGCCGTCGGTGATGGCGGCCGCCTGCGTGTCGCCGTGCCGGAAGAGGAGCTCGTAGCCCCAGACCTTCATATCGACGCCGAAAATAGGCTGGCGGGCGACGAAGATCCGGTCGTAGAGCTTTTCGGGTTCAGTCATGTCCCTGCCTACGGCATGAGGGCGGCCCGGGGCAATCCCTCATCCTCGGCCAGTCCGAGCATGAGGTTGGCGTTGGCCACGGCCTGGCCCGACGCGCCCCGGCAGAGGTTGTCGATGGCCGAGAGCGCGATGAGGCGGTCCGTGCGCGGGTCCGTGACCAGGCCGATGTCGCAGAAGTTGGTGCCGCGCACCCACCTCGTCTCGGGCAGGGTCCCGGCCGGCAGCAGCCGGACCCACTTCTTCCCGGCGTAGAAGCTCTCATAGCAGGCGCGGACCTCTTCTGATCCCGCGCCCGGCGCGAGCTTGGCGTAGGCCGTGGTCAGGATGCCGCGGTTGATGGGCAAAAGGTGCGTGTTGAAGGACAGGCGGAGTTCCCGGCCCGCGGCCAGGCCCAGTTCCTGCTCGATCTCGGGGGTGTGGCGGTGCCTGGTCAGGTTGTAGGCCCGGAAGGTGTCGGAGACCTCGCAGAAGAGCGTGCCCACCGTAGCCTTGCGACCGGCGCCGGTGGTGCCGGACTTGGAGTCGATGACCAGGTCGTCGGCCGAAACAAGGCCGGCCTGCAGGGCCGGGTACAGGGCCAGGATGGCCGATGTCGGGTAGCAGCCCGGGTTGGCCACCAGGGAGGCGCCGGCGATCTTTTCGGCGTAGAGTTCGGGCAGTCCGTAGACGGCCTCGGGCAGCAGGGCCTCGCGGGTGTGCGTCACGCCGTACCAGCTTTCGTAGACCTCGCGGTCGCGCAGGCGGAAGTCGGCGCTCAGGTCCACGACCCTGGCCCCCTTCTCCCGCAGCTCGGCGGCCATCTCCATGGCCGTGCCGTGGGGAACGGCCAGGAAGACCAGGTCGCAATTTTCGGCCAGGTAGGAGCTGTCCGGCGCGGTGATCTCCAGGTCCCCCAACTCCGTGCCCTGCAGGAAGGGGTAAATTTTCCGCAGGGGCTGGCCGGCCTCCTTGCGGGAGGTGACCTGGGTCAGCTGCAGCCCCGGGTGGTCCAGCAGGATGCGGGTCAATTCCATTCCCGTGTAGCCGGTCACCCCGACCAGTCCGACGCGCTTTGCCATGCCTGTCTCCTATTTCGCCTTCTGCACGTATTTCATTCTCAGTTCGAAAAGCATGTCCTTGAGCAGGCGGGCTTCCTGGTCCGTCAGGTTGCCCCTGGTCTTGTCCTGGAGCATGCACAGGATGTCGACGGTCTGCTTGGCCGCCAGCAGGTTCTCCATCATCTGACCCGTCTCGGGCTCCGGCACCTCGCCCAGGTGCACTAGGGCCGACGAACTCATGGACAGCACGAACGTGGCGAAATCCAGCTGCGGCAGTTCCGGGCAGCCGCAGGTCAGGTCTTCGTATTCAGTTTTCTTCTCTTCGCTCATAACGTCTCCTTCAGGCCTTCATTCCGGGATATCCCTCTTCCAGGGCCCCGTCGTAGGCGGCCATGGCATCTTCCATGTACGACCTGGCGGCACTGTAGCCGCCGGCCGCGGCGAGCCCGACCTTCAGGGCGTGCAGGCCGGCCAGGGCGTCGGCCCAGTCCACGTGTCCCATGTGGCCGAGGCGGACCACGCATCTCTTCAGCTCACCCTGGCCCCCGGCCATGACCACGCCGCATTGCTCGGCAGCGGCCTTCAGCACCACGGAACTGTCGATGCCGGCGGGCATCCTGATGGATGTAAGGCCCCAGGTGAAATGCGTTTTGGCCAGCAGCTCCAGGCCCATGCTGGCCGCACCGGCCCGGACCATGGCCGTCATGGCCCACTGCTTGCGGAACACGCCCTCCAGAGTCTGCTCGCGGAACAAGTCCAGGCTCACGGCCAGGCCTTGCAGCAGGTTCACGGGCGAGGTGAACAGCGTCTGGTTGGCCAGGCTCTTGTCGCGCTCGGCCAGCAGGTTAAAATAGAAGTTCTTGGGCCCCACGGCGCGCACCTTGTCCCAGGCCCGCGCGCTCAGGGACAGGAGGGCCAGGCCCGGAGGAAGCATGAGCCCTTTCTGGGAGCCCGTCAGCAGGCAGTCCACGCCCCAGGCGTCCATGGGACAGGGCGAGATGCCCACGGCCGAGATGCCGTCAACCACCAGGAGGACGTTTCTGTCCCTGGTCACGGCACCCAGCTCACGCACCGGGTGCAGCACTCCCGTGGAGGTCTCCGAAGCCTGCACCAGCACGGCGGCGATGGACGGGTCGGCGTCCAGAGCCTCCCGCACGGCCGCATCCGTGACGGCGTGCCCGTTCTCCGTCACCAGGGAGGTGACCGCCAGCCCTTGGGACTCGGCGATCTCGCGCCAGCGCTCCCCGAACTTGCCGCCCTCGACCACGAGCACCTTCTCGCCCGGGGCGAAGAGGTTGGTCACGGCCGCGTGCATGGCCCCGGTGCCCGAGCAGGACAGGGGCAGGACCTGCTGCGAGGTGCCGAAGAGATACTGCAGACCGGGCTGGATGCGCTCCATGACGCGCACGAAATCCTGCTTGCGGTGGTGGATCATGTCCTTGGCCAGGGCCAGGCGGACCTCTTCGGGCAAGGGCGTCGGTCCGGGTGTCAGCAATCGAAGTTTGTTCAACATACCGGTATGTCCAATGAAATTTGATGGTTACTTATGCGCCTCGCTCCAGTCCGCGCCGACGCCCCAGTCCACGGCCAGCGGCACGGACAGGTCGTAGACCGAGCTCATGACGGCAGCCACGGCCTGACCGACCTCACGGGCTGCGTCCTGCGGGACCTCCAACAGGAGTTCGTCGTGGATCTGCAGGATCAGGCTCGCGCCTAATTCGCCAATAACCCTGCTCTTGTCCACTTCGAGCATGGCCTTTTTGATGATGTCGGCCGCCGAGCCCTGGACCACGGTGTTGATGGCCATGCGCCGGGCCTGCTGGGCCAGGTTGACGTTGCGGGAATTGATGTCGGGCAGCATGCGCCGCCGCCCGGCCAGGGTGGTCACGTACCCGACGGACCGGGCGCCCTCCTCGATCTCCTCGTAGAACTGCCGCACGCGGGACAGCTTGCTGAAGTAGACCTCGATGAACTCCTTGGCCTCCTTGAGGCTTATGCCGAGCTCGCGGCCGAGTTTCTGCGGCCCCATGCCGTACAGCAGGCCGAAGTTGATGGTCTTGGCCTTGCGCCGCTCGTCGGGCGTGACCTCGGCCTTGTCGAACAGAATCTTGGCCGTGCGGGCATGGATGTCGTCACCCGCGGCGAAGGCGTCCAGGAGCGTCGGGTCGCCGGACATGTGCGCCAGGACCCTGAGCTCGATCTGGGAGTAGTCCGCGGCCACGAGGGCCTTGCCCGGCGCGGCCACGAAGCAGGACCGCATGCGCGGACCGAGGCTGCCGCGGATGGGAATGTTCTGCAAATTGGGGTTGCTGCTCGACAGTCGGCCCGTGGCCGTGGCCAGCTGGTTGAAGGTCGTGTGGATGCGCCCCTCGGCGTCGGCCAGCTGCGGCAGGGGCTCGAGGTAGGTCGAGCGCAGCTTCTCGTACATCCGGTACTCCTGGATGTCGTCGACGATTGCGTGCTGCCCGACCAGGCCATCCAGCACGGCGCTGGAGGTGGACTGGGCGCCGCCCGGGGTCTTCTGTTTGCTTTTGAGGCCCAGCTTCGAAAACAGGACGTCGGCCAGCTGCTGGCTGGAGCGGATGTTGAACTCCCCGCCGGCCTGGTCGTGGATCCTCTGGGTCAGCCGGTCCAGCTCGGCCTGCACCATGTCCAGGAAATCGCGGAACTTGGCCTGGTCGATGCGGATACCGCGACGTTGCATGCGCACCAGGACCTCGGTCAGGGGCTGCTCCAGCCCCTTGAGGAGCCCGAGCAGTTCCGACCCGGCCAGGCGTGAACGCAGCACCCGGCCCACGGCCAGCACGGTCTGCCCCAGATTCTCGGGGTGGACCTCGATCTCCTCGCCCAGGCCGTCACGAATGCGCTCAAGGGAATAGTTCCGCTCCTCGGGGCTCAGCAGGTAGGCGGCCAGCTCAATGTCGAAGACTTCGGCGCAGCCCGAGAGGTCGGGGCGGCCCAGCTCCAGCAGGGTCTTGTACGACGTCACGTGCACGCGCGCCCCGGTCAGGGCCCGGCCGAGCTCCGCGTCCCGCCCCATGAAAAGCAGCTCGCTGACGTCCGTGCCCAGGATCCAGCGGCCGGACTCTCCGAAGAGGCCCACCTCGCGGCCGGCCATGGGTCCCAGCTCCGAAACCACGCGGGGTTCGACCCGCGGCGTCCGGGACGGGGCCTCGGGCTCCGGGGCCCCGGACAAACCGCCGCCCGCTGCCGCAGGCTTGGCCTTGGTTCCCGCCAGCGACTGGAACTCGGACAGAAGGGAACGGAACTCGTATTCCCGGAAAAACTCCAGGGCCGCGTCGTCCACCCGCCCTACGGCCAGGTCGTCCAGGCCGTATTCCGTGCACACGTCCGTACGCAACGTCGTCAGCTGCCGGTAAACGAAGGCCTGATCCATGTGCGGCCCGAGCAGAGTCTGCTCCTTGGCCGTGAGGCGGTCGAAATTGTCCTTCAGCAGATTCAGGCTCGGGAAGCGACGCAGGAAGCCCATGGCCGTCTTGGGACCGACCTTGGGAATGCCCGGGATGTTGTCGGCCGAATCGCCGATCATGGCCTGGAAGTCGGCCCACTGGCCGGGGGTGAGGCCCGTCTCCTGCGTGAAGTCGCCGAGGGTGATGATCTTCTCCTTGCCCTGGGCCGGGTCCCACATGACCACATCCTCGTCCAGGCACTGGCGCAGGTCCTTGTCCGCTCCGACGATGACGATGCTTCTCCGGTCCTTGAAGCGGCCCGCCAGGGAGGCGATGCAGTCGTCGGCCTCGCAGCCCTGGGCCTCAAGCACAGGGACGCCCAGCAGGCGCAGGCCGTCCCTGAGGGGCTCCAGCTGTGCGGCCAGGCCTTCGGGCATGCGCGGACGGTGGGCCTTGTAGTCGGGGTAGAGTTCATTGCGGAAGGTGGGCCCTCGCCCGTCGGTGACGAAGACCAGATGGGTGGGCTTCTCCTCGCGCAAGAGCTTCAGCACGAGCTTGAAGATGATGTACATGGCGCTGGTCGGGAACCCGTCCGAGCGCTTGAAATCAGGGTATGCGTAGAAGCCGCGGTAGATGAAGGCGTGGCCGTCGATCAAAAAAAGGGGCTCGGTCTTCAGGCCGAGCCGTGTCTGCAAAGTCATGCGCCCTCCGGTCCGGGGAAGGTCGGCCCGTCAGGCGGAGCCGTTTTGGCCGTTCTCCGGATCCTTTTTCTTTTTCTTTGTCTCGGAACTGCTATGCAGGCGCTCCCAGATGAACTGGCTGGCGTGCTGGCAGCCCAGCTTCTCCATGGGGATCTCGGCCCGGGCCATGGACTTGTGCCCGCCGGCCGAGCCCACGTCGCCGAACAGGCGCTTGGCGAACTTGCCCATGTCGCGGCGCAGGCCGTCACCGCGGAACACTATCACGAGCTTGTCCTCGCTGATGCCGCTGACCATGGTCGTGGACAGGCCGTGCACGCGCAGGAAGAAGTCGGCCAGGATGACCAGGATGTCGGCCGAGTCGACCTTGCCCATGAAAATGGTGATGGTGTTGCCCATGAGCCGCATCTTGCGGAAGGCCTGGGTGAAGTACTTGAGCCACTCCAGGCGGAACTCCGAGCGGATGATCTTGTGCAGCAGCGGCCTGCTGTAGAACTTCGACAGGTAGCGGAAGGCCTTCATGTCGTTGTCGTGGAACTCGCGCTCAAAGCTCTGGGTGTCGGTCTTGATGCCGTAGAGCAGGGCCGTGGCCAGGAGCTTTCCGGGCCGCAGGTCCAGGTTGTAGAGATATTCGGTCATGATAGTCGAGTTGGAGCCGTACTCGGACACGATCTCGACGTAGTCGGCATCGACGGGCGTGCCGGCCACCTTGGGGTGGTGGTCGATGACCACGGAAAACTTGATGTTTGCGAAATCGGGGTGGTGATGGGGCTGGGAGTCCACCAGGGCGAAGCGGTCGTACTGGGCGGCCAGGGGAGGCGTCAGCTTCTTGGTGGCGATGCGCAGGAGCCGGATCATGGCCAGGTTGTCGGGCCTGGTGATGTCGTTGACATGGGCGATGGCCACCTGCTCGACGCGGCCGGCCAGGATGCGCTTCAGGGCCAAAGCCGAGGCCAGGGCGTCGGGGTCGGCATTGATGAGGATCAGCCAACGCTCGTTCTTGTTCAGCAATTCCTGAAGCTTGGCGAGCTTCGGATCCAGCTTTCTGAAATATGCCATGACCTTCTCACTTCAGTTTTTGGGCCAGACCGGCAACCACCAGATACACACTTGCACTGATGCTGGCAATTTCGCGGTTGAGCTGCCCGAGATCCCGCGCGAATGCCCGCACGGTGCCGTCGTAGGCCAGGGGACCAAGGCCCATCTCCGTGGAGACGAGAATCAGTTTTCCCCCGCGCCAGGAAGAAATTTCCGCCAGCAGTTCCTCACGCCGGACTTTCCCGGACGCGGCGTCCAGACTCGAGAGGGCGAACATCCAGAAGTCGAGGCTGTCCACCAGGATCCCGCCGCCCAGGGTCGAGAGCCCGCGCAGCGCGGCGGCCAGGTCCGTGTCGGCCTCGCGCACCGCGATGTCCGGCTCGCGGTCCAGGCGATGGGCGCGGATCTGCTCCCGGAAGGCCAGATCCCGGGACTTGCCCGTCGCCACGAGGGTCCAGGGCTTCGGGGCGGCCCGCAGGAGTTCCAGGCCGAAATCGGACTTGCCGGACTTGTTGCCGCCCAGCACCAGCTCAATCATGATCCATCCCCCATGCGTCGAGCCATGAACGCAGCAGTCCCAAGGACCGCGTCAGCTCATCCAGCCGGAAAAGCTCCGCCACCAGCACGCAGTCCCCTCGCACCGAGCCCAGGATGGCGCGCAGCAGCCCCGGATCGGGCAGGTCTTCGAGAGCGGCGTGACCGCGGCCCGACTCCCCGCCGTAGACGTGCAACATGCGCACGCGCTCAAGGAAACCGGGGAGTTGCAAAATGCGTTCCTGTCCATAGCTGACCAGATGCCCCACATCCAGGCACACGCCCAGGCCCAGGCTCTCGATTTCCGGCCAGATGTCCCTCAGGTCGCTGTCTCTGCTGTTTTCCATGCGAAGGGACGACGCCAGATCGGGCCGCCGGCGCACCAACCGCGTCAGCTCCCCGGGAGGCGGAGGATGGAGCACATACCCGCAGGGATGCAGAAAGGCAATTTTTTGCTCGATGGCCTCCAGAGCCCCGCAGACCGCGTCCGGGCCGGATTCCCAGGGCAGGTCCACGGGCAGATGGGCATGGTAGGACAAGCCCAGGTCGGGCAGGTCCGGGGGCAGGTCGCGCTCGTCGTAATCCTGACAGCCCCGCGTTTCGAGGAGCATGAGCGCGACCTCACGCACCAGGGGCGCCAGAGCGAGGCAGTTGGGGCCGACCCGGTCGGGGATGACGCATGACGGTGCGGCCAGACGGAAGCTCATGGGGCCGGAAAGAGGCTCAGCTGCCGCTCGTTCTTCCTGACGTGGCGGCGGATGGCGCTCTTGCGCAGCATGTCCTGGGGCAGGCGGCGCACCAGGGAGGACAGGCCGAGCTTGAAGGTCTTGCCGAACATGCGGCGGCTGGCGCAGTGGCTCATGAAAAGCGACGACCGGGCTCTGGTCAGGCCGACGTAGAACAGGCGGCGCTCCTCGTCGAGATCGACCCCGTCCTCCACGGTCTTGCCCAGCAGCATGTCCATGCCGGCAAAGGGCAGGATGCCCTCCTCCAGGCCCGGCAGGAAGACCGCCTCGAACTCCAGGCCCTTGGCGCCGTGCAGGGTCATGACCTGGACCTTCTGGGCCCTGGACCTGATGGCGCACAGCTCCGTCTCCAGGCGGACCATGTTCAGAAGGCCCCGCCAGCCGCCGAAGCTCTGGTGGGCCTTGACCAGATCAAGAAAGGCCCGGCTCTTCCAGAACAGCTCGTCGAAGGGGGGCGTCAGCGAAAGATGCACGGCCATGGCCAGGGGCCCCTTCTCGACGATGGCCTCGGGACAGGGCGGCAATTCCTGCTGCACGGCCTCGGGCATGCCCAGCACGTTGCCGGCGATGCCCATGACCACCTCCACCCGCTGGTCCGTGAAGAACGGCTCCTGCTCGGGCACGGACACAGGGATGCCCGCGCCTTCCAGAGCCTTGACGATGGGCGGGACAAGGGCCTTGAGGCGCACGAGCACGGCGATGTCGCCCGGCGAGAGCGCGGCCCCGCCGTGAGCGTCGGCCTGCCAGTGGCCCGTGCCGCCCAGGAGCTCGCGCATGCGCGAGGCGATCCAGCCCGCTTCCTGGTCCGCGCTCTGGGCCTCGAACAGGGTCATGGACGCAACGTGCCCGAGCTGCGCCACGAGGGACTCCCGTTCGGGGAAGAGGCTCGCGGCCAGGTCGAGGATCTGCTGGGACGAGCGGTAGTTGCGCACCAGCCTGACCTTGCGCATGTCGGGCCAGATGCCGCGCAACCGCGTCTCGATGTCGCGCACGGCGCCGCGGAAGCCGTAGATGGCCTGGTTGGGGTCGCCGATGGCGAAAAAACCCCGGCCGCTCTTTCCGCTCAGGCCCGTGACCAGGGCGATCTGCAGGGGCGAGAGGTCCTGCACCTCGTCCACCAGCACGTGGTCCCAGTCCGGGACATGGTGCCCGAGTTGGAGGTGTTCGAACCAGAATTCGAGCAGATCGGTGTAGTCCACCAGGTTGAAGCGCGCCTTGTGGTCCAGGTAGCGGCGGGTCTGTTCGCCGGGGATGCGCACGCCATTCTCCCGGGCCAGGGACTGCTCGTTCCAGGCCGTCTTCAGGGCCTTGCCCTGCAGCTCGGGGTTGGCGGCGGCGAAAAGGCGCCGACTCGATTCCTCCGAGAGCAGGATGGGCGCCTCGCCCATGACGCGGGCCCAGTATTCGAGGGCCAAGGCGTGCAGGGTGTCGGCCTTGGGCAGGGCCGCCCCGGCCGGGCAGGCGCGCTGCAGGCGGTCCTTGAGCTCCCGCGCGGCCTTGCGGGTGAAGGTCAGGACCAATATGCGCGACGGGTCCGCTCCCTGGTCCAGCAGGTGCCGCACCCGGCCCATGAGGGTCTGGGTCTTGCCCGTGCCTGGCCCGGCCAGGACAAGGACAGGACCCGGCCCGGCCAGGATGGCGGCTTGCTGCATCTCGTTCGGTTCCTGCAGGGGTTCCTCGCGCTTCGGGGCCGCCTGGCCCTGAGGTCTGCGCCAGCGCTGCCCGACCTCCTCGGCCTCCGCGACCGGAGCGGCCATGGACAGCATGCGGCCGTGCCTGAATTCGAGCAGTTCCTGGGGGGAAAACATGGATATGCGCCCGAACTCGCCGTCATACCCGCTGTGGCGGTACACAGCCCCATGGCGCATCCGGCGCAGGGCCTCGGCCAGCATCTTCGAGGACCGCTGCAGATCCTCCACGGGGACTGAACGCAGAATGGCGAACTCCGAGCCGAAGTCCCGGATGAGCTGGTTGTACATGCCCTGGACCTTCTTGGTCGCGGGCCCGGCCCCGAGGATCTCCGAGAGGATTTCCGGCAGGGGAACCAGGGACGTGAAGGACGGCTGGTGGGCCGGCCGCACGGGCACGGCCCGGTCCGCCAGGGCAAAGACCCGGTTCAGCACGCCGATGGTCAGAGGCTTGCCGCAGACCGGACACAGGCCCTTGTGCCGAGCGGACTCCGCGGGCTCCAGCATGACCCCGCACTTGCGGTGGCCGTCGAGGTGGTATTTCCCCTCCTCGGGATAGAATTCGAGGGTGCCTTCGAAGCGCGCGCTCCCCTCCTCGCGGCGCAGGGCGCGGCGCATGTCGGCAAAGGACATCTCACCGGAAAAGATGTTGCCCTCGCGGCCGAGCTTTTCCCCGGAATGGGCATCGGAGTTGGAGACCAGGGAGAAACGGTCCAGGGCGCTCCACAGCCAATTCATCTCGGGGTCCGACGACAGGCCCGTCTCCAGGGCGAAAATCTCGCCGCTCAAATCGCCGAAGCAGTCCTCGATGCGGTCGAACCCGGACTTGGAACCGAAGACGGAAAACCAGGGCGTCCAGATGTGGGCCGGGATGAGATAGGCCTGCGGGTCCGTCTCCAGGACCATCTCCAGGAGGTCGCGCGAATCAAGCCCAAGGATGGGCCGCCCATCCGAGGCCAGGTTGCCGACCTGGGCCAAACGAGTGTTGAACCTCAGGGCCGCGTCCAGGCCGGGCATGAAGACCAGGTTGTGGACTTTGCGCACCTTGCCGCCGCGCTTGTAGATGGAGCTGATCTCCGTGCACAGCGCGAAGCGGATGCCCGAGGCGTCGAGATTGCCGGAAAACCAGGGCAGCTCCGCCTCCAGGCCCTTGGCCTCGCGCAGTCGGAACAGACCGTCCTCTCCCGGTTCAAGCTGGGACTGGATCATCTCCATCCAGCCGGGATGCGTGAAGTCTCCCGTGGCCAGCACGTCGATGCCCTTGACCGCGGCCCAGGCCACCAGGTTTCTCGGCGTCAGGTTCTTGCTCGTGGCCCTCGAAAACCGGGAATGGAGGTGGAGGTCTGCGATGTAGGTGTTCACGGTGCATCCTGGTCCGCTCGGGGGCGGAAAAATGATTCATCCTGGACCAGGACGGCCCTGGCCCCTCCGGAAGGGTTGTTCTGCAGGTCGATGAAGGTCCCGTTCTGGGCCGCGAGGCGGCGTGCGATGGCCAGGCCCAGCCCCGATCCGACGGGTTTGGTGGTGACGAAGGGGTCGAAGCACTTCTCTTCGACGCCTTGGCTCAGCCCCGGGCCATTGTCGGAAATGGAAAGGACCAATTTTGCGTTTTCGCGGGACGCGGAGATGACGATCTCGGGGTCGTCCGCATCTTCCAGGGCCTGCATGGCGTTGACCAGCAGGTTGACGAGGATCTGATGAAACTGGTTGCGGTCGAAGGGGCAGGAAGCGTCACCGACATCGACGCGGATCCTGACCCGGGGATGCTGCAGGCGCAGGGGCATGAGCACATGCTCGATCTCTTCGCCCAGAACAAGGTGATCTGGGCTTGGCGCCTGCGGGCGGGCGAAGATGAGAAAATCCTTGAGCAGGAAGTCGAGGCGGTCGATATCGCGCAGGATGACCCTTGAGAGGCGCTCCGAGAAGTCCTTCTCCAGATCGTCGGACAGCAGAAGCTGCAGACTCGTCTTGATGCCGGCCAGAGGGTTCTTCATCTCGTGGGCCAGGCCGGCGGCCAGCTCGCCCACGCTGGCCATCTTCTCCATTTCCTTGATCTGGCGTTCCATCTTCTGCACTTCGGTGATGTCCGAGAAGAGGATCATCCAGCCCTGGTTTTCAGGCAGCTCCGTCATCTTGAAGCCAAAGACAAGGTCGCGGTCCGTGCTCACGACCATGTGGCGGCGGGTGGATTTGCGGCGATCCCCCCAGAAGGGAACGAACTCCGGATAGAGGGAATCGAGCAGCGCGCCGATGGCCCGGCTGCGGTCGTAACCAGGAAGCCAGTCCAGGGCCCGCTGGTTGATGCTGGTAACGCGCCGGTCGTCGTCGACCACCAGCAGGCCCGCGTCGAGCCAGTCGAAAACGCGGTACTTGATTTCCTCGGACCTGCGCAGGGCCCCTTCCTGTTCGATGAGACGCTGCAGAAGCCTGTTTTCCGCCGTGCGGCTCAGTTTGACCAGGGAGGCGACCAGAATGAGGGCCAGGGTGAACAGGCTGTAGTTGTAGGCCAGATCGGAACCGCGGATGTGCATCTGCCCCCACAGCCCGGGAAAATAGAACTGCACGCACGAAATGAGGAACAAAAGGACCCAGACGACGAGGGAGGAGAAGACGATCGTCTGGAAACCGACGATGCGGCCGTAAAAGAAGAGGCACAGGATGTAGAGGATCATGAAGGCGCTGAACGACCCGCCGGTCAGCACAATCCACCACGTGGTCAGGAAGAGGTCCGCGGTGAGCTGGAAGCGGAACAGGGCCATGGAGCCGATGAACCGTTTCGACGCCAGGAGATAGGCGACGCTCAGAGCGAACCCGGAGGCGAAGAAGAGAATGTACTGGACATCCCTGTCGACTTCCAGCCGCAGACCCCGATCCGAAAGGTTCAGGATTTCGGACACGGCCAGCATGAGAAGAAAGACCATGATTCCGAGACGGATCACGGAAAATTTGACGAAAAAGCTTTTGAGTTCGGCGGAGGGTGTCAGCTCGGGGTTATTGTCCACAATCCCTTGGGTCTCCCTGGAGTTTTTCCACCGTGTGCCTGAGGGCCGGAAGGATGGCCGCCAGATTTTCCCGCACGGCCTTGGGGCTGCCCGGCAGGTTGACCACCAGGGATTTCCCCATGGTCCCGGCCACTGCCCGGGAAATGACGGCGTGCGGGGTCTTGGCCAGGGAAGCCAGGGTCATGGCCCGCTCGAAGCCCGGCAGCCTCTTGTCCAGCAGGGGCAGTGTCGCCTCGGGCGTGATGTCGCGCGGCCCCACTCCAGTCCCGCCCGTAGTGAAGACGAGGTCAAAGCCGTGGTTCAGGCAGCAGTCGACCAGGGCGGCCTTGAGTATGAGCGGCTCGTCCGGGATGATCACCCCCCTGGCCAGGCTCAGCTCCATGGCCCCGGCGACGGTATCGCGGATGCACGGTCCGCTCGCGTCCACACGCTCGCCGCGCGACCCCTTGTCGCTCAGGGTGATCCAGGCCAGGGAAAATCCGCTGCGGGAAAGGGCACAGTCCCTTTCGCCGGCCGTGACGGCTCCCGAGGCCTGTCCGGTCCAGGCAGCGAGGCACAGGCCGTCCGCGCTGCAAAGGCGGATCCTGTTCTCCACCTGCACGCGGCATGCGCCATCATCCAAAACATCCCCGGCGCGCAGTTCCTGCGCCGTATCGATAAGGCCGTGAGCCAGGCCATGGTCCATGCCCACCGCGATGATCACGGGTCCCGGCTGCCAAGGGTTCTTCCAGGTTATGCGCATCCCATCCCCTTTGTTTCTTTCAGAGTCGACGCCTATCGCTACCAAAGGCAAGCGCCATTGTCATTACCGCAAAGCCGCGACTACTTGTCCGCAGAACTCTTCCCGCGTATAGTTTGTTTCTGAAATCAACAGGAAAGGACACCCATGAAAGGAATCATTCTGGCCGGAGGATCCGGCACGCGACTCTACCCCCTGACGCTGGGCACCAGCAAGCAGCTCCTGCCCGTCTACGACAAGCCCATGATCTACTATCCCCTCTCCATCCTGCTGCTGGCGGGCATCAGGGATATCCTGATCATCTCCACCCCCCACGACCTGCCGCGCTTCCGCGACCTGCTCGGCGACGGCAGCCAGATCGGCGTGCGCTTCACCTACATCGTGCAGCCCTCGCCCGACGGGCTGGCCCAGGCCTTCATCCTCGGCGAGGACTTCATCGGCCTGGACAGCGTCTGCCTGGTCCTTGGCGACAACATCATCCATGGCGAGGGGCTGTCGGTGGTGCTCGAAAACTGCGTGGGACTGGACAAGGGCGGCATCGTCTTCGGCTACCCGGTCAGGGATCCCCAGCGCTACGGAGTGGTGGAATTCGACGACGCCGGCAAGGTTGTCAGCATCGAGGAAAAGCCGTCCAGGCCCAAATCGAAGTTCGCCGTGCCGGGCATCTATTTCTACGACAACGACGTCGTGGCCATCGCCAAGGCCCTGCGTCCCTCGCCTCGCGGCGAGCTTGAAATCACGGACGTCAACCTCGAGTACCTGCGCCGCGGCACCCTACACGTGGAACTCCTCGGCCGCGGTTACGCCTGGCTCGACGCCGGCACCCACGAATCCCTGCAGCAGGCCGGCAGCTTCGTGCAGGCCATCCAGGAACGCCAGGGCTTCAAGATAGCCTGCATCGAGGAGATCGCCTTCAGGAAGGGTTTCATCGATTGCGCACACCTGAAGGCGCTGGCCGCGAAGTTCTCCAAGAACGACTACGGCCGCTACCTCGATGAACTGGCTGACGATGAATAAAAAAACAATAATTTCATGAGTTAAGTTGGTAAAGGAACACCTGTGGAAAAGATTGTTCCAAACATTTTCCCATGTTCCTTCGCTAGAACGCAGTCCGGGTCGAACACCGCGGAAAGCTTTGTTCGGAACCGCTGGGCATCCTAAAAAATAAACATTATTTCAGCATATTGACTACATTAGTCACATTCGAAGCGGCCTAATAATACCAACAAATTCTTTTCTCATTTCTTTTGCAGAAAGAGGGGAAGGACGACCCGTTCCCCTTTTCACACCGTTGAAGTCTTCGGCCATCTCCAGTACAGAGACACGGATCAAGAAGAGCCAATAATTTCAATATGTCTCATACAATTTCAAGGAAAGTGAGGTATCCATGGACCTTATGAAAATGCCGGCGGATCTGCCCGAAGTGACCCTCAACGCCAACTCCGAACTGGTGCTCCGGAAGCGCTACCAGAAAAAGGGGTTGGACGGCAGTCCCATCGAAACCCCCAAGCAGATGTTCTGGAGGGTTGCCGCCAGCATCGCGTCCATGGAAGCCGGCTACCCGGACTCCACGTGGAAGGTCGAAGACCTCGCCCGGACCTTCTACAGGCTCATGATCGACTACGACTTCCTGCCCAATTCCCCCACGCTCATGAACGCAGGCACGGATCTCGGACAGCTGGCCGCCTGCTTCGTCCTGCCGGTCGGCGACTCCATGGACGAGATCTTCGACGCGGTGAAGCACGCCGCCCTGATCCACAAGTCCGGCGGCGGCACGGGGTTTTCCTTCAGCCGCCTGCGTCCCAAGGACAGCCGCGTCGGCTCCACGGGCGGCGTGGCCTCGGGTCCCATCTCGTTTCTGAAGATCTTCAACACGGCCACTGAGCAGGTCAAACAGGGCGGCACGCGGCGCGGGGCCAACATGGGCATTCTGCGCGTCGACCACCCCGACATCCTCGAATTCATCCGGGCCAAGGAGCGCGAGGGCGACCTCAACAACTTCAACCTGTCCGTGGCCCTGACGGAAAAATTCATGCAGGCCGTGGAGAAGGACGAAGAGTACGCCCTGGTCGCCCCGCACACAGGCGAGGTCATCGAGCGCCTCAAGGCCCGCGAGGTCTTCGAGCTGCTGGTGCGCAAGGCCTGGGAAAGCGGCGACCCCGGTATCATCTTCATCGACCGCATCAACCGCGACAACCCCAACCCCGACCAGGGCGAAATCGAGAGCACCAACCCCTGCGGCGAGCAGCCCCTGCTGCCCTACGAGGCCTGCAACCTGGGCTCCATCAACCTGGCCCGCTTCGTGGTCGACAGGGACGGCGCCAAGGAGGTCGACTGGGACAGGCTGCGCGAGGTCATCCACCTGAGCGTGCGCTTCTTGGACAACGTCATCGACGCCTCGGAGTACCCGCTGGAGCGCATCACCCATACCGTGCGCCGCAACCGCAAGATCGGCCTGGGCGTCATGGGCTGGGCCGATATGCTCTACCAGCTGCGCCTGCCCTACAGCAGCCGTCGGGGCATCGTCCTGGCCGAGAAGCTCATGGAGTTCCTGCAGCGCGAATCCAAGTCCGCCTCTGCCCAGCTGGCCAAGGAGCGCGGCCCCTTCCCGGGCTTCGAGACGTCTGTCTACAGCGACCAGAACCTCGGGCCATACCGCAACGCCACGACCACGACCATCGCCCCCACGGGCACGCTGTCCATCATCGCCGGGTGTTCCTCGGGCGTGGAACCGCTTTTCGCCCTGTGCTTCGTGCGCCAGGTCATGGACGGCGAGAAGCTGACCGAGGCCAACTCCTTTTTCGTGCAGGCCCTGCACGACGCCGGCTGCCATTCCGAAAAGGTCATGGCCGAGGTCGTCGAGAAGGGCACGGTGCACGGCATGGAATTTCTGCCCGAGGACCTGCGCAAGGTCTTCGTCACGGCCATGGACATCGATCCTGTTTGGCACCTGAAGATGCAGGCCGCCTTCCAGAAGCACACGGACAACGCCGTGTCCAAGACCGTCAACCTGCCCAACTCCGCCACCCAGGAGGACATCTACAAAATCTACTGGATGGCCTACGAGGAGGGCTGCAAGGGCGTGACCGTGTATCGCGACGGCTGCAAGAGCGTGCAGGTCCTGTGCACGGGCGAGGGCGGCAAGGACGGCAAGAAGGCCGAGGAAGAGACGCGGCCCATGGACCGTCCGGACATCGTCTACGGCTTCACCCAGAAGGTCCGCACGGGATTGGGGGATCTGTACCTGACCGTGAACGAGATCGACGGCAAGCCCTTCGAGGTCTTCACCACCATTGGCCGTTCAGGGCGTTCCATCACGGCCAAGGCCGAAGCTATCGGCCGCTTGGTGTCACTGGCCCTGCGCTCCGGCGTGCACGTGCGCGAGATCGTCAAGCAGCTCAAGGGGATCGGCGGGGAACATCCCGTCTTCCAGAAAAAAGGCATGCTCCTGTCCATTCCAGACGCCGTGTCCTGGGTGCTGGAAAACAAGTACCTGCAGGGGACGTCCCCCCGCAGCTTCGACAAGTCCCTGTCCAAGACCGAGTGCCCGGAGTGTTCGACGGAACTCGTGTTCCAGGAAGGGTGTTTCGTCTGCCCCTCCTGCGGGTACACCAAGTGCGGTTGACGGGTCATGCCTCTGCCTAACGGTATCGAGCCGGACCTTGGCCTGTTCCTGCGCCGGATGATGGGCATCCTGGCCTGCAGGTCCAAGAGTCCGGCCGAGAAATTGCGCCTCGGGGGCGTGCTCATTCAGGAGCGCCTCGGCAGTTCCCAGGCCTCGGTCATGCTGTTCGACGAGGACAGACAGGAGCTCAAGGTCGTGGCCGCAACCAGGCAGGAGATCGTGGGGCTCTGCCAGCCCCTGTCTCCCCGCTGCGTTTCGGGCTACGTCTGCACCTTCAAGGAACCCCTGCTCATCACGGACATCGCGGCCGACGGGCGCTTTTGTTGCCGCAGCGCCGCCTACCGCACGGCCTCCCTCATGTCCGTGCCTCTGCTCTCGGAGCAGGGGAGCGTCATCGGGGTCATCAACGTCTCCGACAAGGAGGGGGGCGGCGCCTTTTCCCAGGCCGACCTTGGGCTGCTTCTGGAATACGCCGGCTGGGTCACGCCGCTCATCGACAACATCGTCGTTCTGGACAGGCTCGAAAAGGAGAAGGAGCGGTACCGGGATCTGGCCCAGGAACTGGAGATCAAGCAGAAGGAGCTGATCATGGCTTCCACCGAACGGGCCGAACTGGTCCAGATGGTGGTGCACGACTTCAAGAGCCCCCTCTCGGCCGTCATCTCCAACATGGACCTGCTGACCTATCTGGGCCCCAGCGAGTCCCAGAGGCCCATCATCGAGACGGCCTTCAAGGGCGCCTCGAAGCTTCTGGAGATGATCGACGAGTTTCTGCATGTGGCCCGCGTTGACGAATTGCACGAGCGCGGCTTCAGCCCCATGCCGGTGTCCTTTCTCCCCCTGGTCGAAAGCCAGCTCGCTGAGATCGCGCCCCTGGCCAGGGACAAGGGCATCGTCATCGAGAACGGGTGTGCCCTCGACGTGCGGGTTCTGGGCGACAGGATGCTCCTTGGGCATCTGGTGCAGAATCTCGTGTCCAACGCCGTCAAGTACACGCCGGAGAACGGCCTCATCCGGCTCGGCATGGACAGCTGGGAATCGCGCCGCACCGAGGACCCGTCCCGCACGGTCCTCAAGTTCTGGGTCGAGGACAACGGCGAGGGCATCGAGGATCGCTACAAGGAAACCGTCTTCGAGAAGTTCGTGCGTACGGAGAGATCCATGGAGAGCGGCATCAAGGGCACGGGGATCGGGCTTTTCGTCTGCCGCAAGATCGTGAGCATGTTTCAGGGCAGAATCTGGGTCGAGGACGCCACGCCCAAGGGCAGCAGGTTCTGCGTCATTCTCTTCATTCCGGATTCTCTGGACGGGAACGAACATGGATAAGAACATGACCGTGCTGGTGGCGGAAGACATTCTTTCCGCCCGCGAGACGGTGATCCATATCTTGCGGGCCTTGGGCTTTTCCAGATTCCTGGAGGCCGAGAACGGTGCGGTGGCCCTCGAGCATGTCCGCAGAGCGACTCCCGGGCTCATCATCTCGGACTGGAACATGCCCAAGATGAACGGGATGTCGCTGCTGCAGACCGTGCGTTCCATGGAGGGGGCCAGGCACGTCCCCTTCATCTTTCTGACCTCCAAGTACGAGACGCAGGACATCGCCCTGGCCTCCGAGGGAGGGGCCTCGGCCTATCTGGTCAAGCCGGTGACCATCAAGGCCCTGTCCGAAGCCCTCGAAGCGGTGTTCGGCAGCACGTTCGAATGGGATTTCGAACTGCTCAAGACGGAAGTGAAAACCCTGTGCGCATCCGGAAAATGCGACCAGGCCGACGACCTTCTGCGCCGCTTCGAAAGCCTGCATCCCGACAACTACCCGCGTATCCGTCTGGAACGGGTCCATCTGCTCATGGGCATTGCGGAGTTCGAAGCGGCCGAGAAGGAAGCGTGCGCGATCCTGTCCTCCAACCCGCTCTTCACCAAGGCCTGGGAAACCCTGGTCATGCTGCAGTCCAGGATGGGGAAATTGGACCAGGCTTTGGGCGCGGCGGAAAGGGCCATATCCATCAGCCCCAACAACGCCGGGAACCACGTGCTGCGCGGTACCATCCAGCTGCGCCGCGAAGACCTGCACGAGGCCAGGAAAAGCTTCATGACGGCCCTCAATGTCGACCGCAAGAACGACCAGATCAAGCAGGACATCTGGAACGCCTACCTGGACCTGGACATGGTCGACGAAGTCCAGCGCGATTTCGGGGCGTACATATTTTCATCCCTGACCTGCGACACCCTGAACAACATGGCCGTGGCCTACCGGCGCAAGGGGGAACTGGCCCGTGCGGTGGAGATCTACCGCACGGCTCTGTCCAAGGAACCCGACAATCCGAAAATTCTCTACAACGCCGCCGTGGCCTACGTGAACCGCAAGCAGTTCGCCAAGGCCAAGGAGCTTTTGGCCCGCGCCCTGGGCAACGATCCGGGGTTCGAGAAGGCCAGGGTTCTTTACGAGCAGGTCAACAAAGCGCACACTCGCGAGGCCGACTGACACCATCGGCCCGAAGAGGGGGTTATGATCACCACATCCAAGCTGTCCTACTCCTTCGGCAAGCAGCTGGCTCTGAAGGACGTCAATTTCTGCATGAAGCAGGGGGAGTTCGTTTTCCTGTGCGGGCCGTCCGGCGCGGGCAAGACGACGTTCATGCGCATCCTGCACGGCGCCCTGCCCGTGCAGCGCGGCAAGGTCGACGTGGCCGGGTACGACCTCAATACCCTGCCCGAACGGCGCAAGCACCTGCTGCGACGCGACGTGAGCGTTGTCTTCCAGGATTTCAAGATCCTGACCAACCAGACGGTCTTCGCTAACGTGGCCCTGCCCCTGAAGGTCCGCGGCATCCCCCGGCACATCATCGAGAAGCGAGTGCGCGCGGTGCTTCGGAGCCTCCACCTGGACCACAAGGCCATGTCCCCGTGCGAGGAGCTTTCGGGCGGCGAGCAGCAGCGCGTGGCCGTAGCCCGGGCCGTGGTCGTCAAACCCAAACTCCTCCTGGCCGACGAACCCACGGGCAACCTCGATTACGAGCTGTCCATGCGCATGATGGACATATTCCAGCAGTTCCACAAATTCGGCACCTCGATCATGATCGCCACCCACAACCGCGAGATAATGGAGCGCATGTCCGGTGCGCGCATCGTAACCCTGCACGACGGCGTCATGCACGAGGGCTGCGTGGAAACGGGAGGCAGCCTATGAGCGTCTTTTTCCAGCTCCTGGGCCAGGGCGTCCGGGACCTGTTCCGCGCTCCCTGGTCCCTGTGCATGACCATCGCGGCCATCACCCTGGTCTCCTTCCTGGGCGGGGCATTTCTGATGCTCGTGCACAACCTCGACCTGCAGATCGGCGCCCGGCAAGGCAACGTCCAGTTCCAGGTCTACTGGCAGCCCCAGGCCACGACCGAGGAGGTCCGCGACGTGTGGGCGGGACTTTCGTCCATGGAGGGTGTGGTCAACGTGCGCACCTTCACGCCGGACCAGGCCCTGGGCGTGCTGGCCGAATCCTTCCAGAACAGCGCGGACATGGAGTGGATGAAGGGCAGAAGCCCCCTGCCGCCCACGGCCCTGGTGGAATGCGAGCTGCCCGCCGAGGACGGCAAGAAGTGGGCCGCGGCCATGGTCGAGCGGCTGCGGTCCCTGCCCAAGGTGGAGAAGGTCTCCTTCAACCCCCTACAGGTCGACCTGCTGACCTCGTGGGTGGGTCTGACGCGGATGGCCTTCTGGCCGGTGACGGGCTTTCTGCTGGTCGTGGTCGCATTGGTGGTCGGCAACACCATCAAGCTGGCCCTACTGGCCCGGCGGGAGGAACTGGAAATCCTGCGCTTTGTCGGCGCAAGCCGCGCCTACATCCAGTTTCCGCTGCTGGTGGGCGGGGCTTTCCAAGGGTTTCTCGGAGCCGGCCTGGCTCTGGGGCTGCTCAAGCTTCTGCACAACGGCATCGAGGAGATGTTCAACGTCCCGCCACTGTGGATGACCATCTCCTTCCTGCCCTCCCTGCATTGCCTGGCCATCGTCGCAACCCTGGCGGCCGTCGGAGTCCTGAGCTCCCTGGTCGCCCTTCGCAATTAGACAATCGAGGACAGTATGAATCGTAGCCATAAGATGACGAAAGGATTGGAAAAGGCCCCCCATCGTTCCCTGCTCTTCGCCCTGGGAATGACCCGCGAGGAGATGAAGCGCCCCCTCATTGGCGTGGTCAACTCGGCCAACGAAATCGTGCCCGGCCACATGCACCTGGACACCCTCGCCCAGGCGGTCAAGGACGGCATCCGCATGGCCGGCGGCACGCCCATGGAGTTCCCGACCATCGGCGTGTGCGACGGTCTGGCCATGAACCACGAAGGCATGAAGATGAGCCTCCCGAGCCGCGAGCTCATCGCCGACTCCATCGAGATATCGGCCACGGCCGTGCCCTTCGACGGTCTGGTCTTCATCCCCAACTGCGACAAGATCGTGCCCGGCATGCTCATGGCCATGCTGCGCCTGAACATCCCGTCCATCATCGTCAGCGGCGGGCCCATGCTGCCCGGCAAGTTCGAGGGGAAAACTATTGACCTCATCACGGTCTTCGAGGGCGTGGGCAAGGTCAGAAGCGGCGGCATGACCGAGGAGGACCTGGAGCGCATGGAGGAGTGCGCCTGTCCCGGTTGCGGCTCCTGCGCCGGCATGTTCACGGCCAATTCGATGAACTGCCTGTCCGAGGCCCTGGGCCTGGCCCTGCCCGGCAACGGCACCATCCCGGCCCCGACCAGCGCGCGCATCCGCCTGGCCAAGGAGGCCGGCATGCAGGTCATGTCCCTGGTCGAGCGGAACATCCGCCCCCGCGACATCGTGACCGAGAAGAGCGTGGCCAACGGCGTGACCGTGGACATGGCCCTGGGCTGCTCGACCAACACGGTCCTGCACCTGCCCGCCATCTTCCGCGAGGCCGAACTGGACCTGACGCTGGACATCTTCGACCGCATCAGCCGCAACACCCCGAACCTCTGCCGCCTGTCTCCGGCCGGGCCGCACCACATCGCCGACCTGCACGAGGCCGGCGGCATCCAGGCGGTCATGAACGAACTGGCCGGCAGCGGCCGTATGGAACTGGACGTCATGACCGTGACCGGTCGGACATTGGGTGAAAACCTGGATGCCCTGAAACCGCGCATTTCCCGGCCCGAAGTAGTCCGCACCGTGGCCGAGCCGTATTCCGTGGAAGGCGGCATCGCCATCCTGAAGGGCAACCTGGCCATGGACGGGGCCGTGGTCAAGCAGTCGGCCGTGGCGCCCGAGATGATGCGGCGCACGGGCACGGCCAGGGTCTTCGAGGGCGAGGAGGAGGCAGTTGCCGCCATCCTGGGCGGGAAAATCGTGGCCGGCGATGTGGTCGTCATCCGCAACGAAGGCCCCGTGGGCGGCCCCGGCATGCGCGAGATGCTCACGCCCACCTCGGCCATCTCCGGCCTGGGCCTGGGCGGCGAGGTGGCCCTGTTGACCGACGGGCGTTTCAGCGGCGGCACGCGCGGCGCGGCCATCGGGCACATCAGCCCCGAGGCGGCCGAGGGCGGCGTCATCGGCCTGGTCAGGGAGGGGGACCGCATCAGCATCGACATCCCGGCCCGTAAGCTCGAACTCCTCGTGGACGAGGCCGAACTCGAACGGCGCCGTCAGGACTGGAAGCCCTATCCCAAGGAAATCACGTCCTCCATCCTGCGCCGTTACAGCCGCATGGCCTCATCGGCGGCCAAGGGCGCGGTGACGAAGATCTGATGGGTTGGGATGCCCAGACCGCGGCCCGCTATGACCAGTGGGCCAAGAGCCCCTGCGGGAGCTTCGCCCTGCGGCAGGAGGAAAGGCTGCTGCAGGGCGTCATCGCCCACTGGCCCAGACGCAAGCAGAAGCTGCTGGACATCGGCTGCGGCACGGGCACGTTCCTTGAGTTCTTCTGGTCCTGCGGCTTCGACCTGACGGCCATCGACCAGAGCCCGGACATGCTGGCCAGCGCGCGGGAAAAGATCGGGACCAGGGCCGACCTGCACCTGGGCAGCGCGGAGCATCTGCCCTTCGAGGAGCGCGAGTTCGACTACGCCTCGCTCATGACCGTGCTCGAATTCGTGGACGATCCCGCCCTCGTCCTGCAGGAGGCTGCGCGTGTGGCCCGCAAGGGCGTCCTCGTCACGTTCCTGAACAAATGGTCGCTCTACGGGTGTTCGGTGCGTCTTGGAAAGCGGCATTCGACCCTGGCCAGGGCGCGCTGGTTCACCTGGCCGGGAATGCGGGCCCTGATCCAGAAGAGCATTTCCCCAGGCGCCATGGAGGCCAGATCCATCCTGCTCGGGCCGTCCTGCACCTGGAACGCCCTGCCCGTCATCAGGCTCTTCAATAGCGTCTCCGTCTTCCCGTGGATGGGCGCGGTCACGGCGGTGCGCATCGACCTGACCGCGCCGCCGGCCCGAACTCCGCTCATGGCCTGGAACACCGAACCCACAGTCTGAGGGAAGGGTTCGCAAACGAAATGGCCGGCCTGCACGCGTGCAGACCGGCCATTTGTTATGGAATTCAGGGGATTATTTCCCGTGAACCAGGGTGCAGACCTCTTCGAGGGCCTTGGCCGGGTTTTCCTGCTGGAAGATGTTGCGGCCGATGCACACGCCGGACACGCCGGAATCCAGGGCCTCGCGCACGTTGCGCAGGAAATGCCGGAAGTCGCCGTTGCGCGGACCGCCGCCGATGACCACGGGTACGGGGCAGGTGGCCACGGCCCGGGCGAAGCTCGGGTGGCCGCCGCAGGACGGCACCTTGATGACGTCGGCCCCGAGTTCGGCGCCGATGCGGATGCTGTGGGCCACCAGGGTCGGGTCGTTCTCGTTCACGATCTGCCCGCCGCGGGCGTAGATCATGGCCAGAAGGGGCAGGCCCAGCTGGTGGGCCTCCTCCACGCAGGCGCCGAGGTCCGAGAGCATGCGGTCTTCGAGGTCGTTGCCGATGTTGATGTGCATGGAGATTATGTCCGCGCCCAGGCGCAGGGCCTCGGGCACGGAGCAGACCAGGGCCTTGTTGTAGGATGGCAGGCCGTGCCGCGTGCCGGCCGAAAGGTGCACGATGAGGGACTGGTCGAGGCGGATCTCCCCGGCCGTGGCCATGACCATGCCCTTGTGCATGATCACGCCCTGCAGGGGCAGGTGTTGCAGGCCGCGCAGGAGGCTGCCGAGGTCCTCCAGGCCCGGGATGTTGCCTTCGGACAGGCCGTGATCCAGGGGCAGGATGATGGTCCTCTTGGATTCGGGGTGGAAGAGCCGCGCAGCCTTGCGCAGGTATCCGATCATGTCGTTCTCCTCATGCGTTAGCGATCCGACCACAGGCACCGATTGCCCTTGACCGTCAGAAACCCCAGGGGCAGGCTTCGGTAATAGAAGGCCCTGCGCCGGGCATCGCCTTTCCAGGCCAGACTCTGTCCGGAGAGCAGGGCGGCGATGTCCCGCACGTTTTCAAGCACCAAGCTGTTCCCGTCGGGTACTGGCGGGACGAACATGCGCAGGGTGGCGTCGGCCAGGACGGAATCCCCTGCCGCCTTGCCCACGGCGAAACCCTGCCAGCGCAGTTCGCCGGGCAGTTTCCTCGCCTGTTCGAAAATAAGGTAGATGCGGCCGCCGACGCAGAGGAAACTGTGCTCCGGCAGCCAGCTCGTGTCCAGCCCCGTGCGTGCGAGAAAGTGCTGCCTCGTGATCGTGTCGCCCGGAAGCTCCCGGCCTTCCGGCCACTCTGTCTCCCCTGCCTGGCCCGGTTTGGTCAGGCAGGCCAGGAAGAAGCCCTGGGCCGCGCTACCCTCCCCGTCCACGAGCAGGCAGCCCGGCAGGGACGGGGCGAAGCTGAAGGACTCAAATTCGGGCAGAGGAGCCGGCGCGAGCCCCAGATGTTCCATGGCGAAGCGGACCTGGTCCTCGTTCTCGCGGACGTTGGTGGTGCAGGTCGAGTAGAGGAGCCGTCCGCCCGGGGCCAGCAGTTCGGCCGCCTTGGTCAGCAGTTCGCGCTGGAGTTCCTCCAGGGGCGCGGTCTTTTCCCCGGCCCACATCTGGGCGGCCTTGGGGTTTTTTTCGACCGTGCCCCAGCCGCTGCACGGCGCGTCGAGGAGAATGAGGGGCCAGGAGCCCGCAGCGAGCGGCAGGTTCTGCGCCTCGTATTTGCAGGTGGCCACGTTCAGGCAGCCCAGGTGGCGCATGTTCACGCGCAGGGTGGCCAGGCGGTCGGGGCTGGGCTCGTTGGCCAGGACGAGGCCGGTCGGGCCTACCATGCGGGACAGGATGCCGGTCTTGCTGCCGGGGCTCGCGCACATGTCCAGGACCCGGTCGCCGGGGCGGGGAGCCAGGGCCAGGGGCGGCAACATGGAGGATTTGTCCTGGATGTAGATGTAGCCGAAGCGCGCCGCGATGCTGCGGCCCAGGGGCATGGGCTCGGCGGTCAGGGTCCGGGCCAGGGAAAAGAACGGCTCTGGTTCGAAGCCGAACCCTTCGGCCCGAAGCAGGGCTTCGACATCCGGGATCTGATCCTCGGTGCACGCCAGACGGAAGGAGCGGGTGGTGTTTTTCATAGGGGTTGTGCCTGGGCCATTTGACAAGAGCCCGTGTAGCCATCAAGAAAGGGCCTGTCAAAGCGGAGGGCCCATGCAACCGGTCAGGACGGCGGTTCAGATTGTGGAGGTCGGGGCGGAGGAGAACGGCCGCAAGCTCACGACCTTTCTGCAGGCGCGGCTGGGGCATCTCCCGGCCGGTCTCGTCATGCGCCTGGTGCGCACCGGCCAGGTGCGCATCGACGGCCGCCGCTGCAAGCCCTTCGACCGGGTGGCCGCCGGGCAGAAGGTGCGCATCCCTCCCGTGACCGTCGAGTTGCGCCAGGAGTCGTGTCCGGCCTGCACGGACCTCGACATCGTGCACGAGGATGCGGACATGATCGTGGTCAACAAGCCTTCAAACCTTCCGGTCCACGCCGGCACGGGCTGGACGGACTCGGTCCACGACCGGCTACGGGTCCGCTTCGCCGGCCAGGCTTTCACGCCGGTTCCCGTCCACCGCCTGGATCGCGACACCTCGGGGCTTCTGCTCTGCGCCAAGACCCACGATTTCCTGCGCGCCATGCACGAGGCCTGGCCCTGCGCGACCAAGGCCTACCTGTGCTGGGTCGAAAGCGTTTGGCCGGCCCGGGGCTGGACGACCGTCGTCTCGGACCTGGCCAAGGCCGAAACCGGCAGGGGCGAGAAAGTCGTTTCGGGGCAGGGGCGGCGGGCCGTGTCCCATGTCCATCCCATCAGCCTCGCCGCGGGCCGCAGTCTCGTGCTGGTCGTGCTCGGCACCGGCCGCACCCACCAGATCAGGGTGCATCTGTCCGACCAGGGGCACGCCATCGTCGGCGACCCCAAATACGGCCGGGGCGGGGGGCTCATGCTCCATGCCGCCTTTCTGTCCTGGCCGGGACACGTCTATTTCGTCCTTCCGCCCTGGACCGGGGATTTGCAGGTTCCCCCTGCCCTGGCCGGAACCATCAACGACATCGTCACCACCGCTCCCGCCAAGGAGGGGGCTTCATGAACGAACGCCAATCAAACGCCCTGTACTGGGGCTTAAGTCTCGCCGTCATCGCCCTGACCACCTGGGCCAGGTACTGGTTCGTAGCCTCTGGGCAGCTGGGCCTCTCGCCCGACGAGGCCCAATACTGGGACTGGAGCCGGACTCTGCAGTGGTCCTATTACTCCAAGGGGCCGCTCATCGCCGTCATCAACGCCCTGGGTTCTATTTTTCTCGGCGCCACGGAACTGGGCGTTCGCGCCGGGGCCGTGGTCGGCGCGGCCCTCATGCAGCTGGCCGTGCTGGGCTGGATCGGGATCTGGCTGCGGCGCATCCGCACGGCCTTCTGGACCCTCGTGGTGCTGAACACGACCCTGCTGTTCATGGCCGGGGGGCTCCTCATGACCACGGACAACCCGCTGCTGGTCTGCTGGATTCTGGGCATGATCGTCTTGAGTCTGGCTGTGGACAAGGGCAGCCTGCCCCTTTTCGTCCTCATGGGGATTTTCCTGGCCCTGGGCATCGCGGCCAAGTACACCATGCTGCTTTTCATCCCATTGGCCCTGGCGGCGTCCTTCTGGATCGGCCGGGGGCAGGACATGCCCGCCCTGTTCTGGCCGAGGCTGTGGAAGACCCTCGGCATCGGCGGCGCGGCCGGTCTGCTGCCCATCCTGATCTGGAACGCCACCAACGATTGGGCCGGGATCAAGCACGTCCTCTACCGGGGAGCCATGGCCGGGGAAAAGGCCAAGGTCTTTTTCGCGCTGAAGAATTTTCCCGAATATCTGGGCAGCCAGCTGGGCGTGGTCACGCCGTGGTGGTTCGTCTTCATCTTCATCGGGGCGTGGCTGGTCGGCCGGCAGCTCCTGCGGCGGCAGGCCGAGCCGGTTTTCCCCTGGCTGCCGCGGCCCATGGCCATCATCCTGACGGTCTTCTTCTGGCCTGTGTGGCTCTTTTTCCTGCTCTGGAGTCTGCACGCCAAGGTCGAGGCCAACTGGTCGGCCACGGCTTATCCGGCGGGCATCCTGCTGGCGGCCATGGCCCTGGAGCGCTTCGTCCACCGCGAGCCGCGGCCCAGGTGGCGTTTCGCTTGGCCCGTGCTGGGCATCGTTGTCTTTGCCGTCCTTCATCTGCAGGCGTTCATTCCTTTCGACGGGGAGAAGAACCCCGTGCACCGGCTGCGTGGCTGGCAGGAACTGGGCCAGAAGGTCGACGAGGCGCGGCAGGAGCTGGGCGGGTCCGATGCGGTCTTTGTTTTCGCCGACGAGTACGGGGTCACGGCGGAACTGTCCTTTTACGTTCCTGGCCAGCGGCGGGCCTATTGCCTGGCCGGCGGCCGCAAGATGAATCAGTACGACTTCTGGCCGGCTCCTGATCCGTCCGTGCAGAATGCGGTTTTCGTGGTCAAGGGGGAAAAGGGGGAAGTTTCGGAGCGGGTCCTTGAACTTTTCGAGAGCGTGGACGAACCCAGGACCGTGACCACCGCCCAGGGCCGCCGCCTCGGTCAGACCTTCACGCTTTTCCTGTGCCGGGGCTACAAGGGCGTCTGGCCGGCCCAGGAGGGCGCGAGCTTCTAGACCGGGCAGCGTCCGGGATTTCGGGCCAGATAGGCCTCGGTCGCCAGAAAATCATCCTTCGTATGCGGTTCGAAGGTGATGGTGACCGGGGCCTTTCGTTTTGCCAGGAAATCCCAGAGCCTGTCCCAAGGTATGGCGCCCAGGCCCAGGCCCAGATGCTGGTCCGCGCTGCCGTCGTTGTCGTGCAGGTGCAGGTGCAGAGGGAACGGGTCAAGGGCCGTCAGCCACTCAGCCAGGTTGCCGCGCTCGCCGCCGCGGGCGAAGCTGTGCCAGTGCCCGAGGTCCAGGCAGGCTCCGGCCCGGCCTCCAAGCTCGGTCAGTACGCGGACATGGCGCTGCGGCGCCTGTTCGAACACGTTCTCCAGGAAAAGGGGTGCGCAGGCATGGTCCAGGACCGTCCGCCAGGTGGCCAGGGAGTTTTCCAGCCACTGCTCCTGGAACGCGGCGTAGGTCAGGTGGTTGTAGTCCAGGTGGGCGATGAGATGGGCGGGCTCGTAGACCCGCGCCGCATCGAGCGCCTGCAGCAGGCGCTCGATGGCGGCCCGCCGCACCAGCGGGTCGAGGCTGCCCGGATGCAGGTCGAAGAAGGGCAGGTGCACGGCGCAAGTCAGACCGGCATCATGAAAGATGCGGGCGTTTTCCGCATGGCGCTGCGGGTTTGTGGAATCCAGGGCGCGGGCGTCGAAGCCGAGTTCGGGGTTCACGCGCCGCGACAGGAAGAGTTCCAGGTGTTCGGGGTGTTCGTCCAGGTAGCGCAGGGGCAGGTTGACGAAGGCCATACTCAGGAAGCTCCCTCTTCGCGGGAGATGACCCAGGCGTCGAAGGCTCCGGGCAGGAAGAGGAAGGTACGGGCCTGTCCGCCTGCCGGCCGCAGAACCGCTTCGACGCCCTCCTTCGTGACGCGCACGGAGGGCTCGGCGCGGAAGGGGTTCGGTTTTCCGCGATCTTTGTCCAGGGCCGCGGCGATGGCGTCCCGTCCCTTGTCCCTGCCACGGCTGGCCGTGCGGTCGTAGGCCTGGATCAGGGTTTTCAGGTCCCCCCGGTCCCAGGCCTCGGCGCATTGGCGCAGGCGCTCGCGGATCTCGCTGTCGGCCAGGGTGGCGTAATCCTGCCGCGGGCCCAGATTCCGGGGCACCCACTCCTCACCGACGATCTTCCACAGCTCGACCTTGCGCATCCAGTACAGGCGCCGCCAACCCTCCTCGCCCTGGGGATAGGTGCGCTCGGCAAAGGCCGAGACCATGTAGCCAGGCCCCTCCAGCACCTGCAGGTCCTGCATGCGGATGTCGACCCAGGGGGAGCGGGAGAATTCCTGCAGGGTTTTGCGTTTGAACTGCTCAAAGCTCATGCCCGAGGACTTTTCGAAGCGTTCGGGGTCGTAGATCTCGAAAAACGCGCCTTCGCGCCGTTCCCTGGCCTTGACCCAGCCCTTGGTGCCCATGACGATCTCTGGCGGCGGGCCGAATCTGGCCGTCTCGCCCCACTTCACCCCGTCGGCGATGACCACGGGGCTGGCCTGGATGCGTACGTGCCGGTCCAGCCGGTCCACGACGTCGTTTTCCAGGACAACGCACCCGAGGGTCTGGCGCGGGCCGAAGGTGCGGCCCCGGCCGTGGATCATGATCCCGTCGCCTGTCTTGCCGAGGACCCGGTCCGCGGGGTTGGGGTAGTTGAGGGGATAGGCGGTGTTGCCGAAGCGGTCGAAATCGAGCCCGCCGGTGGCCTTGCCCTGCAGGAAGTAGACGCCTTCGGGCGTCTTGCGGTCCCCCTCGAGGAGCTTGCCGCCGCCGCGCATGCCCGTGGTGCAGGACATGCTTTGCAGCGTGCGCAGGGCTCCGTCCTGGCTGCGCAGCAGAAAGGCGCGCTGGCGGCCCATGTCCACGGCCATGAACTGCGGCGGCAGGTTCGTGCGCGGGGCGAGGGTCGGCACCCAGCCTTCGGCGAAGGCGCAGGAGGCGGCCAGTGCGAGGACCAGGACCGGGAGCTGAAGGAAGCGGGTGACCATGGCAGGAAAAAGGGAGGCCGGAGCCTCCCTAGAGTTTCGCGGTCTCGACGAGGTCCCGGCGGGTGAAGATGGTCTGCAGCTGGAACCCGGCCTTCTCGATGTTCTCCCGGCCGCCCTGTTCGCGGTCCAGGACGCCCATGATGGCCACGATGTTCAGGCCCTGCTCGCGTACGCGGTCCACGGCCTTCAAGAGCGTCCCGCCGGTGGTGATGACGTCCTCCAGCAGGCAGACGTTCATGCCCGGCGTGAAGTTCTTGAGGCCTTCCAGGTACTGGTTTGTGCCGTGGCCCTTGGGCTGCTTGCGGATGATGAACCCGGGCAGGGGGTAGCCCTCCAGGTGCGAGACCACGGTCACGGCCGAGACCAGCGGGTCGGCGCCCAGCGTCATGCCGCCCACGCCCTGGATGCCGCCCTTGGCGCGGATCATGTCCAGGAAGAACTTGCCGATGAGCCACGCGCCCTCAGGGTGCAGGGCAGTGTGCTTGCAGTCGAAGTAGTAGTCGCTCTTCTGGCCCGAGGTCAGGGTGAAGTCGCCCTCGAGGTAGGACTTCTCGATGAGCAGGCGGGCCAGACGTTTTTTCAGTTCAAGCATGGTGTATCACCTATTTGAAGACGCGGTCGAACACGGTCTGTTCGTGCCGCAGATAGTAGTTCAGGTCGAAGGCCTGGTCCAGACGCGCGGCGTCGAGGCGTGCCGTGATGCCGGCGTCGGCGCGCACGGCCTCCTCGAAGGAGGTCCGCTCCTGCCAGCAGCGCATGGCCACGGCCTGCACCATCTCGTAGGCCTTCTGGCGTTCCAGGCCCGTTTCCACCAGGGCCAGGAGCACCCGCTGGGAGAAGAAGAGGCCGTAGGAGCCCATGAGGTTGCGCTGCATGTTCTCGGGGATGATGCGCAGGTTGGCCAGAACGCCGTTCAGACGGTTCAGCATGTAGTTCACCATGATGGTCGAGTCCGGCATGATGACGCGCTCCACCGACGAGTGGCTGATGTCGCGTTCGTGCCACAGGGCCATGTTCTCCATGGCGGCCAGGGCGTTGGTGCGCACCAGGCGTGAGAGGCCCGTCAGGTTCTCGGCCGAGATGGGGTTCTTCTTGTGGGGCATGGCCGAGGAACCCTTCTGGCCCTTGCCGAAGCCTTCCTCCACCTCCAGGACCTCGGTGCGCTGCAGGTGCCGCAGCTCCACGCACAGGCGCTCCACGCCGCCGGCGATGAGCGCCAGGGCCGTGAAGTACTGGGCATAGCGGTCGCGCTGGATGACCTGGGTCGAGATGGGGTCCACGTTCAGGCCCAGGATGTCCAGGGCGCGCCTTTCGAGCTCGGGCTCCAGCTGGGCGTAGGTGCCCACGGCGCCGGAGATCTTGCCGAAGCGGATGTTCTCCAGGGCGTCCTCCCAGCGCTGCCTGTGGCGCTGGAACTCGGCGTGGTACACGGCCATCTTCAGGCCGAAGCTGGTAGGCTCGGCGTGGATGCCGTGGGTGCGGCCCATGCACAGCTGTCCCTTGTGGGTCTCGGCCATCTTCGCGATGGTGCCCAGGAGCCGGTCCAGGTCGGCCAGGATGATCCGGCCGGCGCGGGTCAGGAGCACGGCGTTGGCCGTGTCCACGATGTCCGAGGACGTGCAGCCGAGGTGGATGTAGCGCGACGACGGCCCGACCTTCTCCTCCACGGCCGTGAGGAAGGCGATGACGTCGTGCTTGGTCGTCTCCTCCAGCTCCAGGATGCGGTCCAGCTCGAAGTCGGCCTTCTCGCGGATGACGGCCATGTCTTCGGCCGGGATGACGCCCATGGCGGTCCAGCCTTCGCAGATGGCCAGCTCGACTTCGAGCCAGACCCGGAACTTGCGTTCCAGAGTCCAGATCTCGCCCATTTCCTTGCGTGTATAGCGATCGATCATGATGGTGGGGTGTGGTTGATGTGCGGGCCGCGGTGTTTCCGGGGCCGAAAATGAAAAAGGCAGCCTAAGCTGCCTTGGTCAGGACGCCGAAGAGGATGTGTCCGCGGATGTGGAGGACGAGGAGCTTTTGCTCCCGTTCCCGCCGGACTCCTTGCTGTATCCGGACGCGTACCAGCCGCCTCCCTTCAGGACGAAGGAGGTGTTGGAGATAAGCCTCTGGGCTGTGCCACCGCAGACCGGACAGACTTTTTCCCTGTCCTGGAAATCCTTCTGCCATTCCTCGAAAATCTGGCGACAGTCTTCACAGCAGTATTCGTAGATGGGCATGGTTACCTCCTCAAAGACGACAGAGCCTACTTCTTGGCAGCAGCGGCCTTGGCTTCCTTGATGCGTTCCTTGATGCGCTCGGCGCGACGCTTGCGGCGGCGGGCGATCTCTTTCATGCGTTCGATTTTCTTGTGGGCCATTATGCAATCCTCCAATGGGGTGAAATTTCTTCTGGCGCGAAGCAAGGGCACATATAATAGCCTTGCCGCGTTTGTCCAGCCTCTTTCGAGCCCGATTTCACGGTTCAGACCGGCTGCAGCGCGTACTCCCGCGACCCGAGGCCGAGGCTCTGGGCGTACTCGAGCAGGTACTGCCCGCGCACGTGGCCGTGGATGGCCATGAACTTGTCTTCGCCAGGCGCGATGCCGGCCGGCAGGGCGCTGGGGTGCAGGGGCTGGGCCTGGTTGACCAGGTCCAGGCAGGCCTGGTCCAGGGCCACCGGGTCCCACGATCCCAGCAGGCCCAGGTCAGGGCAGACGGGCGCGTCGGAAAAGCCCATGCAGTCGCAGCCCGGGCTGACCTGCTGGATGAAGCTCAGGTGGAAGGTCCTGCGGGGGCGGGAGAGCAGGGCCGCGGCGGCATATTCGGCCATGCGCTCCAGGAACGTGTTCACGTCCACCCGCCAGTCCACTTCCAGGCCGCCCGTGCGGCAGACCAGGAAGCAGGCCGCGCACCCCGCGCATTTGTCGCGGTCGATGGAGATCCTGCCGCTCGGGTCCAGGGCGAGGGCGCCGTGGCTGCAGACCTCCACGCACTGGCCGCAGCCCGTGCAGTGGTCGGGTTTGACCGAGGGGCCCAGGCCGCAGTGCTGCTGCATCTTGCCCCTGCGCGTGGCGCAGCCCATGCCCACGTTCTTGATGGCCCCGCCGAAACCGGCCAGTTCGTGGCCCTTGAAATGGCTGACCGTGACCAGCATGTCCGCGTCCACGATGTCGCCGCCCAGGTAGGCCGCGTCGAAATGCCTGCCCGGGCAGGGCACGGCCCGTTCATTGCCGCTTTTCAGCCCGTCGGCAATGACGACGGGCGCGCCGAGCACGTTGGGGTCGAAGCCGTGGGCCGCGGCCTGCAGGCAGTGGGACACGGACTCGCCGCGCTGGCCCACGTAGAGGGTGTTGGTGTCCGTCAGGAATGGCTTGGCCCCGCACTTGCGGATGAAGGCCAGCAGGGGGGCGAGCTGCAGGGGCCGGACATGGCCCGTGCCCCCGCCTTCGCCGAAGTGCAGCTTGACGGCCGTCAGGTCCCCGGAACGCAACTCCGCTCCCAGGCCGGCGAGCTTGAGCATGCGCTTGACCTTGGCTTCAAAGGGCGCCTTGCGCGAGGCGCGCAGGTTCCAGAAATAGACGGCCTCGGCCATGGCTTACCTCGACGGGATGGGTTCCTGGGCTTCGGTCAGCAGGAAACGCCCTTCCAGAATCCAGCGTTTGAGCTCCTCGGCCACCTCCAGGGACAGGGTGTAGCTGGTCAGGGGCGTGGTCGGCACGTCCTTGCCCTCAACGCTGATGACGCCGCCCTTCAGTTCGGCGAAGGTGACGTGCCCGTACTTGGAGGGGTAGCCGTTGGGGTAGTCCTCGCCGTAGTCGACCACGGGCACCTGGATGTCCTCGTCGGCCACGCCCGTGAACCAGGCCATCTCCTCGTCCAGGATGGGGATGGGGATGCCCATGCCCACGGCCAGGGAGCAGCCGTAGCCGACAATACTCACGCCGCGCAGGTAGCGGGCGTTCATGCCCTTGAGGTCGCCCTTGACCATGAGGGTGCCCGAGGCGCTCATGGGGACGCCGCGCTCGTTGCGCTTGGGCTCGGCCACGTGCTGGGTGCCCTCGCCGATGACGTAGCCGATGCCGCCGCCCAGGAAGATGCGCGTACCCAGGCCGATGGTCCGGAAATACGGGTCGTTCAGCAGCGGGCTCAGCTCTCCGGCTGTGGCGTAGTTGGCATTGCCGAGGTTGGACTTGAGGGGGCCCATGTAGGTGTATTTGAGCTTGCCCGTGCGGTTGATTGCGCAGTTGTAGTTCTGGTAGCAGTTGCGCGGGTTGAGCAGGATGGCATTGCGCAGTTCGGCCAGGGAGACCTTCTTTTCGATGGCCTTGCGCGGGTAGCAGTCCGTGCCGTAGGCCTCGGCCTTGAGGTGCACGCGCTTGCCCTTGACCAGGTCCTCGATGACGTGGCCGCCGCCGTACTTGAACTGTCCGGGGTAGACCTTGTTCAGCGGGTCCTCTTCGGTGGGTTCGGTGGCGCCGATGTAGGAGTCCACGGCCGCCATGCCGGCATAGCAGGGCACGCCGTTGAGCCAGACCTTGGACGTCTTGATGGTCGGGGGCTGCTGGCCGATATTGAACAGCAGGCCGGACGAGCACATGGGCGAGAAGGTTCCGGTAGTGACGACATCGACCTTGCGGGCGGCCTTGACCTTGCCTTCCTTGCGAACTAGGCTGGTCATTTCGCTGGCGTTGAGGACGACGGCTTTTCCTTGCCGGATCTTCTCGTTGATCTCGGCGATGGTTCTGACTGTGTGCTGGGCGCTCATGCTTGTCCTCCGAAGATGATATCGGGCCGATGCCGGTCCGCAGGGCGTGACTGTGCCCGATTTGCACGCCGGAGTAAACCGGCCGCCATGGCGGATCAAAGATAATTGGGAGCTGAATTGAGCAGGGATCAGGTCGATGCGGCCCTGGAACGGGCTTTTTCCTCCGAAGAGCTGGGCAGGTGGCGTTCGTCTCTGGGCATGAGCGTGGAGGATGGCGTTCTCACGGTGCGCTTCCCGCACATGTATTTCGCTGATTGGTTCGCGAGCCACGCCCGGGAGCGGTTCGAGGCCGCGCTGAAAGGCACGGGCCTGGCCCTGGCCTACGAGTGCCGCGACGGCAGCCGCTCCCGCATCGTGCGCGAGGCGCGGCCGGCCTCCGATGAGCTGCCCTTCGGGTCGGAGTTCATTTTCGACAACTTTCTGGTCAACACCAAGAACTACTTCCCCCTGGCTTCGGCCCAAGAGGTGGCCCAGAGCAGCCACGCGCCCTACAACCCCTTCGTGCTCTGCGGCGAGAGCGGTTCGGGCAAGTCCTTCCTGCTGCGCGCCATCGCCAACGTCAAAAGTGAGAACGGCCGGGACGGGATTCACGTGGCCGGCGTCAACGACCTGCACGAACTCTTTTCCTCCAGGCCTGACGCGCGCAAGTATCTGATGTCAATGAATTTTCTGGCCGTTGACGACTTGCAGGAGATCGAGCGCTACCCGTATCTGCAGGGGGAGCTGCTGGCGCTGTTCGACCATTTTCACCTGCACCGAAAGCAGATGGTTTTCGCGTGTTCCGGCAAGGTGGCCGGGCTCTCGTTCCTGACGACCAAACTCAAGTCAAGGCTTGAGTGGGGGCTGACCGTGACCCTCAAGATTCCGGACCTGGACATCCGCACCCAGTACGTCCAGTCCCGTTGCCGGGAGCGCCGCCTGGATCTGCCCAAGGACCGCATCCTCCTCTTGGCCCAGCGTTTTCCGGACCTACGCAACCTCGAAGGTTGCCTGCTCAAGCTCTGGGCGTACCGCGAGCTGGTGCACGACCATATTTCCGACGAGGAGTTCGACAACATCCTCAACTACCTCGACGACCGTTCCGTGACCTCCCTCAGCGTGGACCAGATCATCGACGCGGTCTGCGCCCAGTTCGACCTCTCCCCCGGCGAAATCCTCTCGGCCGGGCGCAGGCACGAGCTCGTTTTCGCCCGTCAGGTGGCCATGTTCCTCTGCCGCAAGCACCTCGGCCTGTCCTTTCCCGAGCTCGGTCGGGCCTTCGGCGGGCGAGACCACTCCACGGCCCTCTATAGTTGCCGGAAAATTCAGCAATTACAGAGGGATGATAAAAGCATAAAATCCATGTTACAGGCCATGACCGAAAAATGTCTGGCCATGAACGAAAAATCCCCTGTCTGATCAGGACACAAGGAGACGGCGATGTTTTTGAAAGTACGAAAGGAAGACGTCATCGACGGGCTGCTCAAGGCCTCGAACATCATCCCGTCCAAGACCGGAGCCGCCTATCTGCGCACGGTCTGGCTCAAGGCCGAGGGTGACTCCCTGTCCATCCTGGCCACGGATTCGAGCATCGAGTTCGTGGGCGTCTATCCTGCCGTCATCAGCGACGGCGGCCTGGTCGGCGTGCAGGGCAAGAAGTTCTGCGAACTGATGCGCCGCCTGCCCCCCGGTGAGATCACCATGAAGCTCGACCCGGCCTCCAAGCACCTGCACGTCGAGCAGGGCCGGCGCAAATACAAGCTGCCGGCCAACGAGTCCTCCTGGTTCCAGGATTTCAACCCGTTCCCGGCCGAGAACGCCGTGCTGTGGTCCGGCGATTTCTTCAAGGAGATCATCGACCGCATCGCCTTCTGCATCGCCGACGACGAGGACCTGACGAGCATGAACTGCATCAAGTTCGCGCCCGTGGAAGGCGACGACGTGGAGATCTGCGGCCTGAACGGCCACCAGTTCGGCCTGCTGCGCTTCACCAACGCCGACATCCGGGCCGTGCTGGGCCAGGACGGGTTCCTCATCTCCAAGAAGTATCTGCTTGAAATCCGCAAGTGGCTGACCAACGACGAGATCGAGATCAGCCTCTCGGACAAGCGCCTCTTCCTGCGCACGGGCAACCGCAAGGAGGCCTTCAGCCTGCCGCTCAAGGCCTACGTGTTCGCCGACTACCGCAATTTCATCAACCAGTACAAGGACCGCTTCGCCTCCAACCTCACGGTGGACCGGCACGAGCTGACCGACGCCCTGGACCGTATCTTCGTCTTCAACACCGAGGCCAACAAGGCCACGTTCTTCGACTTCGGCCCCGAGGAACTGTCCCTCTACTGCCAGGGGCAGGACATCGGCGAGGGTACGGAGCTCATCGGCTGCCAGTACCAAGGCGAGCTGGCCAAGATCGCCCTGCCGACCAAGGTCATCCTGGAGATCCTGGGCCACTTCGTGTCCGACTCCCTGACCTTCTCCTTCGTCGGCTCCTCGGAGCCCTGCCGCATCACGGGCAAGGACGACCCCAACTACATGATCATCACCATGCCCGTGGAGATCACGGAAGACACGTATTACAGCGAAGAGGAACTCTAGTTCCGCCGGGACAATAACGCTCCATGACACAAGAACAAAACATGACAAAAACATCGACATATACCGCGGACAACATCACCGTCCTCGAAGGCCTGTCCGCCGTCCGCATGCGGCCGGCCATGTACATCGGCTCGACCAACATCAACGGCCTGCACCACCTCGTCTACGAGGTCATCGACAACTCCATCGACGAGGCCATGGCCGGGTACTGCGACCACATCAAGATCACCGTGCACATGGACAACTCCGTGAGCATCGTCGACAACGGCCGCGGCATTCCCGTGGACATGCACCCCAAGGAGAAGAAGCCGGCCCTCGAAGTCGTCATGACCGTGCTGCACGCCGGCGGCAAGTTCGACAACGACACCTACAAGGTGTCGGGCGGTCTGCACGGCGTGGGCGTGTCCGTGGTCAACGCCCTGTCCGAATACCTGGAGGTCACGGTCAGCCGCGGCGGCCAGCGCCATTATCAGCGTTACGTGCGCGGCGTACCCCAGGCGCCCCTGGCCGTGGTCGGCGAGACCGACAAGACCGGCACATTGGTGCGCTTCCGGCCCGACGAGGAGATCTTCGAGGAGCTCGACTTCCAGTACGACGTGCTGGCCAAGCGCTTCGAGGAGCTCGCCTACCTCAACCCCGGCATCAAGATCGAATTTTTCGACGAGAAGTCCCAGAACCGCGACGTGTACAAGTACGAAGGCGGCCTGCCCCTCTTCGTCAAGAACAAGAACCTGGACAACGGCATCCACCGCATCGTCAGCGGTACCGGGGAGATGGAGGGCGTGAGCATCGACTTCGCCCTGCAGTACACGGCCGGGTACAAGGAGAACGTCTACACCTTCGCCAACAACATCCGCACCCGCGAAGGCGGCACCCACCTGCAGGGCTTCAAGACGGCCCTGACCCGCGCCATCAACACCTACATCAGCAACAGCGCCGACCTGCCCAAGAAGCTCAAGCAGAAGGTTTCGGGCGACGACGTGCGCGAGGGCCTGACGTCCATCATCAGCGTCAAGATCCCCAACCCGCAGTTCGAGGGCCAGACCAAGACCAAGCTCGGCAATTCCGAGGTGGCCGGCTACGTGGCGACCATCGTCTACGAGAAATTGAACGAATTCTTCGGCGAGAACCCCAAGGACGTGCGCCTGATCATCGAGAAGGTCATCGACGCGGCCCGCGCCCGCGACGCGGCCCGCCGCGCCAAGGACCTGGTCCGCCGCAAGGGCGCCCTGTCCGACAACTCCCTGCCGGGCAAGCTCGCCGACTGCCAGAGCAAGGATCCGGCCGAGAGCGAAGTCTTCATCGTCGAGGGCGACTCGGCCGGCGGCTCGGCCAAGCAGGGCCGCAACCCCAAGTTCCAGGCCATCCTGCCCCTGCGCGGCAAGATCCTGAACGTCGAGAAGACCCGCTTCGACAAGATGCTCCAGAACAAGGAGATCAAGGCCCTGATCACGGCCATGGGCGCCGGCATCGGCGAGGACGACGTGGACCTGGCGCGCCTGCGCTACCACAAGATCATCATCATGACCGACGCCGATGTGGACGGGGCGCACATCCGCACCCTGATCCTGACCTTCTTCTTCCGCCACTACGAGGAGCTCATCCGCCAGGGCTACCTCTACATCGCCCAGCCGCCCTTGTACCGCGTGCACAAGGGCTCCTTCGAGCGCTACATCAAGGACGAGGGCGAGATGAGCCAGTTCCTGGTCCAGCGCGTGGCCGAGGAGGTCAGCCTTGCGGTGGAAGGGCGCGAACCCGTGTCCGGCGAGGAGCTGACCACTCTGCTCAACACCGCCCTGGCCCTGCGCGACCTGGCCGAGGACGTTGCCAACATGGGCATCCCCGAGGGTCTGTTCATGCGGGTCGTGAACGCACCGGCCCCCCTTGAGCCCGACGCCCTGCGTGAGAGCGGCCCCGACGGGGCCTTTGTCGCGCACATGGCCGGGGGCGGGTACGCCCTGGAGCTGGTCAGCGAGCACGACGAGTCCGGCAACGGCGAGGCCCTGGACAGCGAGGCGCGCCACTACCTGCGCTTCGTCGACACCAATAACCACGTCATCCGCCTGGGCGTGGAGTTCTTCCACTCCAAGCGCTACCGCCGCGCCCTGGAGCTGCAGGCCAGAATCCGTGAGGTCTGCCCCGGCGGGACCTGGACGATCCGTCACAAGGATGCGGAATTCGAGGCTGCCGGACCCTTCGACCTGCTGCGCCAGGTCCTGGATCTGGCCCAGAAGGGCGTGAACGTGCAGCGCTACAAGGGTCTGGGCGAAATGAACCCCGAGCAGCTCTGGGGTACGACCATGAACCCCGAGGTCCGCACCCTGCTGCAGGTCCGCATCGAGGACGCGGTGGAGGCCGACGAGCTCTTCGGCAAGCTCATGGGCGACAAGGTCGAGCCCCGGCGCGAATTCATCGAACGCAACGCGCTCCTGGTCACGGACCTCGACATCTAGCGCGAATCAATAAGATTTTACAATGAACTGAGGTGGATGTGTCGAACATCAGCATCGAGAAAGAACTGCAGAAATCCTACCTGGAATATTCGCTCAGCGTCATCATCGGCCGGGCCATCCCGGACGTGCGCGACGGCCTCAAGCCCGTGCACCGGCGAATCCTCTTCGCCATGCACGAGCTGGGCAACACGTACAACCGGCCCTACAAGAAATCCGCCCGCGTGGTCGGTGACGTCATCGGCAAATTCCACCCCCACGGCGATTCGGCCGTGTACGACGCCCTGGTGCGCATGGCCCAGGACTTCAACATGCGTGATCCCCTGGTCGACGGGCAGGGCAACTTCGGCTCCATCGACGGCGACGCCGCGGCGGCCATGCGTTATACCGAGGCGCGCATGTCGCGGCTGGCCGGCTCCTTCCTGGCCGACATCGAAAAGGACACGGTGGAGTTCCGCCCCAACTACGACAACTCCCTGCAGGAGCCCTCGGTCCTGCCGACCAAGGTGCCCAACCTGCTGATCAACGGTTCCTCGGGCATCGCCGTGGGCATGGCCACCAACATCCCGCCCCACAACCTGGGCGAGGTCGTTGACGGCACCCTGCACCTGCTGGACAACCCGCAGGCCTCCATCGACGAGCTCATGCGCTACATCAAGGCCCCGGACTTCCCCACGGGCGCCCTGCTCTACGGCCGGTCCGGCATCCGCGAGGCCTACCACACGGGCCGCGGCTCCGTGCGTATCCGCTCGCGCGTCGAGATCGAGAAGCGCAAGGGCGACCTCGAATCCATCGTGGTCCGGGAGATCCCCTACGCCCTGAACAAGTCCACCCTGGTGGAGAAGATCGCCCTGCTCGTCAACGAGCGCAAGATCGAGGGCATCTCGGATCTGCGCGACGAGTCGGACATGAAGGGCATCCGCATCGTCATGGACCTGAAGAAGGGCGTGTTCTCCGACGTCATCATCAACCAGCTCTTCAAGTACACGTCCCTGGAGACGAGCTTCGGCATCAACATGATGGCCGTGGTCAACAATCGGCCCCAGCTTTTGAACCTGAAGCAGGTGCTGGAGTATTTCCTGGACTACCGCCGCGAGGTCATCATCCGGCGTTCGCGCTTCGACCTGAAGAAGGCCCAGCACCGGGCCCACATTCTCGAAGGCCTGCGCATCGCCCTGGACCATATCGACGAGGTGGTCAGCCTCATCCGTGCCTCCAAGACCCCCCAGGAGGCCAAGGAGCGCCTGCGCGAGCGCTTCGGTCTGTCCGAGATCCAGGCCCAGGCCATCCTCGACATGCGTCTGCAGCGCCTGACCAACATGGAGCGCGAGAAGCTCCTGGAGGAATACGCGGAACTGCTCAAACAGATCGAGTACCTGACCAGCGTCATCGAAAACCCCGAGGTCCTCAAGTCCGTCATCCGGCAGGAACTCCAGGAGCTGCGCGACACCTTCGCCACGCCGCGCAAGTCCGAGATCCTGGCCCATGACCCCGACTCCATCGACATCGAGGACATCATCCCCGACGAGCCCGTGGTCATCACCCTGTCCCGCAACGGGTACCTGAAGCGCACGAGCCTGGACAACTACCGCCAGCAGCGCCGCGGCGGCACGGGCATCACCGGTGTGCAGGTGGCCGACGAGGACTTCATCACCTCCATCCTGACCACCTCCAACCACCAGTACATGAACCTGTTCAGCAACAAGGGGAAGATGTACCAGATCAAGGTGCACCAGATCCCCGAGGGCGGGCGCACGGCGCGCGGCAAGCACGTGGCCAACCTGCTGCCCCTGGACAGCAACGAGTATATCGCCACGGCCATGACCTGCCGCGATCTGGATCAGGAAAAGTACTACTTCTTCTACACCCGCCAGGGCGTGGTCAAACGCAGTGTCGCGAGCCTCTACCGTAACGTCCGGGCCGTGGGCCTCATTGCCCTGGGCATGCGCGAGGACGACGAACTCATCGGCGTGAGCGAGGTGGAGGCCGACGACGAGATGGTTCTGGTCACGGCCGACGGCTACTCCATCCGCTTCGCCTGTTCCGAGGTCCGGGCCATGGGCCGCTCGGCCACGGGCGTCAAGGGCCTGGCCCTGCGCAAGGGCGATCAGGTCGTGGCAGGCGTGGTCATCGGCAAGGACTCCAGGCAGGAGCTTCTGACCATCGCCGAGAACGGCTACGGCAAGCGCACCCAGGTCGAGCACTTCCGGGCCCAGTCGCGCGGCGGCAAGGGCATCATCAACATGCGCATCACGCCCAAGACCGGCAAGGTGGTCGGCGCCATGATGGTCCACCCCACGGACGAGCTCATCCTGCTGACCTCGGGCAGCAAGATCATCCGCATCGGCATCTCCGACATCAGCCTCGTGGGCCGCGCCACACAGGGCGTGCGCCTGGTGCGCCTCGAGGACGAGCAGACCGTGGTCTGCTTCGACCACGTGCCCACGGATTCCGTCGAGACCGCCGGGACGCCCCGGCCCGCGCCGGTTCCGGTCGACATGGAGGATCCCGAGGATTTGCTGGATACGGATCTGCCGGATGACGAACCCGGCGAGGCCGACGAGCCCGAGGATGGCGAGGAATAGGGCATTGCACCAAAAGATGAAAAGGCGCGTTCCGCACGGGGCGCGCCTTTTTTGCGCGGATCGCGGGGGCAATGCGGTACTGGACGCTCGGCCCCCGGTGGTGTAAGGGCCCATGCCATGAAACGTGTACCAAAGACCGTGCGTCATGCAGCGACAGGGGACAGGCCGGAAGGCGGGTCCCTTTTTTTTGGCCGCACGCCAACCATGGCCCCCAGGGCGGGACGGGAAGTGATATGAACTGGCGCCACAAGGATCTTCTGGAAATTTCGCAGCTCAGTCCGGCCGAGATCGGCCACGTCTTCGAGACGGCGGCCAGGTTCGCCGAAGTGAACCAGCGGCCCATCAAGAAGGTGCCCATCCTGAAGGGCAAGAGCGTGGTTCTCTTTTTCGCCGAGGCCTCCACGCGCACCAAGACCTCCTTCGACATGGCCGGCAAGCGCCTCTCGGCCGACACCTTCAGTCTGGCCAAGTCGGGCAGCTCCCTGCAGAAGGGCGAGAGCCTCAAGGACACGGCCCTGACCCTGCAGGCCATGAACCCCGACGCCATCGTCATCCGGCACTGGGACAGCGGGGCGGCGCGCTTCCTGGCCGAACGGCTGGAGTGCTCGGTCATCAACGCCGGCGACGGCTGGCACGCCCACCCGACCCAGGCCCTGCTGGACGGGTTCACCCTGAGCCGGGTCTGGGACTCCTTCGAGGGCAAGACCGTCTGCATCCTGGGCGACGTGGCCCACAGCCGCGTGGCCCGCTCCGACGTGGAACTCCTGACCATGCTCGGTGCGCGCGTGCGGGTCTGCGCCCCGCGCACCCTGCTGCCGGCTGCAATCACGACCTGGCCCGTGGAGGTTTTCTCCGACGTGGGCAGGGCCTGCGCGGGCGTGGACGCGGTCATCTGCCTGCGCCTGCAGCTCGAACGCCAGCAGGCCGGGCTGCTGCCGGACCTGCGTGAATACGCCGGAATCTACGGCCTGGCGCCCAGGCACCTGGAGAAGGCCAACCCCGGCGTGAAGATCATGCACCCCGGCCCCATGAACCGCGGCCTGGAGATCGCCTCCGAGCTGGCCGACTGCGGCGCGAGCCTCATCCTGGACCAGGTCGCCGCGGGCGTGGCCGTGCGCATGACCCTCCTGCACCTCTATCTGACCCGCTCCCGGGTCTCGGCCTGAGCGGAGGCGGAATAATGGCACATGTCGATCTGCTGATTCGAAACGTTTCCTGGCAGGACCGCGATTGCGACCTGCTCGTCGGCGACGGGAAGGTGGTGGAGCTCGCCGACGCTGGAACGGCCCAGGCGCCCGAGGCCCGGGTCGTGGACGGCGGCGGGCTCACGGTCTTGCCGAGCCTCATCGACGCCCACGTGCACCTGCGCGAGCCCGGCCAGGAGTACAAGGAAGACATCGCCTCGGGCCTGTCGGCCGCGGCCGGCGGGGGCTTCGGCCAGGTCATGGCCATGGCCAACACGAGCCCCGTCAACGACACCGCCTCGGTCACGCGCCTCATGCTGCAGAAGGCTGTCCAGGCGTTCCCAAATGGGCCCTGGGTGCGGCCCGTGGGCGCACTGACCGTGGGCCTCGCCGGCAAGGAGCTGGCCCCGGCCGGTGAGCTGTTCCGGGCGGGTTGCGTGGCCCTGTCCAACGACGGCGTGCCCGTCGAGAACACCGAGCTTTTCCGGCGCGCCATGGAGTACGCCGCGGACTTCGGCCTCAAGGTCATCGACCATTGCGAGGACCCGTGGCTTGGCCGCGGCGGGGTCATGAACGAGGGCGAGATCTCGGGCCGTCTGGGTCTCAAGGGCGTGCCGACCGTGTCCGAGGCCATGCAGGTGGCCCGCGACATTCTCCTGGCCTCGTACCTGAACCTGCCCGTCCATCTGGCCCACATCAGCTGCCGCGAGTCCGTGGAGCTCATCGCCAGGGCCAAGGAGCGCGGCGTGCCCGTCACGGCCGAGACCTGCCCCCACTACCTGCTGTGGGACGAGACCAGAGTCGGCAATTACGACACGAGCGTGCGCGTCAACCCGCCACTGCGCACCCGCGACGACGTGCTGGCCCTGCGCCAGGCCGTGCGGACCGGGGTCATCGACATCCTGGTCACGGACCACGCGCCCCACGCGGCCCATGAAAAGGAAGTGACCTTCGCCGACGCGCCAAACGGCATCTCCGGGCTCGATACGGCCCTGTCCCTGACCTACGAGTTGGTGCGCAGCGGCGAACTGGACTTCGCCGACATCGCGCGCCTGTGGTGCTGGCGCACAGCCGACATCTTCAGTCTGCCCGCCAACCGCATGCAGCCCGGCGACCCGGCCGATTTCGTCCTCTTCGACCCGGACCTGGCCTGGGTGGCCTCGGCCGAGGCGCTGCTGTCCAAGGGCAAGAACACGCCCTGCCTGGACAAGGAGGTGCCGGGCCGGGTCATGGCGCACTACCTCGGCGGGGAAAAGGTGTTTTCCAGGTAGGTTTTGTGCCGCCGCCTTGAGCCGCGGCGGGATTTGGGCTAGCCGTTTCTCTTGGAAGGGATTTCAGCCCGGGAATGACATGGCCAACATACTCATCGTCGACGACGACCTAAGCCTGCGCGAGGTCCTGGAGATCGCCCTGCTCAAGAAGGGGCACACGGTCTGGACCGCGCCCGACTCGGCCACGGCCCTGTCCGTGCTGCAGAAGCAGTCCATCGCGCTCATCCTCCTGGACCTGCGCCTGGGCCGGGAGAGCGGCATCGACCTGCTGGTGCGCATCCGCGAGACGTGGACGGACGTGCCGGTGCTCATGGTCACGGCCTACGCCGACGCAAAGAGCGCCATCACGGCCATGAAGCACGGGGCCAAGGACTACATCTCCAAGCCCTTCGAACTGGACGACCTCCTCTACACCGTCGAGCGGACCCTGGAGACGGCGCGCCTGAAGGAGGAGAACGACTGGCTCAAGGGTCAGATCAGCCGCCATTACGGCGAGATCATCGGCCACAGCCGCCAGATGCAGGTCGTCTTCGACCTGGTGCGGCGCATCGCGCCGACCAACATCAACGTGCTGCTGACCGGCGAGTCGGGCACGGGCAAGGAACTCTTCGCCCGCTGCATCCACGACGAGAGCCGGCGTTGCGGACAGCCGTTCCTGGCCATCAACTGCGGCGGCCTGCCGGAGAATCTGGTCGAGAGCGAGCTGTTCGGCTACCGCAAGGGGGCCTTCACCGGCGCGGACCGCAACAAGAAGGGCCTCCTGGAGATGGCCGAGGGCGGGACCCTCTTTTTGGACGAGGTGGGCGAGCTGGCCCCTTCCACCCAGGTCCGGCTTCTGCGCTACATCCAGGAGCGCTGCTTCATCCCCCTGGGCGGGACCGAGGAACTGCGCTCGGACGTGCGCATCATCGCGGCCACCAACCGCAACGTCGAGCAATGCGTGGCCGACGGCGATTTTCGCGAGGATCTCTACTACCGCCTGAGCGGGGTCAAGGTGCACCTGCCTCCTCTGCGCGAGCGCGGCGAGGACGTGCTGGACCTGGCCGACCATTTTCTGGACAAGGCCTGCCGGGCCCAGAAGCGCCAGCTGAAAGGGTTCACGCCCGAGGCCCGCAAGAAGCTCCTGGCCTACGGCTACCCCGGCAACGTGCGGGAACTGGAGAACATCGTGGAGCGGGCCGTGGCCCTGGAGCCCGGCGACGCCGTCTCGTCCCAGTCCCTCGTCATCTACGAGAAGATCGCCGCGACGGAGCAGGACGGCGGGATTCACAAGGTCCTATCGGGCCAGATGACCCTTGACGAGTACCTAGCCGAGCACGAACACCGGGTCATCGCCGAAGCCCTGCGCCGCTGCGGCGGTCACAAGGGCCGTGCCGCCGAGATGGTGGGGCTCAATTTCCGGCAGTTCCGCTACCGCTTGACCAAGGCGGGGGAAAAAGACGAAGATATTTGAACGGTCTCCGAACCACGACGACCGCCAACACGACTTTCAAGGAGACATTGATGCCTCAGCCGATAAAAGAAGCGGCCTCCATCTGCAAAACCATCATGCGCAACGGCTATGACGCCTATGTCATCAACGCCGCCCTGCAGCGCAAGATTCTCGCCACGTCCAAGGACGCCGAGGTGGAGATCTGCACGGATCTGGACCTGAAGGGCCTCAAAAGCCTTTTCCCCGAAGTGGCCGCCGGCGAGGGCGGCATCGTGGCCCGCATGAACCAGGGCGCCGCGACGTTCCTCTTCCACCCGGCCGACATGGCCGACGCGTCCCACCCCGAGGCCTGCGTGGCGCAGGTCACGGGCACCATGCTCAAAAAGCTGGAGAAGGACGACGCCTTCCCGGTCAACTACGCCTGCCCGTTCATTCCCCGCTCCCGCGACGTGTACGACGGCTTCGAAAACATCTCCGGCGGCCAGATCAGGTTCCAGGGCATCCCCGACGAGACCCTCAAGCACGACTACCTGCGCGCCATCCGCGCCCTGCGCTTCTCGGCCAACTACCACCTGCCCATCGAGGAGAACTCGTGGATGTCCATCATCCGCGCCTCCCGCCGTGTCCTCGACTATGTCTCGGTCACGGACATCATGGACGAGTGGCGCAAGGTCGAGGCCGAGAACATGTGGCGCTTCGCCGAACTGCTCTTCGACTCCATGATCCTGCACGGCCTGGTGCCGGAACTCGCCGCCCTGAGCCGCATCTTCCAGACCTTCGACGAGGAGACCGGCCCCGTGTCCATCTGGGAGCACACTCTGAAGGTCATGAGCCACTATCCCGAAGAGCTGCCTTACGATTGGTACGGCACCCTGGGCTGTCTGTTTCTGAACTGCGGCAAGCTCTACGCCGGGGAGGTCTACGACGGGCGGACCACGTTCTACCAGCACCACCGCATCGGGGCCAAGGTCGCGCGCAAGATCCTGAAGCGCCTGCGCCTGAACACCGAGGAAGTGGACATGATCGTCAACCTGGTGCGCAACCACATGCGCTTCCATTTCATGCTCACGGACAAGGGCATCCGGCGCTTCAAGGCCGTGGACGACTACCCGCGCCTCATCGAGATGGCCCGGGCCGACATCAAGGCCAGGAATGCCAACTACACGGAATTCAATCACAACATGAAGATGCTGGAGCGCGCCGATATCCGCGAGGAACTCCTCGAACCGCTCCTGAACGGCAAGCAGATCATGGATCTGGCCGGTATCAAGCCCGGCCCGGCCGTGGGCCTCATCCGCGACAACCTGCTCCAGGCCCAGATCGCGGGCGACGTGAACACCATCGAGGAGGCCGAACGTTTCGTTCTGGCGTACAGGGAAAAAGAGCAACTCTAACCCTTTGTTTCGTAACAATCTTTTTGTTTGTCGAAGGCACGGGGGGCGCGCGGGTCGCGTTCCTTGTGCCTTTGCGATTCCGGACAACGCGGCAGCATGCGCAACATTCTTGAACTAACGTACCCTGAACTTGAAGAGGCCGTCCGCGCCATGGGCCACCAGGCCTTCCGCGCCCGGCAGCTGTGGCAGTGGCTGTGGCGCAAGGGCGTGCGCGATTTTTCGGACATGACCAACATCGCCAGGGATTTCCGGGATCAGCTCGCGCGCGAGTGGTCCCTTGGCTGGCCCGAAACGGTCGAAACCCAGCAAAGTACCGACGGCACGGTCAAGCTCCTGCTGCGCCTGACCGACGGGGCCCTGGTCGAGACCGTGCTCATCCCGGACAAGGACCGCTACACCCAGTGCCTGTCCTGCCAGATCGGCTGCCCCATGGGCTGCACCTTCTGCAGCACGGGGCTCATGGGCTTCGTGCGGAACATGACGGGCGGGGAGATCGCGTCACAGGTCCTTGTGGCACGGGAGCATCTACGTACCCACGGCCTGGCCGCTGAGGTCAAGAACCTCGTGTACATGGGCATGGGCGAACCCCTGACCAACTGGGAGGAGGTCCGGCGCAGCCTGCAGATCCTGTCCCACCCCGAGGGGCTCGAGTTCTCGCGGCGGCGCATCACCCTCTCGACCTGCGCCATCAAGGGGAAGCTCGGCGTCTTCGACACGGAAGGCCTGGCCCTGCCGGCCATCTCCCTGCACGCCCCGACCCAGGAGATCCGCGAGCAGCTCATGCCCGGGGCAGCGCGCTGGCCTATCGACGATCTGATCAAGACCCTGCAGGAGCTGGAGCTCAAGCCCAGGGAGAGGGTGACCATCGAGTACATCCTCATCAAGGGCGTGAACGACAGCCTGCAGCACGCCCGGCAGCTGGTGCGCCTGCTGTCGCATCTCAAGTGCAAGATCAACCTCATCGCCTACAACCCGGGTCCGGGCATCGGGTATGCCGCTCCCGCGCCCGAGGATGTGCTGGCCTTCGAGGAGCTTCTGCGCAAGAAGGGCTTCACCGTGACCTTGCGCAAGAGCAAGGGGCAGGATATCGCGGCGGCCTGCGGCCAGCTCAAGACCGAGGCCGAACGCCGCATGAATACGACGCACGAACAAGGACACTAGGAATGGAACAGCCTGATTTCGAGAAGTGCGGTGGCCTCGTCCCGGTCATCGCCCAGGACGCGGCCAGCGGCGAGGTGCTCATGCTCGCCTTCATGAACGAGGACGCCTGGAACGAGACCTTGCGCACCGGCGAGGTCCATTACTACAGCCGCAGCCGCAACTGCCTGTGGCACAAGGGCGGCACTTCGGGCCACGTGCAGAAGGTGCGGACCATCCGCATGGACTGCGACCGGGACACGGTGCTGGTGAAGGTGGAGCAGATCGGCGGCGCGGCCTGCCATACGGGTCGCAGAAGCTGTTTTTATCGTGAACGGGATGCAAAGGGGCAGTGGACCGACTGCTCCCCCATGGTTTTCGACCCCAAGGAGGTTTACAAATAATGGCTGATGGAAAACAGATGCGTATCGGGATTCCCAAGGGTTCCCTGGAAGAGGCCACGGTCAAGCTTTTCGCCAAGGCGGGCTGGAAGGTGACCTCCCATCACCGGAACTACTTCCCTGAAATAAACGACCCGGAACTGACCTGCTCCCTGTGCCGCGCCCAGGAGATGGCCCGCTACGTGGAAAGCGGCCTGCTGGACGCCGGCCTGACCGGCAAGGACTGGATCCTGGAAAACCAGTCCGACGTGGTCGTCGTCGACGACCTGATCTACTCCAAGGCCAGCAACCGTCCGGCCAAGTGGGTTCTGGCCGTGGCCGGCGACGCGCCCTATCGCCGTCCCGAAGACCTGGCCGGCAAGAAGATCGCCACGGAGTTCGTGGGCTTCACCCGTCGCTATTTCCAGGACGCCGGCATCCCCGTGGAGGTCGAGTACTCCTGGGGCGCCACCGAGGCCAAGGTGGTCGAGGGGCTGGTCGACGCCATCGTCGAGATCACCGAGACGGGCACGACCATCAAGGCCCACGGCCTGCGCATCATCGCCGAGCTGTTGCAGACCAACACCCAGCTCATCGCCAACAAGGACGCCTGGAACGACCCGTGGAAGCGGGCCAAGATCGAGAACATGAACACCCTGCTGCAGGGGGCGCTGAGGGCCGACAAGCTCGTGGCCCTGAAGATGAACGCCCCGTCCGAGGCCGTGGACAAGGTCATGGCGCTGCTGCCGAGCATGAACTCCCCGACCGTGGCGCATCTGCACAATTCCGATTGGCTGTCCATCGAGACCGTGGTCGAGACCTGCCAGGTCCGCGACCTGATCCCGAGGCTCCAGTCCGTCGGAGCACAGGCCATCATCGAGTACTCCCTGAACAAGGTCATCTAATCCGGGGCCCCCGATCCGGGGGCCGCCCAGGAGACGCCCATGAAGAAGTTCGCGCTGCTCTGCCTTCTCTGTCTGGCCCTTGCCGGGTGCGGGGCCAAGGCCGGCTCCAGGGGGATGTCCTCAGGCAGCATGACCGACAAGGAAGTGGACCTGCGGCTCAACCTCGTCGAGTCCCACATCAGCGGCCGTCAGTACCAGATCGCCCTGCAGGAGCTCATCAAGGTCGAGAGTGCGGCCGACCACCTCTCGCGGTACCATTTCGACGCGGGCCTCATCTACCTGGGCCTGGACGAACTGGAGAAGTCCCAGGAAGGGTTCGCCAAGGCGGCGGAGATCGACGAAGACTTCGCCGAGGCCTGGAACAACCTGGGCAAGGTGCTGGAAGCCCAGGGCAAGGATGCCGAGGCCGAGGCCGCCTATCGCAAGGCCTTCGGCATTTTGACCTATGTCACCCCGGAGTTCGCGGCCTACAACCTTGGCAGCCTCCTGCTGCGTAAGGGGCGGGCCAAGGAGGCCGAGGATTTTGGCCGCAAGGCCCTGGCCCGGAACTGGCGATTCATCCCCGCCTACAAGCTGCTCTCCGACGCTTTCATCGCCCAGAACCGTATGGACGATGCCGAATCGGTGCTCAAGAGCGGCCTGGAGGCCGACATGAACAGCACGTCGACCATGTTGGCCCTGGCCGAGCACCAGGTTCGCATCGGCAAGACGATGGAAGCCAAGGAACTCTTTGAGCGCATCGCCAGCAAGTATCCCAAGTCCGGTGAAGCCAAAGCGGCCCGGGATTACCTGGACCTCCTGCAATGACGGCTCCGAGGACGGCCCGCGCGTCCTCGGCCTGAACTCCTGGATCCACGATTTCGCGGCCTACGGGCTCTGGTCCCGCCCCGCCGGACTGCTGGCCGGCCTGCACATGATGCGGGCCGCAAACGCCCGCGTCGCGCTCATGGACTGCCTGGACCGCGCATGGTCCGCAGCCCCTTGGCCCAAGGCCCACCCCACGGGCAAGGGCCCCTTCCCCAAGACTCCGCTGCCCAAGCCCGCAGTGTTGCAGGGCGTTCCGCGGCGGTACAGCCGTTACGGGCATCATCCCGACACGGTGCGCCACGCCTTGCAACGCCTCTCCCCTGCCCCCGATCTTGTCCTCGTGACCACGGTCATGACGTATTGGTACCCCGGCGCGGCCGAGGCCATGCGCATGGTCCGCCTCTTCGGCCTGCCGGACAATGACGCATCCGAGGTGGAGCGGACCATCGCCCTGGCCAGGGCCTGGGGCGTGCGGCCGGAACTTGCCCACTTCACGCCCATACCGACGAGCCCTCTTTTCGACCGGGCGTGCGAGGTCTCGACTTGGCCGCTGCGGAGCAAGCCGCTGTGCCAGAACAATTCCATATGGCCGTGTGTGGAGGGGGGATATACGCCGGAGCGGGCGCGCCACTGGCGCGGTCTGCTGAAAGGATGACAGGGCCTGGCCCCGGCGAGGCGGGGTTTGGCCGCGGGTGTGGGACGGTTCAATCCACGTCGATGCGCAGCAGGTCCTCGTCTTCCAGGTCTTCGGGGTATTCCCCGGAATCCAGGTCGCAGAAGCCGAAGCCCACGGAGCACATGGGCAGCCCGAGGAGTTCCACCAGGCTCAGATGCCGGTCCACGGCCAGAGAGAAGCCGCAATCCAGATCGGGGCAATGCAGGATTTCGCTGATTTCCTCGCTCGTGACATCGGTATTGAAGAGCTGCGACAGAAACTCGGGCTTGCCGCCCAGGCTTTTGCCCTTGCCGTCGTGGTCCAGGGACGGTGCTGCGGATTTATAGGTATCCACAAGTTCTCCGTCTGAGTAGAGCCAGTAGCAGAACCGTTCTTCATCTTCGGTTTTTACGGCGAGGGCCGGACACCCGAAGTAGCCCGACAGGTCTTCGGCCAGATCGGTCAGGATGGAGGGGTCACCTTCGTCGCTGTCCATCTCGTAGACCGTGGTCAGCCCATCCTCGGTCGGCGAGACGAAGGCCGACTTCCCCTGGTTGCCGAGTTCCTGCAGAATATCCTGCGCCTGCGGTCCCTTGAGCGTGATGTTTGCGTAGGTGGTTCCCATATGAGGTTTCTTCAAGCAGATTCTCGGTGAAGATGCAAGCCTGTGGATACGGTATCACGGAAAATCGATAATATAGTTTATCCACCTGTTTTTTAAACGAATTTGCACAGTTTTCAACGTTGTGGCCAGAGTGCTGTCGCGGGCTTCGGGGCTTGAGAAAGGCCGAAGCTTCGCGTACCGGCAGACAACGGGGGCCGTGTGACACGGCCGGCGGTCCCGGCTCAAGCCGCGGACCGGAGTGGTCTCTACATACCGGTACGGCTATTAGATGTCTTTTTATACTTTGGAGGATTCATGAGTGCAGTGAAGGCGATGTGTACGGACAAGGCGGGCAAGGGTGTGGTCATCCAGGGCAACATGGCCTTTGCCGTGGGGTGCGTGCGTGCGGGAATTCATGCCGCGGACGGCTATCCGGGCACGCCCAGCACCGAGGTCATCGACAAGGGCCTGTCCCAGGTCCAGGACATGATCACCGTGGGCTGGTCCGTGAACGAGGCCGTGGCCGCGGGCGTCGGCTTCGGCCACACCCTGGCCGGCAGCGACTGCGTCGTGACCATGAAGATCCCCGGCCTCTTCCAGGCCGCCGACGTCATCACCAGCGCCGCCTTCTACACCGGGCAGCGCGGCAGCCTCGTCTACTACATCGCCAGCGACTACACGCCCAGCTCCACCCAACATCTGGTCGACCCGCGCTACGTGCTCAAGAGCTGCTGCGTGCCGGTCTTCGAGCCGCGCAACCACCAGGAAATGCACGAGGCCGCCCGCATCGCCGCAGACCTCGGACGGCAGTTCAGTACCCCCGTGGCCGTCATCGCCTCGGGCGTGCTCTGCCACAGTGAAGGGCTGGTGCGGCTCATGGACACGGCCGTGCGTGAAAAAGCCCCCCTGCCCGAGAAGATGAGCGATTTCATCACCCTGCCCAACCGGGCGCGCATGTTCCACGACCAGGTCCGCACCACGCGCATCCCGGCCCTGCGCAAGATGGTCGAGGAAAGCCCGCTGAACACGTGGACCAAGGGCGACGGCAGCGTCGGCATCATCACCCATGGCGTGAACGGCCTCTTCGTCGAGGAGGTCAAGGCCGCCACGGGCCAGAACATCGACGTCCTGTCCCTGGGCTTCACCTACCCCCTGCCCATGGACCTCATCCGCCGCTTCCGCGAGAGCGTCTCCGGCCCCGTCTTCGTCATCGAGGACGGCTACCGCTTCATCCAGGAGAGCATCCTGGCCGAAGGCATCGCCGTTCAAGGCAAGGGCCAGGATGAGACCGTCACCGAATGGTCCCCGGCCCTCATCGCCGCCCGCCTGGGTCTGTCTTCTTCCGCCAGCGCGTCCAAGGTGGCCAGCCTGCCTCGTCCGCCCATGATCTGCGCGGGCTGCCCGTACCGCCTGTTCGGCCAGATCGTCGGCAAGATGCGCAAGAAGGGCAAGCTCGAAGCAGTCTTCGGCGACATCGGCTGCAACACCCTCCTGCACTTCCTGAACGCCATGGACACGGCCCTGGCCATGGGCGCCAGCGAAGCCAAGCGCCTGGGCTACGTCCTGTCCCGGCCCGAGGCGGCGAGTAAGTGCCTGGCCGTCCTGGGCGACGGCACCGAGTGCCACAGCGGCATGGACGCCACGCGCAACACCATCTTCCGCAACATCCCGGGCGTGAAGGTCATCCTCAACAACAACTGGACGGCCATGACCGGCGGCCAGCCCTCGCCGACCTCCCCGGCCAACCTGGCCGGCGACCCCAACGTCTTCGACCTGAACGGCAGCCTCAAGGCCCACGGCGCCAATGTCGTTGAGGTCAGCGGCTACGAAAAGAAGGATCTCGAACAGGCCCTGAAAAAGGCCCTGGCCGACGCCGAGGCCGGCACCTTCACCACCCTCGTGGTCACCGGCACCTGCATCCGCAAGATGCCCAAGGAGTCCTACGGCGTGAAAATGGCCGTGGACCCCGAACTGTGCATCCGCTGCGGCATGTGCCAGATCTGCTCCGGCATTGAGGCCGACGCCGAAGGCCTGCCCTTCTTCAACAACATCTGCACGGGCTGTGTCAGCCAGAACCCGGCCTGCGCCCAGATGTGTCCCAAGGGCGCCATCGCCCCGGCCCGCGACCAGAGCGCCTGCGGCCTGACGACTTGCCCGGAGCTGCCCGCGCCGCCCGCATCCATCGACCTCCCGGCCGTTGCCGGCGGCCTGCCGCCCTTCCTGTCCGTGGCCATCCGCGGCGTGGGCGGCCAGGGCAACCTTTTCTTCGGCCGCGTCATGACCCAGCTGGCCTACCTCCTGGGCTACGACAAGCAGAACATCGTCAAGGGCGAGACCCACGGCATGGCCCAGATGGGCGGCCCCGTCATCAGCACCTTCGCCTGCGGCAGCGTCCACTCGCCCGTGCTCATGCCCGGCACCACCCAGTGCCTGGTCAGCATGGAGCGCAGTGAAGTCTTCCGTCCCGGCTTCCTGGACATGCTCCGGCCCGGCGGCACGGTCATCCTGGCCGACACGGCCATCATGCCCCCGCTCTTCAAGGCCGAGAACTACCCCTCTGTCGAGGCCGTGCGCCAGGCCCTGGATGGGTACAAGGTCATCGACGTCGACGTCCTGAGCACCGCCCTGGGCCTGGGCGACCCCACGGGCCGCTGCGCCAACGTGGTCATGATCGGCGTCCTCAGCACCCTGCCGCCCTTCGACTCCTTCCCCACGGAGTACTGGCTGCAGGCCCTCAAGAACGTCAGCCCCAAGCCGGCCGTCTGGCAGGCCAACTACGCGGCCTTCCTGGCCGGGCGGGAGTTGGGGGGGAAGTAGGGGAATGCCTCCGGCGGGCAGGGACGCGGTCCCTGCACCCTTGTGTCTCATCGTAAGCGGGCTTCGGCCCGCTTTTTTCGTGGTCGGGCTTCTCCGCCGATCTTGATCCCGTGGTTCGCTCGGGGCATAAAGGCCCGTCGTCCACAACCTCTTGCCGTGAGCTGGAATACGCCATGCATACGCCCGACTATATCGATTTCGAAGCCATCACCGCCCTGTTCCGCGAAGCGCAGCTGGAAGGGCGCTACTTTCTGTACGAATACGAGGTCTACACCCTGCTTGCCAGGTCAGGGGCCGAGACCCCGCCCAGGGCCAACCTCCTGGTGCGCGGCGCGCGGCCGTCGGACGAGGAACTGGCCGCCATGCCCGGCGACAAGGCGGTGCTCAAGATCGTCTCCCCGACCATCGTGCACAAGACCGAGGTCGGCGGCGTGCGCATCGTGCCCAAGACGCCCGACAACGTGCGCTCGGCCCTGCGGCGCATGCTCTATGAGGTGCCCGAGAACTACGCCGCCTGGATCGAGCGCCACCCCGACGCGGCCCCGCTTTCCTACCGCGGCCTGTCCGGACAGGGGCTGGTGGCGGCCATCAGCCGGGATTTGAAGGGCGTGCTGCAGGTCCAGTTCATGCCGCCCGACTCCGATGCCTTCGGCAACGAGCTCATCGTGGGCCTGCGCCGCACGCGCGAGTTCGGCATGGTGCTTTCGGCGGGCCTGGGCGGCACGGACACGGAGCTCTACGCCCAGCGCTTCCGCAAGGGCCAGGCCATCGTGGCCGCATCCACGGCCCTGACCGACGGCGAGGCCTTCTTCGGGCTCTTCCGCCAGACCATCTCCTACAAGAAACTGGCCGGCCTGACCCGCGGCCAGCGCCGCATCGTCGGCGACGACCAGCTCATCGAATGCTTCGAGAGCTTCATCGCCATGGCCAACTTCTACTCCCCGGAAAACCCCGACGCGCCCTTCGTCATCGAAGAGCTCGAAATCAACCCCTTTGCCTTCACGGACTACCTCATGGTGCCCCTGGACGGCATGTGCCGCTTCTCCCTGCCGGCCAGTCGGCCCGTGGCGCGGCCCGTGGGCAAGATCGGCAACCTCCTGCACCCGGAACGCATCGGCATCGTCGGCGTCTCGGCCACGCGCCGCAATTTCGGGCGCATCATCCTCGACAACGTCCTGGCCCAGGGATTTGCGCCCGAAAACCTGACCATCCTCCGCGAGGGCGGGCCCGACGAAAGCGGGGTGGCCTGCGTGCCCGGTTTGGCGGGCCTGCCGCACAAGCTCGATCTGCTCGTCGTGGCCGTGAACGCGGCCCAGGTGCCGGAGTTGGTCGAGGAGGTCATCGCGCGGGATGCGGCCCGGGCGGTCATGCTCATCCCCGGCGGCATGGGCGAGACCGAGGAGAGCCGGGAGCGGGCGGTGCAGGTCATGGCCCGGATCGACGCGGCTCACGGCCAGGGCGACGGCGGCCCGGTCTTTCTGGGGGCCAACTGCATGGGCGTGGTTTCGCGTCCCGGCAGCTACGACACGTGGTTCATCCCCGAAGAGAAACTGCCGCGTGACCGCGACAAACCGTACCGCCGGGCGGCACTAGTCAGCCAGAGCGGGGCCTTCATGCTGCACCGCAGCAGCCAGTGCCCGGAACTGGCGCCGGCCTACATGATCTCCATGGGCAACCAGACGGACCTGACCCTGGGCGACATGGTCAGCTATTTCAAGGACTCGGACGAGGTGGACGTCATCGCGGTCTACGCCGAGGGCTTCAACGACCTCGACGGCCTGGCCTTTTGCCGGTCCGTGCGCGAGGCGGTGCTTGCGGGCAAGGAGGTGGTCTTCTACAAGGCCGGCCGCACGCCCGAGGGTAAGTCCGCCACCAGCGGCCACACGGCCTCCCTGGCCGGGGACTACATGGTCTGCGAGAGCTGCGTGCGCCAGGCCGGGGCCATCGTGGCCCAGAACTTCAACCAGTTCCAGGACCTCTTCCTGCTGGCCGAGACCCTGCACGGCAAGAAGATCCGCGGCAACCGCCTGGCGGCCGTCAGTGGCGCGGGCTTCGAGGCCGTGGGCATGGCCGATTCCATCCAGAGCGACGACTACGCCATGCAGCTGGCGCCCTTCGCGCCGGAGACGGTGGAGAGGATCGGGGAACTGCTGCGGGAGAAGCGGCTGGACAAGCTGGTCAGCGTCGTCAATCCCCTGGACATCAACCCTTCGGCCGACGACGAGGCCCATGCCCGCGTGGCGGCCATCCTGGCCGAAGACCCGGGCGTGGACGCGGTCATCCTTGGCCTGGACCCGCTCTCGCCGGCCATGCACACCCTGGCGGACACGCGCGTGCCGGCCTTCGATCTGGGGGCCGAAGGGAGCATCGCGCAGCTTCTGCCGGAGGTTGCCAGGCTGAGTGACAAGCCCGTCATCGGCGTCATCGACGGCGGTCGCCTCTACGACCCGCTGCGCGACGCGCTCATGGCCGGCGGCGTGCCGGTCTTCCCGGTCTGCGACCGGGCCGTGGCCGCCCTGGCGCAGTACATCCAGGCTCGGCTCTACGCCGACCTGCTGCGGGGCGGGCTGGGCTGAGGCTTACGGGCGGCGCTTCGAGCGGAGGCGGTGCAGCCGCTCGGTGAAGCCGCCCTCTTGAAGGAAGGTGTCGGCCTGGGCGGACAGCTGGCGGTCAAGGAGATGGCAGGCAAGGTTCAGCAGGGACAGGGCGGCGTTGGCGGCCAGGGTTTCTGGGGAGAGAGTGGGGATGGACTTGATGGACTGACACGGACGAACACGGACGGGCACGGACCCCGGAACCGCCTGGGCGTCATGGTTTTTGTCCGTGCCGTTCCGTGAAAGTCCGTGCCCGTCCATTGCCTTTTGCCTGTCCATTTCCTCTTTGACCCAGCACCGCACCTCGTCAAGCGTCGCGCAGCGCCTCTCCCTGAACCGCATCAGCGCCGGGTGGCCCGGCTCCAGTTCTGGCAAACCGCGCTGTCGCAGAAAATCCTCGTAATCCAGGCGCAGCTCTTCCAGGCTGGCGCGGGCCACGTTGGTCAGCTTCAGCTCCATCTTCCTCGACGTGCCCGAAGCCTGGCTGCCCTCGGCGATGTTCTGCACTCCCGAGCGCGCTGCCTGGACCATCTGGTCGTGGGTGCGGCTGCGCCTGTCCACGAAGCGCTCGCAGAACAGCACCGTCACGTCGTACAATAGCTGCGCCATCCGGAAGCTCTTCAGGCCACGGTAGCCGCCGTGCTTCGGAATGAGCGCCTCCTGCATCTCAGAAGTCCCACCGTTTTTTCCTGCCCCAGTCATAGGACCGCATGCCGTGGACCATCTCGGCCAGCGCTCCGCCGCGCAGCCGGAAATACCGTCCCAGGTTCCTCGGGTCGATCTTGTTCAGGCCGTAAAGCAGCCAGCGCAGGCGGTTGGCCCCGCGCATTTCGGGCATGACGTGGCGCCGGATGCGTTCGCGGTAGGCCGGGCCGGGGTGGAGTCCCTTTTCCAGGGCGTCTGCCAGGGCCTCGCCGGCGTACCAGCCGGTCAGCAGGGCGTAGAAGATGCCCTCGGCCAGGAGGGGGTCGGCGTAGCCCCCGGCGTCGCCGGCCAGCAGGACGTTGCCGCGGACCGGGTCGGGGAGGGCGTTGCCGTAGGGGATGGGATGTCCTTCGAGCGCGTGTTGCCGGAGAAACGCGTCGGGGTCGTCGATATGGAGGTGGCGCAGGAACGTCTTGAAGGTTTCGCGGAAATTTTCGGAGTTCCGGCGCAGGCCGCAGATGCCCATGACCATGCCGGCGCTGTTCGGGAAGACCCAGCCGTATCCCGTGGGCAGGAAGCCCGCGTGGAGTTCCGGGACGTCGGTGATTCTCGATGCGGCTTCACGCGGCACGGTGATCTCGATGGCCGTGGCGAGGTTCCTTTGCCAGCGCTCCCGAGTCAGCCCGAAGCACTTGCGGGCCACGGAATTGACCCCGTCGGCGCCGAGCACGAAGCGGCCGCGAAACTCGCCCTGTTTCGTGCGCACGTCCCCTTGGGGGGAGCATCCGGTGATTTCGTGGTGGTGGATGATTCGCGCCCCGGCCGTCAGGGCCTGGTCCAGCAGGAACGCGTCGAAGCGGGCGCGGCGGACGAGGTGGAAAGGGTAGGCCAGCCGGTCCCGGATCAGCGGATGGCCGCCGAGATGGAGCGCGAAACCGCCGGCCACGGTGTCCACGACGCCTTCGTGGGTAAGGTCGTTGGCGGTACGGCCGTGCAGGCGCTCGAGCAGGCGCATGCTTTTCCAGGTCAGCAGGCCGCCGCAGAGCTTGGGGCGCGGGAACGAGGCCTTGTCCAGGAGCAGGGCCTCGAAGCCCCGCCGGGCCAGGACCAGGGCCGCGGTGCTGCCCGCGGGCCCGGCCCCGGCGATGATCACGTCGGCATGGTGCACGTTTCTGGCCCGGCTCAGTCCTCGGCGATGACCGTCATGTCGATGTTGATGCCGGCCTCGCGGGCCTTGAGCACGCGCCGCGCGATCTTGCCGCTGCGGGTTCGCGGCAGGGCGTCCACGAATTCCACGGAACGGACCACGGCCACGGGGCCCACCTCCTTGCGCAGGTGGGTCTTGAGCATGCGGATGATCTCGTTGCGGTCGTCCAGGGCCGCGAACTCGGGCTGCAGGACCACGAAGGCCTTGGCCACCTCGCCCTTGATCTTGTCCGGGATGCCGATGACGGCCGCGTCGGCCACTGCCTTGTGGGACAGGAAGGCGTTCTCCACCTCGACGTTGCCGATGCGGTGGCCGGCGATGTTCATGATGTCGTCGGAACGGCCGTGAATCCAGACGAGCCCGTCCTCGTCGCGGGTGGCGATGTCGCCGGCCCAGTACTTGCCGGGGCCCAGAGGCCAGTAGGCGGTTTCGAAGAGTTCGGGCTTGCGGTATACGTCAAGCAGCATGGCGGGCCAGGGCTTCGTCACCACGAGGTTGCCGGCCATGCCGTTCTCCACGGGCTGGCCGTCGTCGTCGACGATGTCCACCTCCACGCCGGGCATGGGCCGGTGCACGGAGCCGGGCTTGAGGACCGAGACCGGGAAGGGCGTGATCATGCACCCGCCCGTCTCTGTCTGCCACCAGGTGTCGAGGATGGGGCACTGGGAGTGGCCGATGTGCTTGTAGAACCACAGCCACGTGTCCGGGGCGATGGGCTCGCCGACGCTGCCCAAGAGGCGCAGGGTCGAGAGGTCGTGCATGCGCGGGTACTGGTGCCCGTAGCGCATGAGCATGCGGATGACCGTGGGCGCGGTGTAGAGGATGGTCACTCCGTAGCGGGCCACGATGTCCCACATGCGGTCGGCCTGGGGGTAGAGGGGGTGGCCTTCGTACATGACCGTGGTCGTGCCGGCGATGAGGGGGCCGTAGACCACGTAGCTGTGCCCCGTGATCCAGCCCATGTCGCCCGTGCACCAGAAGATGTCCGTGGGCTTGATGTCGAAGACCCAGTCCAGGGACCGGTGCAGGCCGACCATGTAGCCGCCGTGGCCGTGGACGATGCCCTTGGGTTCGCCCGTGGTGCCCGAGGTGTGCAGGATGAAGAGCGGGTCGGACGCGTCCATGATCTCCGTGGCCGCGTCGGAGCGCTCCTGGCGGACCAGGGCGTCGTACCAGATGTCGCGGGCCTCGCTCATGTCCACGTCGAGCTTGGCGCGGTTGACCACTACCACGGTCTCCACGCAGTCGCAGCCGCCGACCAGGGCCTCGTCCACCGTGGCCTTCAGGTTGATGATGCGGCCGTTGCGGTAGAAGCCGTCGGCCGTGACCACCAGCTTGGCCTCGACCTCGGTGACGCGCTGGCGCAGGGCCTTGGCCGAGAAGCCGGCGAAGACCGCGCAGTGCACGGCCCCGATCTTGGCGCAGGCCAGCATGGCCATCATGGTCTGGGGGATGAGCGGCATGTACAGGACCACGCGGTCGCCCTTGGCCACGCCCAGGGAGCGCATGGCGTTGGCCAGCTTGTTCACCTCGCGGTACAGTTCGTAGTAGGTGTATTTCTTCGTGTCGCCGGCCTCGCCCTCCCAGATGAGGGCGAGCTTGTTCTTGTTGGCCGTCTCGATGTGGCGGTCCAGGGCGTTGTAGACGATGTTGCACTGGGCGCCCTTGAACCAGCGGTAGCGCGGGGCGTCGGAGTCGTCGAGGACCTTGTCCCACTTGCGGAACCAGTCCAGCTCCTGGGCCGCGTCCTCCCAGTAGCCGAGGTGGTCGGCGCGGGCCGAGGCCTGGGCCGTGGCGAACTCCTGCGGGTTGACGTTGGCCTCGATGACCAGTTGGGGCAGGGGGCGGAAGACGAGTTCCTCGCTGTATGCCATGTCGGATTCTTTCATGGCCTTCTCCTTGCGCGGCAGGCCGCGATTCATGCCGGTGCGTCGTTCCATAATGCTCTACTCGATTTGCGTTTCGGGCCAAGCCTGTTCTCGGCTAGCGGCCGTGTGGGGCAGGTGAGCGCCCTAGAGTTGCAATATTTTTTTCAGTTCGCCGATGCGGCGGCGGCTGACGGGCAGCTCGATCTTCTTGCGGCCAGCCGTGCGCAGCATGAAATTGCCGCCGGGCATGGACGCGATCTCCGTGACCATGTCCAGGTTTACCAGGTACTTGCGGTGCACTCGGCAGAAACGGTGGGGCCGAAGTCGCGCCTCCAGGTTCTTCAGGCGGTAGGATGTCAGGAAGCGGTCCTGGGCGGTGTGCACGAAGCTGTAGTCCTCGTAGGCTTCCACGTAGACGATCTGCGTGTAAGGGATGAGGATGTGGCGGCCTTCCTGGTTGACGGGGAGCTTCTCGATCTCGGGCGGCCGCTCGCGGCTCATGTCCCAGGCCTGACGCAGGGCGTTGACGAAGACCTCTTCCTCGTCTTCGCCCATGGACAGCTGCAGGGTCTCTTCGGGGATCTGCTCGCGCGAGCGCAGGGGCTGGGTCGGCGGGGAGGCCTTCTTGCGCGGCAGCAGGGGCCGCAGGCGCTCGATGGCCCGGGCGAAGCGGTTGGCGTTCACGGGCCAGAGCATGTAGTCGGCCGCGCCGAGCTCGAAGGCGGTGAAGGCGTGGTCCTCTTCCGTGGCCAGGAAGATGAGGGCCGGCGGGTCGTCGCCCTGGGCCAGGTGCGCGGCCAGCTCCATGCCGCTGACGCCGTGGGGCAGCTCCGTGCCCATGAAGAAGACGTCGTAGGGGATGAAGGACAACATCTCCAGGGCCTCGAAGGAGGTCACCGCTTCCCCGAGCACGGTGATCTCCTTGACAGGCGCGAGCATGTCCCGCAATTGGGACCGGACCTGCGGGTCCGGGTGCAGCAGCAGAGCTTTGAGTTTGGGCATGATGCCAGCCTGGTCGCGGGTAATGGGGCAACCGATCATATATCCTTGATTTCCAACGAGCTCAAGTTCCCGCTTGCGAGGCGCCCCGGTCTCCCCCCCCTTCCCTCAATTTCGGCGGAATTTCCAGCAACAATCTGGATTTACTCGATTTTTCAGGAGCCGTTCCGGAATTTCCCCTGCTGCGGCGCCGTTGGACAACGCTCGCGAAATCACATATTGGAAAACGTTTATATCCGTAATGAACGGGAGCTTCGACCTCCCCGCAAGGACATATGGCCAAGCAAGAACACATCAGAAATTTCAGCATCATCGCTCACATCGACCACGGCAAGTCCACCCTGGCCGACAGGATCATGGAGAAGACCGGCCTCATCTCCGAGCGCCAGAAGAAGGACCAGTACCTGGACCGCATGGAGCTGGAGCAGGAGCGCGGCATCACCATCAAGGCCCAGAGCGTGCGCATCCCCTTCAAGTCCAGAAGCGGGCGCGAGTACATTCTGAACCTCATCGACACGCCCGGCCACGTGGACTTCTCCTACGAGGTGTCCCGCAGCCTGGCCGCCTGCGACGGCGCGCTGCTGGTGGTCGACGCCACCCAGGGCGTGGAGGCCCAGACCCTGGCCAACGTGTACATGGCCCTGGACAACGACCTCGAGGTCCTGCCGGTCCTGAACAAGATCGACCTGCCCAGCGCCGAGCCCGACCGCGTGGCCGAGGAGATCGAGGAGGTCATCGGCCTCGACTGCACCGACATCGCCAAGGTTTCGGCCAAGACGGGCCTGGGCGTCGAGGACCTGCTGGAGCGCCTGGTGGAGCGCGTCCCCGCGCCCAAGGGTGACACCGACGCGCCGCTCAAGGCCCTGATCTTCGACTCCTGGTACGATTCCTACCAGGGCGTGGTCGTGCTCTTCCGCGTCATCGACGGCACGATCAGAAACGGCCAGCGCGTGCAGATGTGCGCCACGGGCAAGAAATTCGAAGTGACCAGGCTCGGCGTCTTCTCGCCCGAGGCCATGGACATCAAGGAACTGGGGCCCGGCGAGGTGGGCTTTCTTTGCGCGGCCATCAAGGAACTCAAGGACGCCCAGGTCGGCGACACCGTCACGGACCCGGACCGGCCCACGGATTCGCCCTTCCCCGGCTTCAAGGCCGTCAAGCCCATGGTCTTCTGCGGCCTCTACCCCGTGGAGCCGGCCGAGTACGACACCCTGAAGTCGTCCCTGGAAAAGCTGCAGCTGAACGACGCCGCCCTCTACTACGAGCCCGAGACGTCTCAGGCCCTGGGCTTCGGCTTCCGTTGCGGCTTCCTGGGCCTGCTGCACATGGAGGTCATCCAGGAGCGTCTGGAGCGCGAGTTCCAGGCCAAGCTCATCGCCACGGCGCCCTCGGTCATCTACCGCGTGACCCGCACCGACGGGGCGACCTTCGACATCGACAACCCGAGCAACCTTCCCCCGCAGGAGAAGATCGCGTCCATCGCCGAACCGTTCGTGCGCATGGAGATCCACGTCCCCAACGACTATGTGGGCAACGTGCTGGGGCTGTGCGAGGAGAAGCGCGGCATCCAGAAGGACATGCGCTACCTGACCTCGACCCGCGTGGTCATCAGCTACGAGCTGCCCTTCGCCGAGATCGTCTACGACTTCTTCGACCGCCTCAAGTCCGTGACCAAGGGCTTCGCTTCCCTGGACTACGAGGTCATCGACTATCGCGAGGCCGACCTGGTCAAGCTCGACGTGCTGATCAACTCCGAGCCCGTTGACGCCATGGCCGTCATCGTGCATCGCTCCAACGCGGCCTACAGGGGCCGGGCCCTGGCCCTGAAGCTCAAGCGCGTCATCCACCGGCAGCTCTTCGAGATCGTCATCCAGGCGGCCATCGGCAGCAAAATCATCGCGCGCGAGCGGGTCTCCCCCCTGCGCAAGAATGTCACCGCCAAGTGCTACGGCGGCGACATCACCCGCAAGCGCAAGCTTTTGGAAAAACAGAAGGAAGGCAAGAAGCGCATGAAGCGCATGGGCAGCGTGGAAATTCCCCAGGAAGCGTTCCTGGCCGCCCTCCAACCGGACGAATAGTCCAGACAACTCTCCGCCCCGCGCGGATCAGGCATCAGGCAGGCAGATATGAACCCTCGTTGGCAGACAATGCTCAAGGAATATGCGGAAGCGCTCATCGTGGCGCTCATCCTGGCGTTTTTCATCCGGTCCTTCGTGGTCCAGGCCTTCAAGATCCCGTCGGGCTCCATGCTGCAGACCCTGCAGATCGGCGACCATCTGCTGGTCACCAAGTTCGCTTACGGCGTGAAGCTCCCCTTCACGAACATCATGCTCATGGAGCGTGAAGGGCCCAAGCACGGGGACGTCATCGTCTTCGAGTTCCCCGAGGACCCCTCCAAGGACTTCATCAAGCGCGTCATCGGCCTGCCCGGCGACGTCATCGAGATCCGCGACAAGCAGGTCTTCCGCAACGGCGTGCAGCTGGTCGAGCCGTACGTGCAGCATGTCGACTCCGCCAGTTCCGTGCCCAGGCGCGACAACTTCGGGCCCGTCATGGTGCCCGAGCACAAGTACTTCGTCATGGGGGACAACCGCGACGAGTCCTACGACTCGCGTTTCTGGGGGTTCGTCGAGCGCAACACCATCGCCGGCAAGGCCCTCATCCTCTACTGGTCGTGGGCGAGCCTGACGGACATCCGCTGGGACCGCATCGGGCAGATGGTGGAGTAAGGTCATGATCGCCAAGGTCTCCACCGCCGCGCTCCTGGGAATCGACGGATTCACCATGGAACTGGAGGTGGACCTGGCGCGCTCGGGCATGCCGGCCTTCATCATGGTCGGCCTGGCCGAGGGGGCGGTGCGCGAAGCCAAGGAGCGGGTCTTCTCGGCCCTCAAGAATACCGGCTTCAAGCTCCCGCCCAGCCGCATCACCGTGAACATCGCACCGGCCGACATCCGCAAGGAGGGCTCGGCCTACGACCTCCCCCTGGCCCTGGGCCTTCTGGCCGGGGCCGAGGTCATCCCGCAGGAAAAGCTCTCCGGCCTGTATCTGGCCGGGGAGCTTTCTCTTTCCGGGGAACTGAAGCCCGTGTCCGGCGCTCTGCCCCTGGCCCTGCGCGCCCGCGAGGCCGGGGCGAGGGGCATGGTCGTGCCCGAGGCCAACGGTCCCGAGGCGGCCGTGGTCCAGGGCCTGCCCGTGTTCGCCTGCCGCACCTTGTCCCAGGTCGTGCGTTTCGTTCTCGGCGAGGAGGAGGTCGAGCCGCTGGCCTGCGACGTGCAGAGCCTGTGGGAGCAGCGGGAGCGGCATCACCTGGACTTCGCCGAAGTGAAGGGCCAGGAGCGGGCCAAGCGGGCCATAGAGATCGCCTGCGCCGGCAACCACAACCTCTTGTTCATCGGCCCTCCCGGCAGCGGCAAGACCATGCTCTCAAGCCGCATCCCCACGGTCCTGCCCTCCCTGACCTTCGACGAGGCCCTGGAGGTGACCAAGATCTATTCCGTGGCGGGCAAGCTGCCCGCAGAGCAGCCCCTGGTCGTGACCCGCCCCTTCCGCTCGCCGCACCACACCATCTCTGACGCCGGACTCATCGGCGGCGGCCAGTACCCGCGGCCGGGCGAATTGTCCCTGGCCCACCGGGGCGTCCTCTTCCTGGACGAACTGCCGGAGTTCAAGAAGCACGTGCTGGAAGTGCTGCGCCAGCCCCTTGAAGAGGGCCGCGTGACCATCTCGCGGGCCGCCGTGTCCCTGGAGTATCCCGGCGACGTCATGCTGGTGGCGGCCATGAACCCCTGCCCGTGCGGGTATCTGGGCGACGAGAAGCACCACTGCTCGTGCACGCCACTGCAGGTGCAGCGCTACCGGTCGCGCCTCTCGGGCCCGTTGCTGGACCGCATCGACCTGCACGTCGAGGTGCCGGCCGTACCGTATCGGGATTTGAAACAGGAGCAGGGAAGCATCAGTTCGGCCGTCATGCGGGGGCGCATCGACGCGGCCCGAGAGGTTCAGCGCAGGCGCTACGACGGCCTGCACTTCTCATCCAATTCCGAGCTCTCGGGCAAGTGGCTGGAGCGTTTCTGCCCCTTGACCTCGCGCGAGCACGATTTTCTGGAAGGCGCGGTGCAGCGTCTGGGCATGTCTGCCCGGGCCTTCACCCGCGTGCTGCGCATCTCCCGCACCATCGCCGACCTGGCCGGGGACGAGACCCTGACCGTCGTGCACCTGGCCGAAGCCATCAACTACCGCGGACTGGACAGGCAAAGCCGGGAGTGAGTCCGGGCCTGCCCGGTCCCTCACGCCTCCCTGTCATGGAGCACCCGGGCCTTTCTCCAGGCTCCGGCCTGGACCCGGTGCGTCCATGCCACGGCCGTGCCGGCGACGAAGATCGTGGCCGCGGTCCATTCGGCCACCAGGCTCGGCATGAAGAGGTCGATCATCCACAGGGCCGCCAGGAAGAGGCAGGTGGCTGCGAGGAAGGCGCGGGCGATCCAGCGGGTGTCGCCCGCCGCGGACAGCACGCCGCCGAAGACGATGTTGGCCGCGTCGATGAGGCAGTAGGCGGCCACGAACTTCATGATCACGGACCCGGCGGCGACGATGGCCGCGCTTTCGGGTCCGTCCCCGGCGAAAACGGCCACCAGCGGCTCCGAGGCCGTGGCGAAGAGGATGGCCATGACCGCCAGCCACAGCTCGCACACGATCAGGGACTGCCAGGCGATGGGCAGGACATCCTCGTCCCGGCCCGCGCCTCGGGCCCGGCCGACCAGGATACCCGCGGCCTGGGCCAGGCCCAGGGCCGGGAAGAAGGCCGTGCCGTTGATGCGGAAGGCGATGCTGGACGCGGCCAGTTCGACGGTGCCGAGGCGTCCCAGGATCAGCAGGAAGAAGGTCCAGGCCACGAGTTCAGCGCTGATCCGAAATCCCATCGGCGTGGCCAGGGACAGGAACCTGCGGAACTCGGCCCAGCGGAATCTGCGGGCCAGACGGTCGGCGAGCCCGCCCGACATGGCGAAGAGGGCCATGTACAGCGCTGCCGCCACGGCCTGCGCCGCCACGGTTCCCAGCGCCGCGCCCGCGATGCCCATGCGCGGCATCCCCCATTCCCCCAGCACCAGCCCCCAGTCGAGGACGGCGTTGACCGCGAAGGACACGAGCGTCACCCAGGTCACGGTCACGGCCCGGCCGATGCCCGCCAGCCACCCGCCCAGCGCTCCGCCCAGTACCGGGAAGAGGGAGCCGGCCATGCAGATGGCGAAATAGGCCTGCTCGTCCCGGGCGACCTGCGGCTCGTGGCCGGCAAAGAGAAAAAGGCTCCCCAGGGGCCAGGCCAGGGCCAGGGCAGCCAGGCCCGAAACCAGGGACGCGTGCACGCCGAGCCAGGCCGCCTGGCGGATGCCCCCCTCGTCGCCGCGGCCGTGGCTGTGGGCCACGAAGGTTCCGGCGTAGCCGGCCGTGCCGAACAGGAAGCCCTGGAACAGGACCACGGCCAGGCTGGCCGGCCCCATGGCCGCCACGGCCGCGCTGGAATGCAGCGACAGGACGTAGGCGTCGACGATCTGCATCATGGTGATCGTCGAGGAGGACAGGATGAGGGGCAGGGCGAGCCGCAGCAGGCTCGGGACGTGGCTGAACACGAATGGGCTCCGTTTGGTTGGTCTGGACGGGCTTGCCGCCGGTTCCCCGGGCGGCGTCACTCGTGGCGCAGGGCGTCGATGGGGTTTAGTCCGGCCGCCCGGCGGGCCGGGAAGTAGCCGAAGATGACGCCGATGGCCGCGGAGAACAGGAACGAGGCGATGTTGATGGCCGGGTCGAAGATATAGGGCACGCCCATGACGCGGGCAAGGCCCATGGACGCGCCCGTGGCCAGGGCGATGCCGACGAGGCCGCCCAGGCTCGACAGGACCACGGCCTCGATGAGGAACTGCAGGAGCACCTCGCGCTCCAGGGCGCCGATGGCCAGGCGGATGCCGATCTCCCGGGTGCGTTCCGTGACCGAGACGAGCATGATGTTCATGATGCCGATGCCGCCCACCAGCAGGCTCACGGCGGCCACCGCGCCCAGGAGCATGGTCAGGATCTTCGTCGTGCCGGTCAGGGTTTCGGCGATCTGGCGGGTGTCCATGACCCGGAAGTCGTCGTCCTCGTTCTCGCCGATGTTGCGGCGTTCCCGCAGCAGCAGCCCGAGCTGCTTCTTGACGGCGTCGATGGACGCCCCGTCGCGCACGGACACGCTCAGCCGGTTGATGTCCTGGCTGCCGGTGAGCCGCCGCTGCACGGTTCTCAGGGGCATGACCACGATGTCGTCCTGGTCGGACCCCATGGCCGACTGCCCCTTGGACTTGAGGAGCCCGATGACCTCGCACGAGAACTGCTTGATGCGGATTTCGCTGCCCACGGGGTTCTGGCCGCCGAAGAGCTTTTCGCGCACCGACGCTCCGATGACGCAGACCGCCTTGCCCGCCCGTTCCTCGGTCTCGCTGAATGTGCGGCCTTGCTCCAGTTCCCAGTTGCCGGCCCGGAAATAATCGTTGTTGCTGCCCGAGACTACGGTGGCCCAGTTGTTGGCCTGGTACACGGCGGTCACGGATTTGTTGACCACGGGCGCCACGCTTTCGGCCCCGGAGATCTGGTTGCGGATGGCCTCCACGTCGGAGCCCTTGAAATTGGGCGCGCCGCCCGAACCCGGACCGAAGCGCTGGCCGGGCACGACCATGACCAGGTTGCTGCCCATGCTCGCGATCTGATCAGAGACGGACTTCGTGGCCCCGTTGCCGAGGGTGACCATGGTGATGACCGCGGCCACGCCGATGACGATGCCCAGAATGGTCAGAAACGAGCGCATCAGGTTGCGCCGGATGGCGCGCAGGGCCAGCAGCAGGGTGTTCCAGAGCATCAGGCGTCCTCCCCGCCCGGGCGGTCGCTGTCCACCCGGCCGTCCACGAAGCGCACCACGCGCCCGGCAAAGGCTGCGATGTCGGGCTCGTGGGTGACCATGAGTACCGTGATGCCGCGGTCGCGGTTGAAGCTCGTGATCAGGTCCATGATCTCCCGGCTGGTCTTCGTGTCCAGGTTGCCCGTGGGCTCGTCGGCCAGGAGCACCAGGGGGGCGGCGACGATGGCCCGAGCGATGGCCACGCGCTGCTGCTGTCCTCCCGACAGTTCGGCCGGGGTATGGTGCTCCCAGCCGTCGAGGCCGACCTGCCGCAGGGCCTCGCGGGCCGCGGCGTGGCGCGTTCCGGCGTCGTGTCCGCGGTAGATGAGGGGCAGTTCGACGTTCTCCAGGGCCGTGGTCCGCGTCAGCAGGTTGAAGCCCTGGAAGACGAAGCCGAGGAAATGGCGGCGCAGCAGCGCCCGCTCGTCGCGCTGCAGGCGCTCCACATGCACGCCCTGGAATTCGTAGCTCCCGTTCGTGGGCACGTCGAGGCAGCCCAGGATGTTCATGGCCGTGGATTTGCCTGAGCCGCTTGGGCCCATGATGGCCACGAACTCCCCCTGGCCGATGGCCAGGTCGATGCCCTTGAGGGCCTGGAAGGCCGACGGCCCCTGACCATAGGTCTTGGTCACGGCCGAGAGGCGGATCAGGGCGGGGTCGCTCATCTGGCGCTCTCCACCGTCTCGGTCACGACTTCCGCGCCAGCCGCCAGGGCGCCGCCCAGAATTTCCGTCACGCGTCCGTTGGTGGCTCCGGTTTGGACCTCGACGGGCACGGGCCGTCCGTCCTGCAGGACCCAGACCTTCGGGGCCGTGCCGTTTGCGGCCTTGGCCTGCGGCGCGGCCTGCCGCGGCGGGCGGGGCATGAGGGCGCCCACCAGGCTGCCGCCCGATTTTTGCCGCTCCACGCCCGTTTCCGGCGGCGTGAAGCGCAGGCCCGCGTTGGGCACCAGCAGGGCGTTCTCCCTGACCAGGGTCGTGATTTCGGCCGTACCCGTCATGCCGGGCCGCAGGGAAAGGTCGCCATTGTCCACCTGCAGTTCCGTCAGGTAGGAGATTACGCCGTCCTTTTCCTGGGACCCGTAGCTGACCTTGGTTATGACGGCGTCGAATCTGCGGCCCGGCCAGGCGTCCACGGTGAAGGTGGCGTTCTGCCCTTCCCGCACCTGTCCGACATCGGCTTCGTCCACATCGACCTGCAGCTCCATCTTCGCCAGGTCTTCGGCCAGGGTGAAGAGCACCGGCGCCTGGAAGGACGCGGCCACGGTCTGCCCCGGGTCCACCTCGCGGGCCAGGACCACCCCGTCGATGGGCGAGCGGATGCTGGCCTTGCGCAGGTTGGTCTCGTCCGTCTGCAGGTCCGCCCTGGTCTGCAGGACAACGGCCTTGGCCTTGGCCTCGTCGGCCTCGGCGCGCTTGAGGTCCGCCTCGGCGGTGTCCATCTCGCTGGCCGACGGCACCTTGCCGCCGGAAAGGGCGGACACCTTGCGCATCCGGCCCAGTTCGGCCCGCGACTGGGCCACGGTGGCCCCGGCCTGCAGCACCTGGGCCTGGGCCGAGGCCAAATTGGCCTTCGACTTGGACACGGCGTCCTCCAGCTTGGAGAGGTCCAGCCGGGCCAGGACCTGACCTTTTTGGACCCTGTCGTTCACGTCCACCAGAACCTGATCGATGATGCCCGAAAGTTCGCTGCCCACGTCCACCTGGTTTGTGGGCTGCAGGTTGCCCGTGGCCGAGACTTTGACCACGAGCGTCTCGACGACGGCCTCCTCGGTCTTGTAGCCCGGTCCCGCCGCTTCCTTGCCGTTGCGCAGGAAAAGGAGCCCCCCTGCTGTCAGGGCGGCCAGGGCGGCGAGGAGCCAGAACCAGCGTCGCCCTTTGCGGGCGGGGGAACGGGTTTCGATGAGGCGCTTCAGGGATGCCTCGCCGGTCTCATGCTGCGGAGTGGATGCGTTCATGGCGTGTCCTTGACGGCCGGAGCGGGTTTGGCCTGCGCAGACCAGCCGCCGCCCATGGCCTTGTACAATCGGATGAGGGCTAGCACGCCGTCGGCGCGGGCGCTGGCCAGGCTGTCCTCGATGGTGCGCACGCTGCGCTCGGTGTCGAGCACCGACTGGAAATCGATGAGCCCGGAGCCGTAGCGCAGCCGGGCCATGTCCGCCGCGCTGCGCGCCGCATCGGCAGCCTCTCCCAGGGCCTGGGCGCGTTCCCGGGACCGTGCCAGGGAGACCAGGGCGTTCTCGACCTCCTGCAGGGCCGTAAGCACCGCCTTTTCGTAGGAGATCAGGGCCTGTTCACGGACCGCGTCCTGGATTTCGACCTGGCTCTTCAGCCGGCCGGCTTCGAAGATGGGCACCGTGATGCCGGCCAGAAGCGACGACGTGCCGGCGTCGCCTCCGCCGAGGGCCTTGAAGGTCAGGGCCTCCAGGCCGAGGGAGCCCGAGATGGTGAACGACGGGTAGCGCGCTGCCTCTGCCACGCCCACGCGGGCCGTCTCCGCCGCCAGGGTGCGCTCGGCCGCGCGGATGTCCGGGCGCTGGCGCAAGGTGTCGGCCGGGATGCCTGCGGCGATGCGCTCGGGCACGGCCGGCAACCCGCCTTCGACGTCCAGGCGGTCCCGCATTGCGCCAGGCGCTTTGCCCAGAAGAATCTCCAGGCTGTGCCGCGTTTCGGCCAGGCTGGTTTCGAGGGCCGGGATTTGCGAGCGCGTCTGCTCCAGGTTGCTGCGCGCCTGCGCCACGTCCTGGCTGTCGACCAGCCCGGCCTGGGCGCGCCACTGCGTCAGCTGCAGGGTTTCGGTCTGGCTGGCGAGATTGTCGCGGGCGATGCGCAGGCGCTCCTGCAGGGTCCGCATCTCCACGTAGCCCAGGGCGGCTTCGGCCGCGATGGAGACCTGAGTGGCGTGCAACCCGGCTTCGGACGATTCGAAATCCGCCTCGGCCGCCTCGTAGCCCCGCCGGGTGCCGCCGAACACGTCCAGTTCCCAATTGGCGTCCAGGCTCCCGCTGTAGAGTTCGCGGGTCATCCCGCTGCCGGTCTCGCGGCTCGACTGGCTGCGGCTGCCGCTGCCCGAGGCGCTCACGGCCGGAAAGAATCCCGCCAGGGCGACGGCCCGGCGGGCGCGGGCTTCCTTGAGCCGGGCCTGGGCGCTGCGCAGATCGAGGTTGGCGTCCAGGGCTTCGCGCACGATTTCCGACAGCAGCTGGTCGTCCAGATTGTCCCACCAGCTGCCGAGATCGGGGGCCGTGGCGTTGCTGGCCGGGCCGTCCAGCCCGCTCCACGCGGCCGGCGTCTGCCGGGCCGGGGGAATGTAGTCCGGGCCTACGGAGACGCAGCCCGTGAGGGCAAGCAGGATCAGGGGAAGGACTATGCGCACGTTCATGGCCGGGTCCTCACGATGCCCGCGCGGGGGTGCGGCTGGCGTGGATGCCGGCCAGGGCGAAACGCACCACGTGGTCGGCGAAGGCGTCGAGATCGTCCGCGATCACGGGCATCCGCGCGTTCGATGTTTTCTGCCCGAGTCGGCGCATGATCAGGGGGTGGACGCACATGCTGACGATGCACGCTTCGCAGAAGACGACCTGCCGCTCGTCGGCGTCCGGCCCGAGGAGTTCGCGGACCATGGCCAGGGTTTTCTCGCGCATGGGGATGAGTTCCCGCAGCATGACCTCCTCAAGCAGGCCCGTGGGGTTGGCGATCTCCATCTGGGAGATGAAGAAGTCCTTGGTTTCCGGGTCTGCGATGCGTCGCATGAGTGCCAGCAGGCGTTCCCGCAGCCGTTCCTCGGGCGGGGCGCCCGGACGCGCATGGCCGTCGGGCGGGTGGGCGTGGAGGGACTCGGCCAGGCAGTGCCGCCAGGCCTCCTGGTACAGGGCCTCCTTGCCGCCGAAGTAGTAGTTCACCGCGGCGATGTTGGCGCCGGCGCGGGCGCAGATCTCCGCCACGGTGGCGTCGCGGAACCCTTTTTCCACGAACACGTCGCCGGCGGCCGTAAGCAGCTTGTCCCTGGTTCGTGCGGATTTCTTGCTGGACATCGGTTCTCCAGAATCAAATACTTGTTTCAATTGCTTGTTTGAAACTTCCGCGCGGCCGCGTCAAGGGCGAAATGCAGAAGGCGCTCCGCGTCCCAGGGGCGGGCGGGGCGGGTTGTCAGCCTGCGGTGGGGTGGTGTAGAAGGCGGGTTCAACAGTTTGCGCAGGAGGCGACCATGACCTCGATTTTTGACGACCGTGCCTACCGGGGCACCCTGACCCGCCGCGACTTCATGAAGCTCGCCGCCCTGGCTGCCGTATCCACGGCCGCGGGCTGCGCGGCCAACCCCGTGACCGGGCAGAGCCAGCTCATGCTCGTGGGCGAGGGCGAGGAGATCCAGGTCGACAAGGTCAACTCTCCCCACCAGTTCTCGTCCGATTACGGCGTTTCCCAGGACGCGGGGCTGAACGCCTACGTGGCCGGCGTCGGCGCCTCCTTGGCCCGGGTCACGCACCGGCCGCAGATGCCCTACAGGTTCAGCGTGGTCAACGCGACCTACGCCAACGCCTACGCCTTCCCCGGCGGGAGCATCGCCATCACGCGCGGCATTCTGGCCGAGTTGGACAACGAGGCCGAACTGGCCGGGCTCATCGGTCACGAACTCGGCCACGTCAACGCCCGCCACACGGCGGCGCGCATGTCCACGAGCAAGCTCCTGGGCGCCCTGGTGGGCGGGGCCTCCCTCATCGCCGGAGCCGCCAGCCAGACCCTGGGCAACCTGACCGGAAGCGTGGGGGGGCTCGGCGCGAGCCTGCTGCTGGCCAAGTACAGCCGCGAGGACGAACGCCAGGCCGACGAGCTGGGCATGGAGTACATGGTCGGTGCCGGGTACTCCCCTCAAGGCATGGTCGGCCTCATGGACGTCCTGCGCTCCATGGGCAAGCGTCAGCCGAGCGCCATCGAGGCCATGTTCTCCTCCCACCCCATGAGCGAGGAGCGCTATCAGACGGCCGTGAACCGGGCCCGGACCAGTTTCGGGGACCGGCTGAACCTGCCGCTCAACAAGGAGCGCTACATGGCTTCCACGGCCGGGCTGCGCAAGCTCGCGCCCATGTTCAAGCTTTTCCAGGAAGGCGACAAGGCCATGGCCGCCAAGTCCTACGACGCGGCCGAGGGCCGGTATGCCGAAGGGCTCAGGCTTTCCCCCAACGACTACGCGGGGCTGGTCATGATGGCCAAGTGCCAGGTCGCCCTCAAGAATGCCGCCAAGGCCGCTGACTACGCGGACAGGGCGCGCCGGGTCTACCCGACCGAGGCCCAGGCCCAGCACGTGCACGGCGTGGCCTCCATCATGGCCAAGAACTACTCCGCGGCCCTGGCCGACTTCGCGGCCTATGAACGCATGCTTCCCGGCAACCCGACCACGGTCTTTTTCAAGGGGTTTTCCTACGAAGGCATGAAGGACAAGCAGAACGCGGCGCAGGAATACCAACGCTACCTGAAGGTCGTGCGCCAGGGCGAGATGGCCCAGCACGCCTACTCCAGGCTCAAGACCTGGGGATACCTGTAATCACGAAAACGAACATCCGGACAGGCCATCCGGGGACGGGTGGCCTTTTTGTTTCAGTAAGGGCGCATATGAAGAAGATCGTCATCCTGTCCGTTTTGCTGCTTCTCTGTCTTCCCGGGCCGGGCGCGGCGGCGGAATCCCAGCCCGCACCCGAGAGCGCGGTTCTGTCCTCCTTTTTCCAGTCCAAAGCCCAGGACGTGGAGAGCTTGCAGCAGGACGTCGAAGGCCTGCAGGAGCAGTTGGCCAGCCGGGAGGCGGCCTTTTCGGCCGCCCTGGACACCGCGCGCGGCAGGCTGAAGATGCTCGAGATCATGGCCCGCATGGTCAAGACCAACCCCTACGACATGCGCGTAGCCCTGGCCGAGGCCAAGTACCTGCAGCTGACCCTGACCAAGGACATGCAGCCTCTGGAGGCCCTGTCCAAGGAACTCGCGGCCAAGGCAGTCACCATCCAGTCTCTGGAGGAGGACCTGGAGCGCAAGTGGTCGAACGGCATGGACAAGGGTGTGCGCCAGGATGTGCAGACCATCCGCAAAAGCGTGGCCGCCGTCGGTCAGAAGCTCAAGGGAGTCCAGGGCCAGGTGGACAAGATCAACGCGCAGACGAGTGAAATTCTCAGCGCCACGGTGGAGTGGATCACCACCTTCGAGACCCAGCTGCCGCTCATCTGGCGGGCGGAATTCCTGGACGGTGCGGAGTTCCGCATGCTCCCGCAGTCCGGAGCCGATGTCGGCAAGGAGTTGGCCGACTGGTTCGCGAACCTGAAGTCCTTCTTCTTCAGCCAGTACTCCCTGGCCGGCGATGCCGGCGATTGGGCCGGAACCTTCGTTCTTTTCTGGCTGCCTTTCGTCTTCATCGGCTTCATCTCGTACCGTTTCCTGTCGGGCGTGTTCGAGAACGCTCACGCCGGCGGCCGCCTGACCTCGGCCGTGGCCATTCTCTGCCTTTCCCTGGCCCTTTCCCTGCTGGCCGCCTTTTTCTCCGGCAAGGTCAAGCAGACGTCTCTGCTCCTGGTCTTCACCCATGTGCTCATGCTTCTGGGCGTGCAGGCCCTGGCCTGGGTCTTCCGCAACGTGCGGGGCATCCTGCAGAAGGACACCATCCAGCCCCTGCTGCCCCTGGTCTTCCTGTCCCTGAGCGTGTCGATCCTGGATCTGCTGCGGCTGCCGCTATGGCTGGAACACCTGGCCTGGGTCGGTCTGCTGGTGCTCAGCAGTCTCTTCTTCGGCATGATCCGGCCTGAGCTCAAATATGAGCGTTTCGTCAGACGTGTGCACCCGTACGTACTGGCCGTCCTCGTGGCCGTGGCCGTGCTCGGCTGGGGCAATCTGGCCGTACTGGCCAGCACCATGTGGGGCGTGCTGGCCCTGGCGGTGCAGCTGGCCATTGGCGCCACGAGTGTGGTGCGGGTTGTGGTCGAGAAGCTCGACAAGCGCGGTTGGCGCGCCCTGGTCGCGGACCTGGCCATGACCTTCCTGACGCTTCTGGTCTGGCTGGCCGTGATCATCGGCATCATGGCCTGGGTCAACGTCAATCTGGGCACCAACGCCCTCGTGGAGAAGCTGTCCTCCCTGGAGCTCAACTGGGGCGACTTCTCCTTCAACTTCATGCGTCTGGGCGTGGTCCTGCTGCTCTTCCAGGTGGTCCGCTCCCTGGCCATGGCCTGGAAGACGATCCTCGACAGCGAGAACCTGCGCGGCAAGAACATCGACCACGGCGCGGCTGCCTCCCTGCAGCGCATCGGCATCTACTGCCTGTGGATGCTCTACGGCCTGGTCAGTTTGAACCTGCTCGGCATCAGCCTGAACAACTTCGCGGTCATCGCCGGCGGCCTGTCCGTGGGCATCGGCTTCGGCATGCAGACCATCATCAGCAACTTCATCAGCGGCCTCATCCTCCTCTTCGACCGCGCCATTCAGCCCGGCGACATCATCGAGGTGAACGGCGTGTGGGCCAAGGTCATGAGCGTGAACATCCGCAACACCGAGGTCCAGACCTTCGAGAACGCCAAGATATTCCTGCCCAATTCGACCCTCATCGCCAACCAGGTCACCAACTGGACCCACCGCAACGACGTGCGCATCCGCCGCGATGTGATGGTCGGCGTGGCCTACGGTTCCGACGTGCAGCGGGTCAAAAAGATCATGCTGGAAGTCGCCCAGGAACATCCCGCAGTCCTGTCGACCCCCGAGCCCTGGGTCATCTTCAACGATTTCGGGGCCAGTTCCCTGGATTTCATCCTGCGCTTCTGGGTGCGGCACGTGGACTTGGGGCTGTCGACCTGTTCCGAGATCCGGGAGGCCATCGACGCAAGGTTCCGCGAGCACGGCGTGGAAATCCCCTTCCCGCAGATGGACGTGCACATGCGCCCCGGCGACGGGGTGATGCGGGTCAAAAGCGGAGACTGACCCTTCTCTCTCCACAGTGGTCCAGCAGGCCGCTCCCTGTCCGGGGGGCGGCCTTTTTCGTCTGTGCGGCAGCCGATGTTGTGCGGATCGTGTGCGGAAACGGGCGGGCCGTCGGAGCGGCGTTTTCGGAACACGGCAGCCCTGCTTTCGAACACGTTACGAACATTCGGCAAACACCCCTGTGAACAACTCCGCAGGGTGTGTGAACGAGCTGTGCATTTTGTGCATAAATAAAATAACATTATGAAATTAAAAAGTATTCAATGTTCGTTTCGCTGTTCTCCGTTTCACGATTGCGTCCGGTATAAGGGTCGCGCGCATTTTCATGGGGCCGGATCGGGGAATTTTGACGGATTCGGGCAAGGAACATGTTGCGAACATTTTTCGGCACATGTTTCCGCACATCCGATCTGAACAGCGCCTGAGATCGTCGTGCTTGCCCGAGTCAGGGCAAACGAATCTGTGCGAATTGTTCAAAATAAAGACAGCGGCCTGTTTTTATATGATTTTTTTTCGACAAGACAGTGTTCGTGGACATGAAGGCACCATGAGGTTCGCCTGTCGTCCGGGCCGGACGAAAGCGCGGGGGCGTGAAGGGGGCGGGCCGGGAGAGCTGGTCACCCGGCCCAGGTGAAGGTGAAAAGGCAGGCTGGAGCTCCCTGCATGATGGTTCGGGAGCGCTCCATGGACAGCCGGTGGCTGTACCCGTGGGCAAAGGGCTCGTCCCGGCAGCAGGACAGGATGAAACCCAACTCGGGGTCGAGACCCATGTCCGCGTAGGCGCGGGCGTACGCGCAGTCCGCAACGGCGAAGGAAAGCGAGTCCCCTGTCAGGGCCACGTTCTCGATGGTCAGGGCGCCGCCTTCGCGCCAGCGTTCCAAAACCGTGGCGAAGTGCGCGAGGCTCGGTGCCTGCAAGGCGAGGCGCGCGAATGCGGCGCCTGCGCAGCGGGCGTCGTTTTCGACGGCCTCGGCCAGCAGGGCGCGGGCCCGGTCCGCACCGACCGCGTTCCTGAGGGATTCGAAGATGCGCGCGGCCAGGCTGGCCTGGGCCGTGCGCACGGCGAGCATGTTCATGCGGTCCTCTTTGCTTTCGGGGGCGTCCGGGGTACCTTCCCGGCATGAACGCGTCGCCCCTTTGTTTGCGAAGTGCCGACGGTCCAGGCCGCAGCCCGGTCCTGGCCGATCAGGACAGGTCATCCCCCGACAAGCCCGGGGACAGGGTTCTGCTGTGCCGGACCTGCGGCCAGACCGTGGCCCGCGTGCGCGACCGCGTCGAGGTGAACGGCAAGCACAGCCACGCCCTGTTCAATCCGTCGGGCATCCTCTTCGAGGTCGGGTGCTTCGCCGCGGCTCCGGGGTGCCGTTTCGAGGGCGGGTTCACCCCGGAGTTCACCTGGTTTCCGGGCTACGCATGGCGCTATGCCATGTGCCGCGGCTGCGGGACGCACCTTGGCTGGGAATATCGCGGCTCGGCCAGCGGCTTCGTGGGGCTCATTCTGACCGAGCTGCGCGAATCATGAATTGTCCTTATCCTTGTCCTTGGGCTGCCAACTGCAGCCGCTGGGCATGGAGCCTCAGCCGTGGATGCCTATCTTCGGAAAGACGAATCGGACCAGCACGAGCCAGACGCCGAAGATGAGGAGCAGGTAGAGCAGTTCCTGCATATGGTTCTCCTTCCGCCGTGGTCAGGCGGGGTTTTCAAGCAATTCTGCCACCAGGAGCGGTACGCGCCCGGCGGCTTTTTCCCGGAAGATTCTGGCCCCCGGAACTCTTTCCTCCCGGGCCTCGGGGTCCACGACGATGATCTCGGCCCCGGCCGGGGCGTCGTGGGCCAGGTACGCGGCCGGGTACACGCCCAGGGATGTGCCGACGATGAGCAGCACGTCGGCCGAGGCGACCACGTCGCGGGCCTCGTCCATGGCCGGCACGGGCTCGCCGAACCAGACCACGTCGGGCCGCAGTTGGCTGCCCAGGGGGCAGGTGTCGCCCATGCGGATGGGGCCGTAGCCGATGTCCATGGTCCAGTCCGGGGCCACGGTGCTGCGTGCGCGCCGGAGCTGTCCGTGCAGGTGCAGCACGCTCGTGGAGCCGGCCCGTTCGTGCAGGTCGTCCACGTTCTGGGTCACGACGCTGACTTTGTGCCCTTGCTCCAGACGGGCAAGGGCCTTATGTGCCTGGTTGGGCTGCACGCTTTCGAGCTGCGCCCTGCGTTGGTTGTAGAAATCCAGCACCATTGCGGGGTCGCGGGCGAAAGCCTCGGGCGTGGCCACGTCCTCGATGCGGTATTTGAACCACAGGCCCCCCGAACCCCGGAAGGTGGGGATGCCGCTCTCGGCGCTGATGCCCGCGCCGGTCAGAACCACGATGTGCCGCCTGTGCATGTCCGCTCCTGTCGGTGCCGAAGAGTCCGATGGGAAATGGCTAGCACAGGCGGTGCGCAAAGGCAAAACAGGGGTTTTTCCGTGACCGACTGGAACGCGTCCGGCAACGTTGATCTCGTGGACTCCCACTGCCATCTGCAGGACGGGTTCCTGCGCCACGCCCTGGAACCGGCCCTGATCCGGGCCCGGGCCGCCGGGGTGCGCATGATGTGCTGCAACGGCACCCACGAGGGCGACTGGGCCTATGTCCTGGGCCTGGGGCGCAGCCACCCCGACATCTGCGTGTCCCTGGGCCTGCACCCCTGGTACGTGGGCGAGCGGGGGCCGGGATGGCTCGAACGGCTGGAGGCGCTGGTGGCCGCCAATCCCGTGGGCGTGGGCGAGATCGGGCTGGACAACGCCCTGCCCGAGCGCAACGACGGCGAGCAGGAGGAGGTCTTCCTGGCCCAGATGTCGCTGGCCGCCAGGTATGGCCGGCCCGTGACCATCCACTGCCGCAAGGCCTTCGGGCGGCTGGCCGATCTGGTCGCGGCCATGGACGAGAGGCCCCCGTTCATGATGCTCCACGCCTATGCCGGGTCCCACGAGATGGTGCCCGTGTTCGAAAAGCTGGGCTTTCACATCTCCATCTGCGCCTCCATCACCCGCACGGCCAATCGCAAAGCGCGCACTGCCTGCGTACGGGTTTCGCCCGACAGGCTGCTGGTGGAGTCCGACAGCCCGGCCATCGCGCCCGTGGGCGTGGATTTCGAGCGCAACGAGCCGGCCTATTTGCCCATGGTGGTGGAGGCGCTGGCGGAGTTGCGGGGCGAGGAGCCAGGGGAGGTGGCGGCGCGAACGGCAGCCAACGCGCGGCTGTTTTTCCGATGTTGCGAGGGTGCGGCCGTGACCGCGGAATGAATCGTACGGGCAGGCCTGCGTGCCTGCCTGAACCCTATATTGGAGAACAAGTTATGATGCGATTCGCCCGGACCATGCAGCTCATCGGGGAGGACGGGTTGGCCCGCCTGCAGGGGGCTACCGTGGCCGTGTTCGGTTTGGGGGCCGTGGGGTCCTATGTGGTGGAGGCCCTGGCGCGGGCCGGGGTGGGGAGCCTGGTGCTCTTCGATCATGATGTCGTGAGCGCTTCAAACATCAACCGCCAGCTTTTCGCCCTGCATTCGACCATTGGCCGGCCCAAGGCCGAGGTGGCGCGGGAGCGGGTGCTCGACATCAACCCGGACTGCGCCGTGGAGGCGCGGATTCAGTTCGTGGACGGGGACAATGTGGCCGGGCTGATGGAGGGGCAGTTCGACGTGGTCGTGGACGCCATCGACGGGGTCAACTCCAAGGTCAACCTCATCGTCGCGGCCCGTGAAAAAGGGCTGGAAGTGGTGGCCAGCATGGGCGCGGCGGCCAAGCTCGACCCGTCGAAGATCAGGGCCGCGGATATTTCCAAGTCCTTCATGTGCCCCCTGGCCCAGATCATCCGCAAGCGGCTGCGGCGCAGGGGCGTGACGGCCGGCGTGCGCTGCGTCTTTTCGACCGAGGCGGCGCAGAACAAGAATGAACCCGTCATCGAGGAGGCGCCGGAGCAGGGCGTCAGCGGCCGTCCGCGGGCGCCCATCGGCTCCATTTCGTACCTCACGGGCATGTTCGGCCTGTACGTGGCCAGCGAGGTGGTGGGCATTCTGCTGGGCGAGCCGATTGCCACGCAGGCCGGGGAAACAATCACGAGGGACCTATGATGCGTCATGTTGCGTTGATGCTTGTCGCGGCGTTGCTGGCCAGCTGTTCCCCGAATCAGGATTGGCGCACCGCCAGCCGCGAACCGGCCGGCATCGCCCCTGATCCGGCCGCGACCAGGGAGGCGGTTTTGCAGGTTTACGGTGCGGACGCCTGGGGCTGGCGCGGCTGGTTCGCGATTCATACCTGGATCGCGGCCAAGGGGGCCGGGCAATCCGCCTACACGGTCTACGAGGTGATCGGCTGGCGCGCCTCGCGGGGCTTGCCGGTGGTGCGCATCGAACAGGACTATCCGGACCGCCATTGGTACGGGGCCACCCCGCGCCTGCTCAAGGAGCACAGGGGGAAGGAGGCCGAGGCGTTGATCGAGGCCGTGGACCGGGCCGCGAAAGCCTATCCCTGGCCGCAGGAATACAAGGTGTTTCCAGGTCCGAACAGCAACACCTTCATCGCCTGGATCGGGCGGCAGGTTCCGGAGCTCGGGCTCGACCTCCCCTTTTCCGCCATCGGCAGCGGGTACGCCTCCTCGAAGTGAGGGCCGGCGCAACTTTTTTGGGCGGTGCACTGGCCTTTTCGTTGACGCTCTCGGGGCTTCGTTCGTATTGCGTCTCCAAAATATCCCGGACAATTCCGTCCGCCCGCAACATTCGAGACGCCCATGACGAAGAGATCCGTGTCCATATGCCTGCTTGCCCTGATTTGTCTGTTTTCGGCCCATAGCCAGGCTTTTGCGCAGGAAAAGCCCAAGGCCAAGGCGGCCCCTGTCCTGGCCGGCGAAGCGGTGCGCGGCTCCATTCCCGTCATCCTGACCGCCGTGGGCACCGTCGAGGCCAGCGAGATGGTGGAGATCAAGGCGCGTATCAACGGCCTGCTGCGCACGGTGCACTTCGAGGAAGGCAGCGACGTGCGCGAGGGGGACCCGCTCTTCTCCCTCGACTCCCGCGATCTCGAGGCGCAGCTGCGCTCGGCCCGGGCCGGCCTCGACCGGATCAAGGCCCAACTGAAGAAGGCCGGCGAAGACAAGCGCCGCAACGACGATCTGTTGCGGCAGGGGCTCATCAGTCGCGATCGGCAGGAAACCACGGACACGGCCCTGGCCGAGCTCCAAGCCGAGCAGCGGGAGGCCGAGGCTGCCGTGGAGGCGGCCGGAGTGGCCCTGTCCTACGCCGAAATCCGCTCGCCCATCACCGGCCGGACAGGCGTTCTGCAGCTCCACGCCGGCAACATGGTCAAGGCCAACGCCGATACGCCCATGGTAATCATCTCCCGCATCGAACCGGTCAACGTGCGTTTTTCCGTGCCCGAGGCCCATCTGTCGGCCATCATGGCCGCCCAGGCCAAGGCCCCCCTCAAGGTCACGGCCAGGCCGGCCGGCGTGAGCGAGGCCGTTTCCGGCAGCCTGTCCTTCATCGACAGCGCCGTGGACTCCAGGACCGGCACCATCACCTTGAAGGCCCGCTTCGCCAATGCGGGGCGGCAGCTCTGGCCAGGCCAGTTCGCCGACGTGTCCCTGGAGGTCGGGAACATGCAGGACGCCGTCCTCGTGCCCGGACGCGCCGTGGCCCAGGGAGCCGACGGCGAGTACGTCTTCGTCATTCTGCCCGACAACACCGTCGAGTATCGCACCGTCAGGACCGGACTGCGACACGGCGATCTCGTTGTCGTCGAGTCGGGACTGAGCGGCGGGGAGCGGATCGTCCTCGACGGCCACCTGCGCCTCACGCCCGGCGCGGCCGTGACCGTCCGCGGCCAGGGCGAGGCGGCGGCTCCGGCCGGGGGCAAGCAGGGAGCCGGGGAATGAACATCGCCGACCTCTTCATCCGTCGGCCCGTGACCACGACCCTGGTCATGCTGGCCATCCTGGTCTTCGGGGTCATGAGCTACCGCATCCTGCCGGTCAGCGACCTGCCCAACGTGGATTTCCCGACCATCCAGGTTTCGGCCAACCTGCCCGGGGCCAGCGCCGAGACCATGGCCTCCACCGTGGCCACCCCCCTGGAACGCCAGTTCGCGACCATCGCGGGCATCGATTCCATCAGCTCCACCAACACCCTGGGTACCACGCGCGTGACCCTGCAGTTCGCCCTGGACCGCTCCATCGACGCCGCGGCCCAGGACGTGCAGTCGGCCATTGCCAAGGTCCAGCGCCAGCTGCCGCCGGACATGACCAGCCCGCCGTCCTACCAGAAGGTCAACCCGGCCGACTCGCCCATCTTCTATCTGACCATGTCCTCGGCCACCCAGCCCATGTCCGTGGTCAACGAGTACGCCGACACCGTCATCGCCCCGCGCATTTCCATGATCGGCGGCGTGGCCCAGGTCTCGGTCTACGGCGCCAAGAAGTACGCGGTGCGCGTGCAGCTTGACCCCAAGGCCCTGGCCGGCCGCGATGTGGGCCTCGAAGAGGTGGCAAACGCCATCGACCGTTCCAACGTCAGTCTGCCCACGGGCACCCTGTACGGAGAGTTCACGGCCATGAACGTGCAGGCCAGCGGCAAGCTCATGGATGCGGCCGCCTTCCGGCCCCTGGTAGTGGCCTGGCGCAACGGCGCCCCCATTCGTCTGCATGATCTGGGCACGGTCATCGACAGCGTGGAGAACGACAAGATCGCCAGCTGGCGCGGGGACACGCGGGCCATCGTCCTGGCCGTGCAGCGCCAGCCGGGGACCAACACCGTCGAAGTCGTGGACAACATCCGCAAGCTGCTGCCGGCTTTTTCTGAGCAGGTGCCTGATTCCATCGAACTCAAGATCCTCTACGACCGCTCCGAGTCCATCCGGGAGTCGGTGGAGGACGTGAAGTTCACCCTGCTGCTGACCATGGGCCTGGTGGTCGGCGTCATCTTCATCTTTCTGCGCAACGTGCGGGCCACGCTCATCCCGAGCATGGCCCTGCCCATGTCCGTGGTCGGCACATTCGCCGTCATGTACCTCTGCGGCTACTCCCTGGACAACCTGTCGCTCATGGCGCTCATCCTGGCCGTTGGCTTCGTGGTCGACGACGCCATCGTCATGCTCGAAAACATCGTGCGCCACCTGGAGATGGGCAAGCCCGTGCTCCAGGCTGCCTTCGACGGGTCCAAGGAGATATCCTTCACCATCCTGTCCATGACCATCTCCCTGGCCGCTGTGTTCATCCCGGTCCTGTTCATGGGCGGGATCGTGGGCCGGCTCTTCCGCGAGTTCGCGGTGGTCATCTCCGTGGCCATCCTCATCTCCGGCTTCGTGTCCCTGAGCCTGACGCCCATGCTGTGCTCCCTTTTCCTGAAGAAGACGCACGAGGTGCGGCACGGGGCGGTCTTCAGGGCCTCGGAGAAGGTCTTCGACGGCCTGCTGGCCCTGTACCGCTGGAGCCTGGCGGCCTGCCTGCGGCATCACGTGCTGACCTTCCTCGTGTCTCTGGCGGTCCTGGCCGGGAGCGTCGTTTTGTTCCGCGACATGCCCAAGGGCTTCCTGCCCAGTCAGGACACGGGCCAGATCAACGCCGTGACCGAGGCCGTGCAGGGCATCAGCTACGAGAACATGGTCCGCAACCAGCTGGCCTTGCATGACGTGCTGCTGGCCGAGCCGGCGGTGGAGACGTTCATGTCCGTGGTCGGCGGCGGCGGTCCCAACGCCGCGGGCAACTCGGGCCGCTTCATGATCCGCCTGAAGAACCACGCCGAGCGCAACGAGACCGCCGACCAGCTCATTGCAAAGCTTCGTCCCAAGCTGAACACCCAGCCGGGCATCCAGGCCTTCCTGGTCAACCCGCCGGCCATCAACATTGGCGGCCGCAGCACCAAGAGCCTGTACCAGTACACCTTGCAGAGTCCGGACACCGACGAGCTCTACCGCTACGCCGTGATCATGGAAGGAGCCCTCAAGGGGCTGCCCCAGCTGCAGGACGTGACGAGCGACCTGCAGCTCAAGAACCCCGAGGTGCGTCTCCTCATCAACCGCGACAAGGCCGCGAGCCTGGGCGTGACGCCCCGCGAGGTTGAGCTGGCCCTGCAGTCGGCCTTCGGCTCGCGCGAGGTCTCGACCATCTACGCGCCCACGGACAGCTACTCCGTCATCATGGAGCTGTTGCCCGAATACCGGCGCGACCCGTCGGCCCTGTCGCTCCTGTACGTCCGCACCGGGGACGGCAGGCTCGCGCCCCTCGACACGCTTGTGGACACCACCACCGGGGTGGGGCCGCTGTCCGTCAACCATTCCGGGCAGCTGCCGTCCGTGACCCTGTCCTTCAACCTGCGCCCCGGCGTGTCCCTGAGCGAGGCCACCGCCGCCGTGGAGGAGCTGGCGGCGAACACGCTGCCCGACACCTTCAGCGCGAGTTTCCAGGGCACGGCCCAAGCCTTCCAGAGTTCCCTCAAGAACATGCGGCTGCTGCTCATCCTGGCCGTGATGGTCATCTACATCGTGCTTGGCATCCTGTACGAGTCCTTCATCCACCCCCTGACCATCCTGTCAGGCCTGCCCTCGGCCGGCTTCGGGGCGCTCCTGACGCTCAAGCTCTTCGGGATGGATCTCAACCTGTACGGGTTCGTGGGCATCATCATGCTCATCGGCATCGTCAAGAAGAACGCCATCATGATGATCGACTTCGCCCTGGAGGCCCAGCGGGCCGGGAACAAGACCCCGGCCGAGGCCATCTTCGAAGGCTGCCTGGTGCGTTTTCGACCCATCATGATGACGACCATGGCCGCCATCATGGGCACCATGCCCATTGCCGTCGGATACGGCGCAGGCGGCGACGCGCGCCAGCCCCTGGGTCTGTGCGTGGTCGGCGGCCTGGTCACGTCGCAGCTTCTGACCCTGTACATCACGCCTGTCTATTACATGTACCTGGACAAGGCCGGCCGCGTGGTGCGGCGGGTCTTCGGGAAGAAAGCCGAGGGTTAGGGGAAGGGTCTTTCGAGCACCGGGACCGAAATGAAAAGCCCCGCGGTCTGTCGATCGCGGGGCTTCGTTCATCTTGTGGCGCAGACCGTCAGGCTTTGAGCTTGAGGCCGATTTTTGCCAAGTGGGCGGCCTGATAGCGCACTCCGTCCAGTTCGTTTTCCGAGGGCTGGCGCGAGCCGTCACCGCCGGCGATGGTGCTGGCCCCGTATGGGGAGCCGCCGGTGATTTCGTCCAGGCGCATCTGGCCCTGGAAGGCGTAGGGCAGCCCGACCACGACCATGCCTTGGTGCAGAAGATAGGTATGGAAGGACAGGATGGTCGACTCCTGCCCGCCGTGCTGGGTGGCGCTGGAAGTGAAGACGCCGCCCGGTTTCCCAACCATGGTTCCATTCGCCCACAGGCCGCCCGTGGCGTCCAGGAACTGGCGCATCTGGCCGGTCATGTTGCCGAAGCGGGTGGGCGTGCCGAAGAGCACCGCGTCGGCCTGGCCCAGTTCCTCCACCGTGGCCACGGGCACGTCGGCCTGGGCCCGGGCCGCGTCCAGGGCGCCCATCTTGGTCAGCACTTCGTCGCTCAGAGTTTCGGGGACGCGGCGCAGGGCCACCTCCACGCCGGGGATTGCGGCAGCCGCTTCGGCAGCGGCCTTGGCCATGGTCCTGATGTGTCCGTATGTGGAATGGTAGACGATGAGCATCTTCATGACGGTCTCCTTGTCCGGCCCTGTCCGGCCGGTGGTGGTCGTTTTTGGCAAAACTTATCAATAGTGGTCTATCAGTCTTCCGTCAAGGATCCCCCGTGAAAAACCGTGCCTGCCGCCGGACAGGAGGGTGAGGCGGGATGGTTGCCGCGGCGTTCACCGTCCCAGGCTTTTTTCCCATTCCTTCTGCTGCGCTCTGGTTTCGGGCCAGGTCGCGTTGTCCGAGAAGCCGTGCGGGGCGTCGGGGCGGACGGCGATGACCCGCTCCTGCCCGAACCGGGTGACGGACACCTCCACCTCGCCTCCGCCCCTGCGGGCCTTGGGCGAGAAGGAGGCCAGGCAGGCGCAGGCCTCGGCCAGAATGTCCTCGGGCCAGTCCCGACCAGGGACGGGGCAGCCCACGGCGTGGGGGCCGGGGAAATTTTTGAGCACAAAGACGTAATGCTCGGGCCGCACCAGCTTCAGGAGCTTCTCGTTGTCCTTGTGCTCCCGGCCCATGGCCAGCCAGTGGCCGCCGTCGCGCCAGAGTTGGCGGCCGACGTTGGCCAGGTCGAAATAATGGGCCAGGGGCCGGGGGAAGGCGCGTAGGATGGGCCAGTAGCGGCGGGCCGATTCCCGCTCGCCCAGGCGGCAGCCTCCGGCCTGGGTGGGGATGGTCGTCACGCCCAGGGTCCTGGCCAGGTCATACTGCCCTTTCCGTCCCCGTCCGACCAGGGACGGGAGTTTCGAACGGTCGACCAGGCCCGACTCCTCCATGGGCGTGGGCTGGAGCACGCCCGCGCTCAAGGGGCGCAGCAGCACGTCGCGCACGTCGGCGTCGTTGCGGATGATGTTCAGTGTGTCGGCGCGCTGGGACATGGGGCGCTGCCCGAGGACCTCGCCGGAGATGATGAACGTGGCGCCGTATGCCGGCAGGAGTTCCTTGGCCCTGCGCAGCATGAGGATCTTGCAGTCCACGCAGGGGTTCAAAACCTTGCCGAAGCCGTGGGGCGGGAAGGCGGCCATGAGGTCGACGAACTCCTGGCCGACGTCGATGATCTCGACCGGGATGCCGTATTCGCTCTCCCAGAAGTCCTTTTTCTCGGGCTTGCCGAAAAAGGGGCTGACGAAGTGCAGGCCCAGGACCCTGTGCCCGTGGCGCTGCAGGAGCATGGTGGCCAGGATGCTGTCCAGGCCTCCGGAAAAGAGGGACAGTGCGTCGAATGATTCTTTGGTCATGTTCATGGAAATAATCGTTGCGGGCAGGCCGGGCAAGGAAGCGGCGCCCTTGTTGGACCGGATTTCGGCGGATATGTCGGGTTGGGGAAAACGGAAAGGGCTTGAATGTTTCCATCCAAGCCCTTGATCTTTTTGGTAGCGGGGGCAGGATTTGAACCTACGGCCTTCGGGTTATGAGCCCGACGAGCTACCATGCTGCTCCACCCCGCGTCATGTGAGAAGAACCTTTTAGGCAGGTTTACAATGCTTGTCAAATGCTATAGTCACTTTTTTTGTATGAAAAACAAAATTAATAAAATTTCACTGATAATTCCGGTATATAACGAAGAGGAAAACCTTCGGGACCTGTGCCGGGAGGTGTCTCGGAGCCTTTCGGGGCTGGCCTGCGCGTGGGAAATGGTCCTGGTCGACGACGGCAGTTCCGACGCGAGCCTGTCCATCATCCGCGATCTGGCCGGCGCCGACCCCCGTGTGCGGTACATCGCATTCGCCAGGAACTGCGGGCAGTCCGCGGCCTTTGCCGCGGGTTTCCGCTTCGCCGGCGGCGATGTGGTAGTGACCCTCGACGCGGACCTGCAGAACGACCCGGCCGACATCCCGGCCATGCTCGAGGTCTACGAACAGGGTGTGGACATGGTCATCGGCTGGCGGGCCAGGCGTCAGGACACCCTGGTCAAGCGCTACGCCTCCCGCTTCGCCAACTGGGTGCGCAACAGGGTCAGCCGCGAAACCGTGCGCGACACGGGGTGTTCCCTGAAGGTCATGCGCACGGAGATGGTGCGGGCCATTCCCATGTTCACCGGCATGCACCGCTTCCTGCCGACGCTCATGAAACTGGAGGGCGCGACGGTGGCGGAGGTGCCCGTCAACCATCGTCCGCGAAGCAGGGGCGTCTCGAAGTACGGGATCTGGGACCGGGCCTGGGCTTCGGCCTATGATCTCCTGGCGGTGCGCTGGATGCAAAAGCGGCACATCGGCTACGTTGTTTCCGATACGAATCTCGAATAATCCTCGAAACATTCCGGATTTCGGGGCGTCATGATGCGGCGGCGCATGACGCCCCGGGCGGGAATGCGGCGCGCTCGCGCCTTGGGCGGAACATGGAATTTTCGACCGAGTGGTGGCTGCTGGCCATCGGATTTCTGGGTCAGGCTTTTTTCTTTTTGCGGTTTTTCTGGCAGTGGGTGGTCTCCGAAAAGGAGAAGCGCAGCGTCATCCCTGTCAGCTTCTGGTATTTCAGCCTGCTGGGCAGCTTTTTTCTGCTGATCTATGCCATCCTGCGCCGCGACATCGTCTTCATCGTCGGGCAGTCCACGGGCTCCATCATCTACGTCCGCAACTTGTTCCTCATCCATCGCGAACGGAGGCGGCTGCACAGCGCCGGATAGAGGGTCACGAACACGCCGCCCACGGCCAGGCCCACGGCCCACGCGGCCAGGACGTCCGTAGGGAAGTGCTTGCCGACGTAGATGCGCGAAAAGCCGATGGCCACGGGGATGGCCCACAGGGATTTCCTGCGCAGCGCGGCATAGAGGAATGTTGCGGCGGCCGCCGCGTTGGAGGCGTGGGAGGACGGGAATGACGAGCCGGTGCGCTTTTGCGGCGAGAAGTCCGCAGGGAGCGTCTTCCAGACGCCCGAGTCCTGATAGCGCGTGCCCGGCAGGCTCTGGTAGGGGCGCACCCGGCCGATGCTTTCCTTGATGTGGTAGCACACCTGGTCCGAAATGCCGACGCACAGAGCCACACCCACGATCATGGTCGCGGTGACGCGCCGGAACTTCATGCCCGCGGCCATCAAGGCGATGCTTGCGGCCCACAGGAATGCCGAGCTGGACAGAAGCGGCATGAGCACATCGAGCAGGCCGTTCTGGATGTCCTGGTTGATCCAGGTGAAGAGCGCCAGTTCCCAGTCCGGGGTGTGAAAAAACATGGTTCCTCCTTGTTCCGCCCAGTTTGGGTGAAGCGGGGGAAATTGTCCAGAGTGCACATGCATGAGAGTGCTTGACGAGCCGCTTTCTTGCGGCTATTTTCCCAGTTTACTTTTTTCGAAGGAGAACAGAAATGAGCAAGAGAACATATCAGCCCAGCACCACCAAGCGCAAAAGAAGCCACGGGTTCCTGGTGCGCTCCCGGACCAAGAACGGCCAGGCAGTCCTGCGCCGCAGAAGAGCCAAGGGAAGAAAAAGATTAGCCGTCTAACCTCCCCTTCCTCGTACCGCCTGAAGAGACGGCCCCAGTTCACGAACTGTTATGATCGGGGCCGTCGTTTTTTCTCAAAGAGCTTCAGCCTCTTTGTTCTCGAGCGGGAAGACGCCGGGGGGACCTGGCGTCTTGGACTGACGGTGAGCAGAAAAGTCGGCAAGTCCGTGCGTCGCAACCGGATCAAACGTCTGGTCCGGGAGTTCTTCCGGCTCCATCAGCACGATTTTTCCCTGCGCGCGGACATTGTCGTCGTGCCCAAGCGGGGCATCTCCGCGGACAGTCTGAGCCTTGCGCAGGTATCCTCGGAGCTCGGCCCCCTGATGGCGAAGATCGTGTCGCGCGCCACCGCCGGGTAGGCTGACCGGAGATTGCATGAGACGAGTATTCGTATCTTTCCTTTCGCTGTATCAGTATCTGATATCCCCGCTGTATTCCCCGTGTTGCCGCTTCACTCCTTCGTGTTCCGAATACGCCCGGCAGGCCGTCATGACTCATGGCATTTTCCGGGGGATGGGCCTTGCCTTCATGCGGATCATGCGTTGTCATCCCCTGTGCGCCGGCGGCTACGACCCGGTTCCCTCCCCTAACTTCTCAAAGAGAGATTGAAATCGATGGATAGCAACAAGCGCGTCATCCTTGCCGTTTCCCTGTCCCTGATGGTGCTTTTGGGCTGGAATTACTTCTTCCCGCCCGTCACCCCCCTGGAGACGGACACCCAGAACGTGACTGCCCCCAGCCAGACCACGGCCCAGGCTCCCGAAGCCGGTTCCCAGGCCGCGCCCGCGGCGTCGTCCGCCCCGAAGGTGCAGTTTTCGCCGGTCAGCGGCCAGAAGCTGAACGTGGACACTCCCCTGTACCACGCCGTGATCAACACCTCCGGCGGCGTGCTCGAGAGCTTCGTGCTCAAGAACTACAAGGAAACCATCGCAGCGGACTCCAAGAATATCGACCTGGTTTCCGCCCAGTCCGTCACCAAGGCCCCCATGGGGCTGATCTGGAACTCCCAGCCCACCTGGGCCCAGGGTGAATGGACGGTGCAGGGCGGCGACATGGACCTGGCCGACGGCCAGACGGGCGCCATCCAGCTGGTGGGCACCCTCGGCGGCGTGAAGGTCGAGCGCAGCCTGATCTTCACCGGCGGCACCTACGAGATCAAGGAAGAGGTCAAGATCACCAACACCTCCCCGGCCCAGATCCAGGGCAATCTCGCCTTTTCCGTTTCGAGCGGCCGGCTCACGGCCGAGAGCGACAAGTACAACCACACCAAGATCGCCTACATGGCCGCCGGCTCCCTCAAGCAGGAGGACAGCCAGAAGGACCTGCATCTGGGAGTTGAATCCTCCGCCCCGGCCCAGTGGGGCGGCATCGAGAGCAACTACTTCCTGCTTGCTCTGGTGCCGACGTCGGCCGACATGACCGTTCGCGCCAAGCTCGAGGACGACGTCTACCGTCTGACCGTAGCCGACCAGATGCTTCTGGATCCGGGCACCACCCAGCTGCGCACGGCGTCCTACTATTTCGGCCCCAAGACCAACAAGGGCCTGTCCGGGCTGCCCAAGAACCTGAAGGCCAGCATCAACTACGGCTTCTTCGACATCATCGCCAAGCCCCTCAACCAGTTCCTGCACTTCCTGCATGGCTATGTGGGCAACTACGGCGTGGCCATCATCATCCTGACGGTCATCATCAAGGCGCTGTTTTGGCCCCTCTCGCACAAGAGCTACAAGTCCATGGAGCAGATGAAGAAGCTGCAGCCCATGATGGCCAAGATCCGCGAGAAGTACGCCGACGACCGCGAAAAGATGAACGCCGAGATCATGCAGCTCTACAAGACCTACAAGGTCAACCCGGCCGGCGGCTGCCTGCCGATGCTGCTGCAGATTCCCGTGTTCTTCGCCCTGTACCAGGCCCTGCTCGGCGCCATCGAGCTTCGGCACGCGCCCTTCATCCCACACCTGCCCTTTACGGACATGGTCTGGCTGGCCGACCTCTCGGCCAAGGACCCGTACTACATCACGCCGCTGATCATGGGCGCCACCATGTTCCTGCAGCAGCGCATGTCCCCGCCCATGGGCGACCCCATGCAGGCCAAGATCATGATGTTCATGCCCGTGATCTTCACCTTCCTGTTCCTGAACTTCCCGTCCGGCCTGGTCGTGTACTGGATGGTCAACAACGTGCTTTCCATCGGCCAGCAGTGGCTGATGATCAGAAAGTCGAAGTAGGGCCTGTGCGGCGCGGTTCCGGAAACGGTGCCGCGCCTGCGACGGGCGCGTTGTTGAACTTCCGGACGCGAAGGAGAATCGCATGAGCGCATACAAGGAATTCCGGGCCAAGACCGTGGACTTGGCCATCGAGGACGCGTGCCGTTTCTTCGCCGTTGGGCGGGACGCCCTGGAGATCGAGATCCTCAGCGGCGGGTCCTCGGGCATTTTCGGCCTGGGCGCCAAGAAGGCCGCCATCAGGGCCGTCCGCCGGCGTCTTGCCTCAGTGCCGGAGGAAACGGCCGCGCCGCAGAAGAAAGAACCGGTCGCTTCGCCGCCCGCGGCGCCAGTCGCGGCAGGGCCTGACGAGGCGGTTGAAGCTGCCGAGGCTGAGGTCGAAGCCGGCCCCGACCTGGTCGAAGAGTTTGAGGATGAGGACGAAGGGACTCCGGCGGTCCTGCTTTCCGACGAGGAAAAGGCCCGGCTGGAGGCCGACATCCGCGTCATCATGACCGCCCTCCTGCGGCCCATCGCCGAGAACGTGACCCTGACCGTCGACGTCGCATCGAGCCCCGTCACGGTCCATATCGAAGGCGAGGAAAGCTCCGGGCTCATCATCGGCCGCGACGGGCAGACCATCACCGCCCTGCAGTACCTGGCCAACCGCATCGTTTCCAAGACCTGGCCCAAGAGCCCGCGCATCCAGCTCGACGCCGGCGACTACCGGCAGAAGCAGGAGGAGCAGCTTCTGAGCATCGCCCAGTTCCTGTCGGAAAAGGCCAAGAAATCCGGCCGGGTGCAGAGCACCAGACCGCTCAGTTCCTTCCATCGCCGGGTGGTGCACATGGCCCTGCAGGACGACCGGGGCGTGCAGACGCGCAGCAAGGGGGAAGGGCACATGAAGCGGGTCCTCATCCTGCCGGTCAAGCGCGGCAAGCACGCGGGCCGGCCGCCCAGGCGGCAGGATCCGCCGCAGGCGCGTCAATCCTAACAACCAGGGCGGGCCTGTACGGTCCGCCCTTTTTTTACGCCATGCCAACACACACCAATACCATCGTCGCCATCGCCACCCCGCCCGGACAGGGCGCCATCGGCATCGTCCGCCTGAGCGGCCCCGCGGCCCGGGACATCGGGCTCGGGCTCTTCCAGTCCTCGCGTCCGGATTTTTCCGGTTTCGGGGCGTACCGCCTGCACCACGGCCAGTTGCGTGACGCGGCGGGAAACTTCATCGACGAGGTCCTGACCGCCTGGATGCCGGGCCCGCGCTCCTTCACCGGCGAAGACGTGCTCGAGTTCCAGTGCCACGGCGGCGCGGCCGTCCTGCGTCTGGTGGTTGAGGCCTGCCTGACGCGCGGAGCGCGGCTGGCCGAGCCGGGGGAGTTCTCCAAGCGGGCTTTCCTGAACGGTCGCATGGACCTGACCCAGGCCGAGGCCATCATGGAGCTCGTGGGCGCGCCCACGGGCGTGGCCGTGGGATTGGCCGGGACCAAGCTCGAAGGGCTCCTGGCGCGGCGCATCGCCGAGCTCCGCGCGAGCCTTGAGGCGTTGCGCGTGCAGCTCTGTGTGGCGGTTGATTTTCCCGAGGACGAAGTGGAATGCTTGGCCCCTGAGGAACTGGAGCGCGGCGTGTCCGAGGCGCGGGCGGCCATGGCCGAACTGGCCGGCAACTACGACCGCGGCCGATGCTGGCGCGAGGGCGCCCTGGTGGTCCTGGCCGGGCAGGTCAACGCGGGCAAGTCGAGCCTCATGAACGCCATCCTCGGCGTGAGCCGCGCCATCGTTACGGACATCCCCGGCACGACTCGCGATTATCTGGAGGAATCCGTACAGCTTGACGGCCTGCCCGTGCGTCTGGTGGACACGGCGGGCCTGCGCGCCTCCCTGGACAGCGTGGAGATGCTCGGCATCGAGCGCAGCCGGGAGCTCATGTCCCGGGCCGACCTGGTGCTGCTGATCATCGACGCGGACCTGGGTCCAGGCGCCGAGGATCTCGACCTTGCGGACGAGGTGAAAAACCTGCTGGTCGTTGCCAACAAGATGGATCTCGTATCCGGCGACCCCGCATGGTTCGCGGAACAGCCCTGGCGTGAACGGACGATCTGCCCCCTCTCGGCCAAACTCGGCCAGGGCCTGCCCGGCCTCCTGGCCGCCGTGCGCCGCCTGGTCGCCGGCGCCGGCACCCCTGAACCCGGTGCCCTGGTCCCCAACCTGCGCCAGCACACGGCCCTGGTCGCCGCCATGGGCGAACTGGACAGCCTCCTGTACGACCTGTCCGCAGGTCTGCCCTACGACATCCTCTCGGTCCACCTGGACACGGCCTGCGCCCTCCTGGGCGAGATTACGGGCGCGATCACGTCGCAGGAAGTGCTGAACGCCGTTTTCGACGGGTTCTGCATCGGCAAGTGATGGGGAAGCGCGAAATGTTCAGTCTTCTCGTGTGAAGTGCATGGGATGGATTCCCGCCTTCGCGGGAATGACGTTCAAATGAAGCGGCAGGCCGAAGCAAGGTTATTACGTTGTCTGAAGGTGGGCCTTGCTGAAATTCAACAGATAGTCTTCGCACAACCCTTCGGCGTCACTACCATGTCATTCCCGCGAAGGCGGGAATCTATGCCTTTCATTCAGTTTTACATAGACGAAATCTCTTCCCACAAATCCTTCCATGCAGGATTGTTTTCCTCGATCAGTCGGATCTTCCAATCCCTGTTCCATTTTTTGATCTGTTTTTCACGTAAGATTGCATCATTTGGAGAGCTGTGCATCTCGAAATAAACGAGTTTGTGCACCTGGTACTTCTGGGTGAATCCTTCCACAACGTTGCTTTTGTGCTGCCAAATCCGAGCTTTCAGGCTCGATGTCACGCCAGTGTACAATGTTCCGTTTAGCTTGCTTGCTAGGATGTACACAAAATAGGATTTTGAGGCGTCCATGGCGTTTTTTCAGAAGGAGATGTTTTAATTTTTCTTGTCTCGACGGCAAAGAGGCAAATAGTCGATGTGCCATTGTGTCATTCCCGCGAAGGCGGGAATCCATCTTCTAAAATGCAGGGAAAGGCATGGATTCCCGCCTTCGCGGGAATGACAAGGTGGTGGTGCGGAATTTCGTTGCGTTTGCCTTAGATGCACTATTTTTTTGGATCAACGCAAAATTTTCTGTAAATATCCTGATATTGCCACAATGACGAGTTGTCCGATGCCGTGTTTCTTGATTTTCTTGGCAAAACGATAAGTTATCATTCAATCACCACGTCATTCCCGCGAAAGCGGGAATCCATCTTCAAAAATGCGGGTAAAGACATGGATTCCAGTCTTCGCAGGAATGACATTGGAGGAGGTGCGGGTGTTCTCAGTTCTTCCTTGATAGAACGGAGAAATCCGTCTGGAGACGAAGTTCTCCAATCACCGCACCTCTTCTTGTGATCACGCCAGCGTGAAATTGATCTCCACCCGCTCCAGGCTCACGACATCAAGCACCACGTCCAGGGTCTGGCCCATGGAGAAGGTCTTGCCCGTGCGCTGGCCCAGGAGGTCCTGACGCTCGGGGTCGTAGACGTAGTAGTCGTCCAGGGTGGCCAGGCGCACGAGGCCGTCCACGGGCATGTCCAGCAGTTCCACCCAGAAGCCGAAATCCGCCACGCCCGAAATCACGCCGCGCATGGTTTCGCCGACCCTGTCCTCCAGGGCCAGGATTGACGCGCGTTTCTGAATCTCCCTCTCCGCCTCCATGGCCTTGCGCTCAAGTGAGTTCAGGCCCTCGCAGATGCCCTGCACTTCATCCATGTCCATGCTTTCCGCCTCGCCGGCCAACAGGCGTTTGAGGCTCCGGTGCACCAGCAGGTCCGCGTAGCGGCGGATGGGCGAGGTGAAGTGGCAGTAGGCCTCGGAAGCCAGGCCGTAGTGCCCTCCGTTGTCCGGCGAGTACTGGGCCTGCATCATGGTCCGCAGGACCAGGCGGTTGACCAGGAACTCCATGTCCGTGCCGTCGGCGGCGTGTGTCAGGCTCTGCAGGCCTTTCTGGTCCAGGTCTTTCGGCAGACGGTCCACCAGACTGGTGTGGGCCAGGAGGTTGCGCAGGGTCTCAAGCTTGCGCTCGTCGGGCTGCGGGTGGATGCGGTAGGGGAAGACGCGTTCGCGCGCCCCGAGGTATTCGGCCACGCGTTCGTTGGCCGCGATCATGAACTCCTCGATGAGGCGGTGGCTGAAGAGGCGCGTACCGGCGTGGACGCTGACGATGTCCTCCACCAGCCTCACCTGGGCCTCGGGGATGTCGAAGTCCAGGCAGCCGCGCTCCGTGCGACGTTTGAGGAAGAGCTGCGCCAGCGCCTCGGCGTCGCGCAGCATGGGCATGAGGGGTTCGGTGTTCGTGTCCGGCGAGCCGTCCAGGGCTGCCTGGACCTGGTTGTAGGTCAGGCGGGCCTGGCTCTCGATCACGGCGTTGTAGAGCCTGGGCTTTCCGGGCTCGCCGTCCAGGGAGTAGGGCGTGTCCACGACCATGGCCAGGCGCGGCACGTGCGGCCGCAGGCTGCACAGGCCGTTGGACAGGGCTTCCGGGAACATGGGTTCCACCGACAGGGGGAAATAGTAGGAGTTGCCGCGCACCCGGGCTTCCACGTCCAGGGCCGAGTTCTCGGGCACGTAGTGGGCCACGTCGGCGATGGCCACGACGAGGCGGTAGCCGTTCTCCTGGCGCTCCACGTAGACCGCGTCATCGAAGTCCTTGGCCGTCTCGCCGTCGATGGTCACCAGGGCCACCCCGCGCAGGTCCGTGCGGCCGGCCCAGTCCGCGGGCGACGGTTCGGCGGGCAGGGCCTCGGCCTGGCGCAGGACGGGCGTCGGGAATTCCTCGGGGATGGAATAGCTGGTCTTGACCAGCAGTTCCTGGGTGGCCAGGTCGCGCTCCTCGCCGAGGCGTCGCAGGGCCGTGCAGCGCCACAGCCCCTTCTCCTGCTCCTCTTCGGGTCGCACGCTCAGGATGTCGCCCTTTTCGGGGGTCGGAATGTCGCTCGTGTCGACCACGGTATAGAAGGGCATGCGTGCATCCGTGGGATGGCAGAAGAAGCTGTCGCCGGAAATGCGGCGGCTGACGCGGACCATCAGTTCCGCGACCCCGCGCTCCAGGATTTCGACGATGCGCCCTTCCGGGGCGTCCTTCTTGCGGCCCGTGTCGACCACGGCCGTGACCCGGTCGCCGGGCCAGGCCCCGCCGAAGTTGCTGGGGTGGATGAAGAGGTCCTTCTGGCGGCGGTCGTCGGAGATGAGGTAGCCCACGCCCGAGCGGCGCACGTCCAGGGTGCCTGTCATGCGCGGCAGGCTGTCCAGCAGGCCGTAGCTCTTGCCCATCTGGGCGATTTCGCCGCTCTCGACCATCTGGGCCAGGGTGGACTTGATGACCTTTTTCAGGGACGCGTCGGCGTCGAAGAGGCCGTAGATGTTCTTGCTGCGCAGGGGAGCTCCGGCCTGGCGCAGGGCGTCCAGGAGGGCTTTGCGGGAAAATTTATTCGTTGCTCGTTTCTTCGGGGGCATGTGGTTTCCGGGGTAAAATGTGGACGCGCTCGTCGAGCCAGGCGCGGAATGACTGCGAGCCGGCGGCCGAGAAGGTCGTGGTCAGCTGCGGGGTCCACAGCCGCTCGTCGGCGAAGGGGGCCAGCTTGACCGCGTCTTTGGGCGTACAGACGATGTGCGTGCAGGCGTTGCGCTCGGCCGAGGCGACGATGGCCTGCCAGTCCGAGACGCTGAAAGGGTGATGGTCCGGGTAGACCAAGTGACGTACGGGCTTTTCGCCCAGATCGCCCTTGCATGTCTGGCAGACCTTGTCCGGGTTGGCGATGGCCGTGACCAGGACGAAGCGCGTGCCGTCGAGGGTGTCCATGGCCTCGCCGGTCAGGGCGTTGGCCACGCCGCGGGCCGTGACGCGAAAGAAGAAGATGGGTTTGCCCAGATGGGTCAGCTTGATGCGGGCCACGGTTTCGATGCAGCCGTCGTCGCTGTCGAACATGGTGTTGACCAGGAAGGCGTCGGCCCGCTTCAGCGCCGAGACGTCCTCGCGCCAGGAACCGGCCGGGATGACGCGGTTCCACTCCTCGTCCAGGTCGCGCGGCGAGAGCAGGCAGAGGTTCAGGTCGCGCTGGATGCGCAGGTGCTGGTACCCGTCATCGAGGATGAAGAGGTCCGTGCGGTTGCGGCCCGCGGTCTTTCCGGCCCGCACGCGCTTGGGGTCCACCAGGATGCGGGCCTGCGGGTGGGTGCGCTTGAGGAGCAGGGGCTCGTCCCCGGCCTCGCGGGGCGGGCTCAGGAGCTGGACCTCGTAGGGCAGGTGCGGCGGGCGCCCGCCGTAGCCCCGGGTCAGGACCGTGGCGTCGATGCCCTCGCCGCGGGCCCAGTCCAGGAGCCACGAGACCACGGGCGTCTTGCCCGTGCCGCCCCAGGAGATGTTGCCGACGCTGATGCAGGCCGCCGGCGGCCGCCAGGAGGCCCATTTGCCGGACAGGTAGAACTGGGCGCGCAGGCGCATGAGCCGGGCGTAGGCCTTGCTGAGCGGGCCCAGGATGTGCGCGAATTTTTCTTGCAGGCCAAGGATGCGGTCTGGGGTCATGGGTACGCCACAAAGGAAAAGGGCGGCTTGCGCCGCCCGGTGTTATTCGCGGGAGGACCCGAAGAACCTGAGCAGGAAGAGGAACAGGTTGATGAAGTCCAGGTACAGGGTCAGGGCGCCGAGGATGGTGCCTCGGCGGATGGCCAGGGCGTCGTCCATGGGCGCGGACTCGCCCATGACTTTGAGCTTCTGGGTGTCGTAGGCGGTCAGGCCCGTGAAGATGAGGACGCCGATGCCGCTGATGACGAAGTCCAGGGCCGAGCTGGCCATGAAGATGTTGACGATGGACGCGATGATGATGCCGATGAGGCCCATGAACAGGAAGCTGCCCCATCCGGTCAGGTCCTTCTTGGTCGTCGCGCCGTAGACGCTCATGGCCGCGAACATGCCCGTGCAGACGATGAAGGCCTTGAAGATGGAGGCCGCCGTGTACACCAGCAGGATGACCGAAAGTGTCGCGCCGTTCAGGGCGCTGTAAAGCAGGAACAGGCCCGTGGCCATTCCGGCGGACATGCGGTGCACGGCGCCGGACAATCCCATGACCATGCCGAACTGGGCCAGGATCAGTCCCCAGAACAGGATGGGGTTCGTGAAGATGGCCTGCGCCAAGGCCGGCGTGGTGGCCACGGCGTAGGCCACAAGGGCCGTGAGCCCGAGCCCCAGGCTCATCCAATTGTAGACCCCGCGCAGGAACAGGTTGGTGGCCTGCACATCGGTCCGGGTCCGGGAAATGGTCTGGAAGTTCATTGCTCCTCCTTATTTGGTAACTTTACTATAACGAAGTGTGCCCGAGTTCGGCTCAGGCCATCTGTCGGCAAACACCTGGTTCGCTTTGCGTCGATGCACCCCGGCGAGCCGGACACGACGTTTTCAGCCCCATTTGGTTTAGGTCATCTGGGGCGCAAGTCAAGGATTGGCAGGATTTGGCCCAAATTCGCCACGAACTGACAAATTTTGTCGGCATAGTCCCGCAAAAAAATGCCGCTCTCGACTAACCAACGGAAAAAAAAGGGAATGACAACCTGGCACGGAAGATGATAGAGGCCCACCACAAGCATGGATACCTCAACCCAATTTTTGTGGAGGATTGTATGAACCGGTTCAGAAAGAATGAAAAAGGTTTCACCCTGGTCGAACTTCTGATCGTCGTGGCCATCATCGGCATCCTGGCGGCGATCGCGATTCCGCAGTTTGTGAAGTATAAGAGGAATGCTTCGAAATCAGCTTGTGAATCTGATTTGAAGAATTGTATGTCCGAAGTGGCCGCACAATATTCGCTTAACAATACTGTATTCGGTGGCCTGTGCAATAGTACTGTCCCTGGAAATAAATTTCCTGGATATGTTTATACTTCTTCTAACGGGACAATGGTTACTGCTACTTCGGCGATTACGGCCATTGCAAGTGTCAGTACGTCCGCTGATGTCACTGTGACAACAGGTTATTATGGTGTCGATATGACGGCAAATATTGTCGACAATGGAGCAAATTGTACTTTTAATAACTAATTTGCGTAAATGTCAGTGGCCTGTGCCTCTCCAATTGGAGAGGCACAGGCCACTGAGACTGCTGACAAAGTCACCTCAAAACCGTCTTCAAATGACGCGAAAGGCAATGGAGGCACCCATCAAAAGGACCGAGGTCAAGAGAAAGTGCTCCACTGGGCCAGAAAATCAGGTTTTCTTGCCTCGAGTGAAACCGCCTAGGTAATACCTCGGAATTCTTTGTCTTCTACCTTTCTCGCAATATCAACTTTGCGATGTCGGCGTATTTCGCCGCACCAGTCACCCAGCAGGATCTAGGCCGCCGGAGCAGCCCCACCGCCTTGCGACGGCCAGATAATCTTCGATCCCACGCCAAAGGGACAAAGGGGTCAAGGGACAAAGGGGTCAAATCTTTCTTTGTCTCATTTCGATCTCCCTTTTGCTCCTCTCCACCCTATCCGCCAAGTCTTTGTCCGCCTCAATTCTTATCTTGATTCGTGAGATGGCGCTGGCGACGGTGCTGTATTTTTCAATTTGAAGGCAAAGGGGTCAAGTCTTCCTTTGTCTCTTCTCAATCTCCCTTTTGCTCCTCTCCACCCTGTCCGCCAAGTCTTTGTCTGCCTCAATTCTCATCTTGATTCGCGAGATGGCGCTGGCGACGGTGCTGTATTTTTCAATTTTGAACTTTGCGGCAATGCGATTGAGGCTGTCGCCTCTGAGGGTGCGGGCCAGATGCATGGCCACGTCGCGGGGTTCGTTGGTGGCGCCACTAGCGGAGGACATCGCCTGGAAAATTCTGGGCAAGCTGTTCTCATGTAATCGGGATTGCGATCCTAATTAAATGCCAGTATGGTCGGATTTAAATCCTATCACAAAAGGAGACCGCCATGCTCGACGATCTTTTCGCTCTCAGCCAGACATTGATTCGTGTCCGCAAGCGCCCCTACCGGCGTTCGTTTTTCGTGGACGCTCTGTCCGGGGGACGTTTATGCATCATCGTCGGTTCACGCGGGGTCGGGAAGACCACGGTCATGGTCCAGCGGCTGCTGGCGCACGCGGGTGGTGATATTTTCTCGCGTAAGATCCTTTACGTTCAGGCCGATCATTTCCTCGTTGCGCGGTCGTCGTTGTACGAGATCGCCGATGAATTTTTCAAATACGGCGGCGAGCTCGTCTGCTTCGATGAAATCCACAAATATCCCGCCTGGGCAATGGAGCTTAAAAGCATGGCCGACACCTTTCCCGGCCTTAAAATCATGGCCTCGGGCAGTTCGGCTCTGGAGATCGTGCGCGGCAGCCATGATCTGAGCCGCAGAGCCCTGGTCCTGCGGATGCGGGGGCTTTCGTTCAGGGAATACCTTGGCATGGTCCACGGGCTGGAGTTCCAAAAATTGAGCCTTGCGGACCTGACAGACGGCCACGGGCGGGCGGCGGAAGGGGTGGTCGCAGCCCTGGAGCGGGGCGGGCGCAAGGTGCTGGCTTTATTTCAAGATTATTTGACGCGCGGGTATTACCCGTATTTTCTGGAATATCCGGACACGGCACAGTTCCAGCTCACGCTGACCCAGCAGGTCCAGGCCGCCCTGGAGGTGGACCTGCCCGCCATCCACCCCACTCTCGGCGGGGCGAGCGTGGGCAAGATGCGTAAGCTGCTGGCCATCGTGTCGGGGATGGTGCCGTTCACCCCGGACATGAAGGCGTTGAAGGGAATGCTTGAGATCGGCGATGAGCGGACTCTGAAAAGTTATCTCAGATTTCTGGAGGAGGCGGGCATTCTGCTGACCGTGTCCAAGAGCGACAAGGGGTTGCGTGCCATGGAGAAGCCCGAGAAAATCTATCTGAACAACCCCAACCTCTATCATGCCCTTTCTGGAGCAGCTACGGCGGACAGGGGCGCGGTCCGCGAAACGTTCTTCCTGAACATGCTGCAGCCAGACCATGCGGTCAGGGTTGCGGCAAAAGGCGACTTTCTCGTCGACGGTAGCCTGACCTTCGAAATCGGGGGGAAAGGCAAGGACGGCGGCCAGATAAAAGGGGTTGAAAACGCCTGGCTGGCTCTGGACGACATCGAGATCGGCGCAGGCCGTAGGATCCCATTATGGATGTTCGGTTTTTTGTGAGGCAGGGCGACCGCGTCAGACATGAAGGGACCACATCTTCCCTTATCTCTTCCCGATTTCCCTTTTGCTTCTCTCCACCCTACCCGCAAGGTCCTTGTCTGCCACAATTCTCATCTTGATTCGCGAGATGGCGCTGGCGACGGTGCTGTATTTTTCAATTTTGAACTTTGCGGCAATGCGATTGAGGCTGTCGCCTCTGAGGGTTCGGGCCAGGTACATGGCCACGTCGCGGGGTTCGTTGGTGATGCCTCGGGACGAGGAGTTCATGGTTTCCTCTTCGACCCCGTAGACGTTGCAGACAGCTTTCCTGATATCTTCTGCCGTAACAGGCGCGAGCTGCCGTGACTGCGGGACCTCCGGGCTGAGTTTGGCGGCGAAGAAGTGGTCCTTGATGGTCTGCACGAATTCCGAATTGCCGAGAATGGTGGGAAGTTTCTTGAGCGAAAAGACCCTTTCGATGTTTTCGTCGTCATCCCGGGCCATGAAGCGGCGGTATTCGGCGCGCGCCTTGGCCGGGTCGTCGGAGAATTGCGCGAGAAGCGGGCCGGTGTGCAGCCATTTCCAGGCGTCTCCTCGTCGCAGATAGCCGAGGTGGCTGCTCCAGGGGTACTCTTCCAGCGTTTTGACCATCCCTGCCTTGAGCGGATTGTGGTGGATGTAGCGGACCAAACCCTGCAGGTATTCGTCCTCCCCGACCAAAATGGCCTTGTACCTTCCGCGGAAAAGCTGCCCGTCCAGGCCGTGCCGCCGGTTGAACCACTGCGTGTACACCCCGCCGAGATGCCGCATGGCGCGGGCCAGGTTGGCCTCCGGAGTCTGGAGAAGCAGATGGTAATGGTTGGGCATCAGGCAATAGGCCGCGACGCCCAGGCGGAACATCTCCGAGGTGCTCTTGAGCAGGCCGGTGAATGCCTTGTAGTCCTCCGGATCGCGGAAAATGACTTCCCGTTGCCGGCCGCGGTTCATGACATGGTGCCATGCGCCTTCGAATTCGATTCTGAGTGGTCGTGCCATGGGTGTTTGGTAGCGTCGGTGGCTGGTTGAGTCAAAGGAAGATTTGACCCCTTATTTGACTTATTTTTGAAATCATAGGTTGTCATGACGTTGTCGGTACATTATGCGGGTGACAAATTCTGGAGGCACTATGGCAACCACAACCATGTCCAAAACCGAAAGGATCGATGTTCGAGCGAGCATTTCCGTGAAGCAGTTGCTGCAGGAGGCCGCGCAGGCCAGTCATAAGAGCGTGAGCGAGTTTCTGCTGGAGGCGGGCGTCAACGCCGCAAACCAGGCTCTTTCCGAGCGGCGCCATTTCGAGCTTGGGGAGGAGCAGTGGGCGGCCTTCGAGAAAGCCCTCGACAGGCCTGTGCAGACCAAGGCCAGGCTTCGCAGCCTCATCGCCGATGCCGGGGTGCTCGGCTGATGTTCGAACCCGTGCGCAAGCTGCGTCCCGGCGACGACGTTGACCGATTCGACTGCGGCCAGCCCGCGCTCAATCAGTTCCTGCAGCGGTACGCGTTGCTCAGTCAGAAGGCCGGCAGCGCCCAGACGTATGTCAGCATCGCACAGGGGCGGGTGGTCGGCTTCTATTCCCTTGCCGTCGGGAGCGTGTCGCCCGCGGATGCGCCAGGCAGGGTTTGCAAAGGGCTGGCGCGGCATCCCGTGCCGGTCATGATTTTGGCCAGACTGTTGGTGGATGCGGAGTTTCAGCGTAAAGGCCTTGGGCGGGCGCTCCTGAAGGACGCCTTGTTACGGACACTCCAAGCGGCGGACATAGCGGGGATCAGGGCTATTCTGGTGCATGCCAAGGACGAGCAGGCACGGGCATGGTATGCTTCCTGGGATTTCGAGCCGAGCGTGACCGATCCGTATCACCTTTTTCTGCTGCTGAAGGATTTGAAGGCCATTCTGGTTTCGTAAGAGTCGGCCTTGACTCTGCACGGCAAGAGTCATAGCTGATTTCTGTGCGTAGTTCGATGTATACATTGTATCCTCAGCCATTTTTATCTGCCGAGGAGGAGTTATGAGCGTCATGTCCATGCGGCTACCTGATGAAGCCATGGATCGTTTGGGAGATTTGGCCAAGGCTACCGGCAGAACGAAGTCATTTCTTGCCGGGCAGGCCATCATGGAATTTCTCGAGCGGGAGTCGTGGCAGGTGAACGAGATTTCTCAGGCGCTGGGAGAAGCGGATGCCGGCGATTTTGCGAGCGATCAGGAGATCGAGGCGATGCACGATAAATGGGGCGGCAATGCGCGTTAGATGGCTGCGCAAAGCCCTGGCGAATTTGAATGCCGAGGCGGAATACATCGCGGCGGATGATCCGGATTCGGCTGCGAACATGTTTGATTGCGTCGTGACCAAGGTGGCGACTTTGACGGATTTCCCCAGTCTGGGACGGCCGGGGAGAGTACCCGGCACACGGGAGCTGGTTATTGAAAGGTATGACTTGCTCATCCCATACAGAGTCCTGGCGGATGAAGTGCACATCCTTCGTGTCTTCCACACCCGGCGCAAACCTCCTACCTCCAGGTAGCCCTCTCACTCTACCTCGATTTCGAGCCCCTTCAGATACGCCCCCTCCGGAAAGGCAAGCTCCACCGGGTGGTCCGGGGCCTGCGTAAGCCTGCGCACGATCCGTCCGGTGCGCCCTGCGTCCAGGGCCGCGTCGGCCACGATTTTCTGGAACAGGGTGTCCTCCATCAGGCCCGAGCAGGAGAAGGTGAAGAGGCGGCCGCCGGGGCGCAGGAGGTGGAAGGCGCAGAGGTTGACGTCCTTGTAGCCGCGGGCCGCGCGGGTGAGGCTGGCCTTGGAGTCGACGAACTTGGGAGGGTCCAGGACGATGAGGTCGAAGGTGCGGCCTTCCTTGCGCCAGGCGCGCAGGATCTGGAAGGCGTCGCCGCAGACCGTGGTCATGGAATCGGGGGCGAAGCCGTTCAGGGCGCGGTTGCGGACGGCCAGTTCCAGGGCCGGGGCCGAGGCGTCGAGCTGGGTGACGCTTTTTGCCCCGCCCCGAAGTGCGGCCAGGCCGAAGCCGCCGGTGTAGGAGAAGCAGTTCAGGACTTCGGCCCCGGCCGCGGCCCGGCCCACGGCCAGACGGCTGTCACGCTGGTCGAGGTAGAAGCCGGTCTTGTGGCCGCTTCTGACGTCGACCAGGAGGCGCACGCCGTTCTCGCGGATTTCGACAAGCTCCGGGATTTCGCCATGCACGGCTTCGATCCGCTCGGCCAGTCCCTCCTTGGCCCGCACGTCCACGTCGGAGCGTTCCAGAATCGCGTCGTCCGGAAACAGGGTGCGCAACGCCGCGATGATCTCCGCCCGCCAGAATTCGGCACCGGCCGTCAGGAGCTGGAAGACGAGGACCGCGGCGTAGCGGTCCAGGATGAGGCCCGGCAGGCCGTCGGATTCCGATTGTACGAGGCGCAGGGCGTCGCTTTCGGTTTCGAGCCTCCGGCGTCTGGCGGCGGACTGGCCAATGCGGCGCAGGAAGAATTCGGCATCGATCCGTTCGTCCGCATCGAAGGTCCAGACCCGGCCCTGGATCTGGGATTTGGGCGAAAAGGCGGCCCTGGCCAGCCACTGGCTGTTTTGTCCCAGAACATCGACGGTCTGCCCTGATTTGGGGCGGCCCTTGACAGAGGCCACCGCACCGGAAAAGATCCACGGATGACGCCGGAACAGCGATTTTTCCCGGCCCGCGGCGATGATGAGCTGTTGGTCCACGATGATGTCCTTGATGCGCAGGGGGAACCCCCGCAATGTGAGTGCCTGCGCGCCATGGACGGGCAGGCCACCGAAAACATAGGTCAAGCCCCGGGGGGCGTCCACGGGAAAAATGGCGCCGCTGGACCTGACAATTTTTGGCGCCGCGTTACAACTGGGCATTTCCTGTTGGCCGTCTTCTGCGCCCTGCTGGTGCACGTCGCGGTTTTCGGCGCGGTCAGGCTGTGGTTCGTGCCCTGGTGGGGCATGACCGGACCACGACTGCTGTCCCTGGAGCTCGCCGGAATTTCCGGCGGGGGCGGCGCCCGGGACGGCCGGGGAGCCGGGGCGGGGGAAAAAGCCGGCGCCGCGCTCGGCAGTGGCGAAACGGACGCGTTCGCGGGACGCATGTCCGATCTTCTGCCCCTTCTTGGCGCCGAGAAGTCGGAGGATGCGTCTGAGACCCAACCCGCGCGGCACGTCGCACCCAGACAGCCTGATGTCCGCCCCGCCGCATCCTCCCCCAAGCCAAAGCCTGTCGCACCCGAAGCGCTTGCCCCCAAAGAAACAGCACCTCCCCAGCCGGAACCCGTTCGTTCCGAGCCGCCGGAATCCCCTCGCCCTGAAAATGAATCGCTCCCAGGACATGACTCTCAGGAATCTCCGGGAGAACCTGCCGCCGTAGCGGCTGGAACCGTTTCGGGCGCAGGGACTGGCGACCCCACGGGCAGCGGCGTCGGTGCAGCCGCTGCGGGAGGCGACGGCGTACCGGCCAAGGGAAACGGGCCCGGCGCAGGCGGGGGGCCTGGCGGCGAGGGACGCGGCCAAGGAGGGGGCGAGGGCGGGCTGCTCAGTTTCGGGACCCCGGGCGGGCCCGCGATCGCGCGCATGGCCATGCCCGAGTACCCGCGCGAGGCCCGGCGGCTGGGCAAGGAAGGGACCGTGGTGCTGAAGATTTCCCTCGACGCGTCCGGCGCAGTCGCGGCCATCGATGTGCTCCAGACGCCAGGCTACGGTCTGGACGCGTCCGCCCGCGAGGCCGTGATGCGCTCCCGCTTCCGTCCGGCCACGGCCCGCGGCGTGCCCGTGGCCTGCCAGGCCATCCTGCCGGTGCATTTCAAGCTGCGGTGAACGCTCCTCGATTTTCGCAGTGACAAGCGTGCGGTTCATGCTCCATCACTGCGGCCGCCATCCCCTTAGACAACACCGCCCCGCCGGCTTACGCTGACGGGGCGGTTCTTTTTGGGCTTCGGACGCCGATCAGAAGATCTGCGGGTAGCTCTTCACGAAGGCGTCGAGGCGTTCGCGGGACTTGGTGATCCTTTCCCGCAGCGAGGCCTTGTAGGCGTCCATGTCGGCGATGGGCTTGCGGGCCACGCCCGTGTCCATGGCGGCCTGGGCCACGGCGGCGGACTCGAACTCGATGAGGCGCAGGTCAACGGGTTTGGGGATGATGTAGTCGATGCCGAATTCCAGCTTGTCGACCCCGTAGGCTTCGAGGACGTAGTCCGGCACCGGCTGCTTGGCCAGGTCGGCCAGGGCCTTGGCGGCGGCCATTTTCATTTCTTCGTTGATGTTGGTGGCCATGACGTCCAGGGCGCCGCGGAAGATGAAGGGGAAGCCCAGGACGTTGTTGATCTGGTTGGGGTAGTCCGAGCGGCCCGTGGCCATGATGGCGTCGGGGCGGGCTTCCTTGGCGTCGGTGTAGGAGATTTCCGGGACCGGGTTGGCGCAGGCGAAGATGATGGGGTCCTTGGCCATGCCTTTGACCATGTCCTTGCTGACCACGCCGGCCTTGGACAGGCCCAGGAAGACGTCGGCTCCGACCATGGCCTCGGCCAGGGAGCCGTAGGCCTTCTTGGTGGCGAATTCCCGCTTCTGCTCGTTCAGGTCCGTGCGGCCCAGGTGCATGTGCCCGCGGGAGTCGAACATGGCGATGTTTTCGAGCTTCATGCCCAGCGCCACGTACAGCCGGGTGCAGGAGATGGCCGCGGCGCCGGCGCCGGATACGACCATGCGCAGGTCGCCGATCTTCTTGCCCGTGATTTCGAGCGCATTGAGCAGGCCGGCGGCGGAGATGATGGCCGTGCCGTGCTGGTCGTCGTGGAAGACCGGGATGCCCATTTCCTTTTTGAGCTTGTCCTCGATGTAGAAGCATTCCGGGGACTTGATGTCTTCGAGGTTGATGCCGCCGAAGGTGGGCTCCATGGCCTTGACGATCTCGCAGAGCTTGTCGGGGTCGGTCACGTCGAGGTTGATGTCGTAGACGTCGACGTCGGCGAAAATCTTGAAGAGCAGGCCCTTGCCTTCCATGACGGGCTTGCCTGCGTGGGCGCCGATGTTGCCCAGGCCCAGGACGGCGGTGCCGTTGGAGACCACGGCCACGAGGTTTCCGCGCCCGGTGTACTTGTAGGTCAGGTCCGGGTCCTTGGCGATGGCCAGGCAGGACTCGGCCACGCCCGGGCTGTAGGCCATGGTCAGGTGCTTCTGGGTGGAGTAGGGCTTGACCGGCACGACCTCGATTTTGCCGGGACGGACTTCGGAATGGTAATCCAGCGCTTCCTGGGGTGTGAAAAGGGCCATGTTGTCCTCCATGTGATGCCGCATGGGCGGCGTTGACAATTTCGGTGATCGGGCCGTGCGTATCCCGCACCGTAGGGGCGAAAAATTTTTCGCCCCTACAATGGTGCACATATTCGCACGGGGCGTGCGCGTGTGTCTCGTTTTGCGCCTAACACGAATAAAAATAATAAACGTCACGCCCGCGTTCAAGACGCAGCGTGTTCATGACTGCCAATCCCGCCCAACCGGGTCAAGGGGCGAGCCCCTTGCGGGGCGCGGGGCAGCGCCCCGCATCTCCCTCCTACCCTACTTATTCCAGCCCAGCTGCCGTCCGGTCGGGCTGCACGTACAGCTCGCCGCCGTGGCAGTCGTTGATGACCAGGAGCGGGAAGTCTTCCACGGTCAGTTCGCGGATGGCCTCAGGGCCCAGGTCGTCGAAGGCGATGACTTTGGCCGCCGTGATGCACTTGGACAGCAGGGCACCGGCCCCGCCCGTGGCGCCGAAGTAGACGGCCTTGTGGTCCGCGAGGGCCTGCTTGACCGCGTCGCTTCTCTTGCCCTTGCCGACGGAGGCTTTGCAGCCCAGGGCGTGCAGGCGCGGGGCGTAGGTGTCCATGCGGTAGCTGGTGGTCGGGCCGGCGGCGCCGATGGGGCGGCCGGGGGGCGCGGGGCTGGGGCCCACGTAGTAGATGACGGAGCCCTGCAGGTCGAAGGGCAGGGGTTCGCCCTTGTCGAGCAGGCCGCAGAGGCGCTTGTGGGCGGCGTCGCGGGCCGTGTAGATGGTGCCCGTCAGCCGGACCACGTCGCCGGCCTTGAGCCGGGTCGTGTCTTCGTCCGTGAGAGGTGTGCGCAGCGTATATTCGGCCATCAGAGTTCCACCTCCTGGTGTCTGGAGGAATGGCACTGGATGTTCACGGCCAGGGGGAGGCTCGCGATGTGGCAGGGGCTCATGGCTATCTTGACGGCCAGGCAGGTGGTCCTGCCGCCCAGGCCCATGGGGCCGATGCCGAGCTTGTTCAGGGCTTCGAGGAGTTCCCTTTCCATGCCGGCCAGCTTGGGGTCCGGGTTCACGTCGTCCAGTTTTCGCAGCAGGGCCTTTTTGGCCAGGATGGGCGCGTAGTCGAAGGTGCCGCCGATGCCGATGCCGACGATGGTCGGCGGGCAGGGGTTGGGACCGGCCTCGGCCACGCGCTCGATGACGAACTTCCTGATGCCGGGCCAGCCCTGGGCCGGGGCGAGCATGGTCACGCGGGACATGTTCTCGCTCCCCCCCCCCTTGGCCATGAAGGCGATTTTCAGTTTGTCGCCGGGCACGATGTCGAAGTGGATGACGGCCGGGGTGTTGTCCCCCGTGTTGGCGCGGGTCAGCGGGTCGCAGGCGGACTTGCGCAGGAAGCCTTCGGTGTAGCCCTTGCGCACGCCTTCGTTGATGGCCTCGCGGATGTTCATGCCCGCAACGCGCAGGTCCTCGCCGACGTCGACGAAGAACACGGCCAGCCCTGTGTCCTGGCACAGGGGCAGGCCGGTCCTTTCGGACAGTTCATAGTTCTCGGTCAGCTGGCGGAAGATCTCCCTGGCCGCGGCTCCGTCCTCGGCGGCAGCGCAGCGGGTGAAGCCGGCGCGCACGTCCTGCGGGAGGTTGCGGTTGGCGTCGATGCACATCCGGGCCACGGTGTCGATGATCTGTGTAGCGTCGATGGTGCGCATGGCCTATTTCCCGAAGAGGTTCCTGATGGCGGTGATGCCCATCTTGCGCCGCAGGAAGCCGAGCTGGTTCTGCAGGGGCAAGTGCTTGGGGCAGACGTCCTCGCAGGCCAAGAGGCCCATGCAGCCGAAGATGCCGTAATCGTTGCCGATGATCTCGAAGTACTCCTTGTCGGTGCGCTCGTCGCGCGGGTCGACGACGAAGCGGGCCACGCGGTTCAGGGCGGCGGCGCCGAGGAAGTCGTCGCGCATGCGGGCCGTGCCGCAGGCCGCGATGCAGCAGCCGCACTCCACGCAGCGTTCGAGTTCGTAGATCTGCTCAGCCACGGCGTTGTCCATGCGCTCTTCTTCCTTGGCGGGGTCGAAGACCTTTCTGGTGTGCACCCAGGACTCGGTCTTCTGGTACATTTCGCGGAACCAGACGCCCGTGTCCACGGACAGGTCGCCCACGAGCTTGAAGACCGGCAGGGGCAGCAGGACGATGTGGTCCGGCAGGTCCTTGGTCTTGGTCTGGCAGGCCAGGCGCGGACGGCCGTTGACGACCATGCCGCAGGACCCGCAGATGCCGGCCCGGCAGCAGAAGTCGAAGATGAGGCTCGGGTCCTGCTCCTCGCGCAGGCGGTTGAGGACGATGAACAGGGTCATGTTCGCCGTCTCCTCCAGCCGGTAGGTCTGCATGCGCGGTTCGGTTCCTTTTTCCTCGGGATTGTAGCGGAATATTTCGAAGGTCAGCATTCTGCCCATGGCGTGCTCCTTATTTGCCCTTGATGGTCTTGGCCGCGATCAGTGCGGGATCGGCCTGGATGATCTTGCCTCCGCCGTAGCCGCGTTCGCCCGGGGGGATCTCGAAGTACGGGGTGGCGTCCTCGTACTTGAGCACGGGCATGTCGGCGCCTTCGGGCCAGTAGGCCAGGGTCCTGTTGAGCCAGTTCTGGTCGTCGCGGGCGGGGTAGTCCTCGCGGTTGTGGCTGCCGCGGCTTTCCTTGCGGGCCAGGGCCCCGGCGGCGATGCACAGGGCCAGGCGCACCTGGCCGCGCAGCTTGAGGGCCGCGGCCAGCTCGTGGTTGGCGCCCAGGCCGTTCGAGACCAGGCCGATTTTCCCGGCGCGGTCGTACACGCCCTGCAGGGTCTCGATGCAGGTCTGCAGGTCCTTCTCGTTGCGGAAGACGAAGCAGCCCTTCATGAGGGCCTCCTGCATTTCGGAGCGGACCTTGTAGACGTTCTCCCTGCCCAGGCGCCCGGCGATGAGGTCGTCGATGCGCTGCTGCTGGCGTTTGACTTCGGCATTGATGGCGGCCGTGCTGTAGGTCGTCTCGCAGCCCCTCAGGTATTCGACGATGCATTTGCCGATGATGCCGCCGGCGACCACGGTCTCGGCCAGGGAGTTGCCGCCCAGGCGGTTGAAGCCGTGCATGTCCCAGCAGGCCGCCTCTCCGGCCGAGAAGAGGCCCTTCAGGCCATAGGCCGCGCCGGTCTTGTCCGTGCGGATGCCGGACATGGTGTAGTGCTGGGTCGGGCGGACCGGGATGAGCTGGGTGCGGGCGTCCACGCCGAGGAAGTTCTTGCAGATCTCGTCGACCTCGCGGAGCTTGGTGGAGATGTGCTTGTCGCCGAGGTGGCGGATGTCGAGCCAGAGGTGCTCGCCGTAGGCCGACTGCACGCCCTTGCCTGCGCGCATGTGTTCGGTCATGCGCCGGGCGACCACGTCGCGGGAGGCCAGTTCGGCCTTCTCGGGCTCGTAGATGTGCATGAAGCGCTCCTCGTTCACATCGAGGAGCGTGCCGCCGTCGCCGCGGCAGCCTTCGGTCACGAGGATGTCCGTGGGCACGATGCCCGTGGGGTGGAACTGGATGGACTCGGGGTTGCCGATGGGCACCAGGCCCGTTTCCTGGGCAATGGCGTTGCCCGCGCCGTCGCAGATGACGGCGTTGGTCGTGGCCGTGTAGAGCCGCCCGTAGCCGCCGGTGCAGACGACCGTGGCCTTGGCCAGGAAGACTTCGAGCTTGCCCGTGCGCAGGCAGCGCACCACCGCGCCCATGCACTTCTCGCCGTCATGGATGAGGGAGATGGCCTCCTTGCGGTCCAGGACCGTGATGCCAAGCTCCGCGCACTTGTTGTCCATGGTGCACATGACGGCGTGGCCCGTGCCGTCGGAGGTGTAGCATGTGCGCCACTTGGCCGTGCCGCCGAAGGAGCGGGCCGTGATGAGGCCTTCCTTCTCGGGCTTCTCGAACTTCTCGAACTTCTCGCCGCCCTTGAAATAGAAGGATTTGCCCGGCACGACGCGGTTCCACGGCACGCCCCAGTGGGCCAGGCGGCGCATCTCGATGGGCGCGGTGTCGGCGAACATGCGGGCCACTTCCTGGTCGCAGCCCCAGTCCGAGCCCTTGACCGTGTCCAGGAAATGCACATCTGGATTATCCCCCTCGCCCATGGCGCAGTTGCCGATGGCGGCCTGCATGCCGCCCTGGGCCGCGGAGGAGTGGGAGCGCCTGGCCGGCACGATGGACAGGCAGACGACGTCGAACCCCGCCAGGGCCGACTCCACGGCCACGCGTTCGCCCGAGAGTCCGGCGCCGATGACCAACAGATCAGAAGTATGGGTGTACATGGCAGCTCCCTGAAATTAGACGGTCATGGTGGCGTAGCGGGCCAGGGCGATGAGGGCCAGGGCGGTGACGCAGCCGAAGACGATGGTCAGGATCTTCACGGCCTTGGGCCGCAGGGCGTCGGTGATGAAACCCCACTTCACGCCGATGCGGTACACGCCGATGAAGATGTGCAGCTGCACCAGCGGCACAAGCAGCAGGTAGAAGAACGTCCAGCCGCCGCTCTGCACGCGGGCCGTGGACGTGGTCGCCAGGATGGCCGCGTCGTTGATGTTGGTCCACATGTGGATGGCGCCCAGAACGAGGATGATCATGGCCGAAACGGCCTGCACGATCCAAAGCCAGGTGTCGCGGTGGCGCAGGAGCTTGGCGTCGCGCCAGATGGCGGTCTGACCTTCGCTTCTGAAGGGGATCTTGCGGGCGGCCACGACGAAGTGGGTGAAGAAGAGGATGGGAACGAAGATGTGGGCCAGGGTGTCGAGGTGCAGGGTCTCCAGGAAGCCGGCGACGCCGTCCAGGGCCCCCGCGCCGAAGATGATGGACGAGGTGAGCAGGGTGTGGAAGGCCATGAACAGGACCAGACCGACGCCCGTGAGCATCTGGATCCAGTCGAGGTATGCATCCCGGCGGCTCGGGCGCGCGACATGCATGGTGGCATCAACGGACATACTTCCTCCGAAGTTGCGGAGCCGATGCAGTACAGGCTCCTGGTTGAACAACCAATTCGTTTGTCTCAACGCGATGATGCTCCGAAGAATTTCGGACATGGATTTTTGTAGAAAGAGTTGCTAGTCCATTGGGATTGATCAGTCAATCATGTACGTAGGGCGGGTACGTATCGTCCGCCCTGCAGAATGGAAAAAGTCCTGAAAAAATTGGAATAAAGGCTGGGAGGTGCGCATGGGTAGCGAAGCGAAACGTCTGACCGTCGGGGGAATGCACTGTGCTGCCTGTTCGTCGCGCATCGAGAAGGTGGTCGGGGGCATGCCCGGCGTGGAGGGGATCTCCGTCAACCTGGCCACAGGCGAGATGGACCTGCGCTACGACGCGGGCGGTGTGAAACTGGACGAAATTCTGGGGCGCGTGCGCGACATGGGCTTCAGCGTGGAGGAGCCGGCCGCCGAGACGGTGCTTGAGCTGCGCATCGGCGGCATGCACTGCGCGGCCTGCTCGTCGCGCATCGAGCGCATCGCGGCCGGCATGGACGGCGTGAAGGAGGCCGCGGTCAACCTCGGGGCCGAGAGCGGGCGGTTCGTCTTCGACCCGTCGAAGGTGTCCCAGCGCGCCCTGCGCCAGGCCATCCACGACGCGGGCTTCACCACGGACCTGCCGCGCCGGGAGAAGGCCGGGGAGGAGGAGGCGCGCATCGCCGCCCGCCTGGCCGAGAAGAGGCGCGGCGTGGTATGGGCCATGGCCTTTGCCCTGCCGCTCCTGGTCCTGTCCATGGGCCACATGTGGGGCCTGCCTCTGCCGCATTGGCTCGACCCCATGCACGCGCCCGGCGCCTTCGCCCTGGCCCAGCTCCTGTTGACCCTGCCCGTGGTCTGGAGCGGGCGCAGCTTCTATCTCGTGGGCTTCCCGGCCCTGGCCCGCCGCGCCCCGAACATGGACTCCCTGGTGGCCGTGGGCACGGGCGCGGCCCTGGTCTACTCCCTGTGGAACACGGTCGAGATCTGGCTCGGGGTGGACGCCATGGCCCGGGCTATGGACCTCTATTACGAGTCCGCGGCCGTGCTCATCGCCATGATATCGCTGGGCAAGTATTTCGAGGCCCGCTCCGTGTCCCGCACCACGGGCGCGGTGCGCGCCCTCATGGCCCTGGCCCCGGACACGGCTTTCCTGGTGGAGGGGAGCGGCGAGCGTGAGATCCCGGTGGAAGAGATCGAACCCGGCGACCTGCTGCGCATCCGCCCTGGCGGGCGTCTGCCCGTGGACGGCGAGGTGGCCGAGGGGGAGAGCCACGTGGACGAGTCCATGCTCACGGGCGAACCCCTGCCCGTGCGCCGGGCCCCCGGCGACACGGTCTTCGGCGGCACCCTGAACACCACGGGTTCCTTCGTCATGCGCGCCTCCCTGGTGGGCGAGGACACCATGCTTGCCCGCATCGTGCGCCTGGTGCGCGACGCCCAGGGCTCCAAGGCCCCCATCGCCAGCCTGGCCGACACCATCAGCTACTATTTCGTGCCCGTGGTCATGGCCCTGGCCCTGGTTTCGGGTCTGGCCTGGTACTTCTTCAGCGACGAGCCCTTCGTCTTCGCCCTGCGCATCGCCATCTCGGTGCTGGTCATCGCCTGCCCCTGCGCCATGGGCCTGGCCACGCCGACGTCCATCATGGTCGGCACGGGGCGCGGCGCGCAGCTGGGCGTGCTCATCAAGTCCGGCCGCGCCCTGCAGCGGGCCGGGGAGCTCGACACCCTGGTCTTCGACAAGACCGGGACGCTGACCGTGGGCAAGCCCGTGCTGGCCGAGGTCTGGACGGCGCGGGGCGAGGGTTTTGAAAGGGACGGCTTGGTGCGGCTGGCCGCGGCCGTGGAGGCCCAGTCCGAGCATCCCCTGGCCCGGGCCGTGGTGGCCGCGGCGGGAGGCACCGTGCCCAAGGCCTCGGGCTTTTCGGCCGTGCCCGGACAGGGCGTGAGCGCCGAGGCCGATGGCCGGCGGGTGGCCATCGGCAACGAGCTGATGATGCGCGCTCTGGGCATCGATCCGGCCGCGGCGGCCGCGGACCGCGCGCGCCTGGAAGGGCAGGGGGCCACGGTGGTCCATGTGGCCGTTGACGGGCGCCTGGCCGGCCTGCTGGCCATCAGCGATCAGATCAGGCCCGAGTCCGCGTCGACGGTCAAGCGGCTGCGGGAGCTGGGCATGGAGGTCGTGCTCCTGACGGGCGACTCCGAACGCGCGGCCCGCGCCGTGGCCGGGAAACTCGGCATCGAGCGGGTCGTGGCCGGGGTGCTGCCCGACCGCAAGGCCGAGGAGATCGAGGCCTTGCAGCAGGAAGGCCGGGTGGTCGGCATGGTCGGCGACGGCATCAACGACGCCCCGGCCCTGGCCCGGGCCGACCTGGGCGTGGCCATGGGCTCGGGCATGGACGTGGCCATGGAGTCGGGCGACGTGGTGCTCATGCGCGAGGACCTTTCGGGCGTGCTCACGGCGCTCTCCTTAAGCCGCGCGGTCATGCGCAACATCCGCCAGAACCTGTTCTGGGCCTTCGCCTTCAATACCATCGGCATCCCGGTGGCGGCCGGCCTTCTGCACCTTTTCGGCGGGCCTACCATGAGCCCCATGCTGGCCGGCACGGCCATGGCCATGAGCTCGGTCTTCGTGGTCTCGAACGCCCTGCGGTTGCGTTTTTTTGCCCCGCCGCATAGATGAGGAAATGGTCGGAGATTCGTTGTCTGCGCATGGAGGGACGGCATGGAGAAGCTCATCGATCGCGTCACGCCAGGTGAGACCCTGGCGGCGGACATCACGGACGGTACGGGACGCGTCCTCTACCCGCGCGGCGCGACCCTGAACGGGAGCGCCATCGAGGCCTTGCGCCAGCGCGGCGTTTCGACCGTGTCCGTCGTCGGGGAGCATGCGCCCCTCAACCCCTCGCTGCTGGCCAAGGCCACCGAGCGGGCGCGCAAGTACTATGCGGGCCACGACATGGCCATTCCCCCCGGACCCGTCCTGCTCGGCCTGCGCGTCGAGGCCGAGGCGCAGCGCATGGAAAAGGGGCTGCCTGCGCTGTTGCGGGAATGCCGGAAGCCCGTGGGGGACACCCCGTCCCCCGAAGAGCTGCCGACCTTCTGCCTGGACAGCTTCGAGCCGCCGCAGCTCTCGGCCGTGGCCTTCCAACTGAACCGGGAACTCTCCACCCCCGAACCCTCCAGCCGGAAGATCGTGTCCATCATCGGGCAGAGCCCTGGGCTCACGGCGCGCCTCCTGCGCCTGGTTAACTCCCCCCTTTATGGCTGCCACGGCAAGGTCGAGACCGTCTCGCGGGCCGTGACCATCGTGGGGCAGAAGGAAGTGGGCATGCTGGCCTCGAGTTTGCTGATGGTCGAGCAGTTCGGGGTGATTCCTGCGTCCGTGGTCGACATGCGAACCTTCCTCGAACATTGCCTGGCTTGCGCCCTGGCCAGCAAGGCCCTGGCCGAAGCCACGAAGGCCGTGGAGCCGGAGCAGGCCTTTGTCGCGGGCCTGCTGCACGACATCGGCCGGCTGTACTTCTTCACGGCCTTTCCGGAGCGCTCCCGGTACTGCATCAACAGCGGCCTCCGGCACGGCCGGCCGCTCATGGACGAGGAGGTCCTCTTCTTCGGCGTGGACCACGGGACCATGGGCCGTCATCTCCTGGAGGGCTGGGGTATGCCCAGATCCCTGAGCCAGGCCGCAGGCTTTCATCACGACCCCCTCAAGGCGCCGGATTCCATGCTGCCCGGCGTCCTACATCTGGCGGACCTTGTCGTCCACGCCATGGGCCTGGGGTGCAGCGGCGAGTGCGGCCCTCCGCCCATCAGGCCCGGCTTTGCCGCGCTGCTGCCCCTGCGGCCGGACCAGACCGCGGACATCGCCTCGCGCATCGCGGCGCAGCTCGACGCCATCGTGGCCGCCTTTGACTGAACCCGGAAACACTGACCCCCCAAGGAGGGCCCATGCAGATCGAGCGCAAGCGCATCCCGGCATACACGGCCATCGAGGCCGTCACGACCCTGACCATTCCCGATGTCCCGGCCTACGCCGAAAAGATCATCCCCATGCTCCTGGCCGAAGCCGAGAGCCGGGGCATGGCCGTGACCGGTCCCTGCGTCTTCACCTACGAAGGGTGCGACGGCTCTCCCGACAGGGAGTTCACCATGAAGGTCGGTTTTTCGGTTGACGCCTGCCGCGGTCAGGGCGCTTTCGCGTGCGCGGAGGTTGCCGCCCACGAATGCCTGAGCACCGTGTACCGCGGGCCCATGAAGGGGATCGGGCCGGCCTGGAGCGCTTTCACGCCGCAGGCCCTGCAAAGGGGCGAGGCGCTGCAGCCCGTCGGCCGCGAGGTCTACCTGGACTGGATTGACGAGGGCAGTGCGGACAACCAGGTCGAGCTGCAGATTCCTCTGCAGGGCTGAGGGTGCGGGGAGGGCCGGAGCGCCCCTGGTTCAGCGCACCTCCTCGACCAGCAGCCAGACGCTGCGGGTGTCGCGCGTTTCCTGCGCCGCGGCGCCCGTGGGGCTTCCCGTGCTTTCGTCCGTTCGGCTGGCGCCGCCGCCGAGTTCGATCCATTCCCCCAGTCGTCCCGTAACCGTGGTCGAGAGGCTCTGGGTGTCCACGTCGCGTCCGCGGCCTGCGAGGCTGTCGAACTGCGGGCTGATCTCGATGGTCACGCGGTCGCCCGACAGGCGCGGTACGGCGGAAAATCCCTGTCCGATGTCGACGTAGACCACGCCCTGGCTGGCCCTGACGCCGCCCGGCCGCATCTCTACGCGGCGGAAGGGCACGGCCAGGGACCGGCCGACCCTGATGAAGGCCTCGCCCCCGTCCATGACCCGCACGAACTGGTCCGCGCCGCTCGAGGAGCTGCTTCGGACGTCCTGCCCGTACACTCCGGCGGCCGACCCGCCGCTGCGCACCTCCACCCCGGTTCCGCCGGGCATGTTCCCTCCCGGCGCGACGACACGCACGTTGTCGCCGACCTCGACTGCGCCGGACACGCCCAGGGACCGCCTCGCGCCGCTCGTCTCGCGGCTCTGGCTGACGCGGATGAGCAGCTGGCGGACGGGTTGGTCGATGACGGCCAGCACCTTCCGCAGCTCCTGAAGGTTGGCGGGCGAGGTGCGCACGATGAGATGCCCGTTCATGCCCGACAGCGCCCCGCCCGGCTCGACGAGGGGCTCCAGCACGGGCAGGACATCCTCGACCGTGCGGTGGCGCAGTTCGATGATCTCCACCTGTTGCGCGGCCAGGACCGGCGTGGAGAGCAGGAGAATGATGCAGAGCAGTGCGAGGCGCATGGGAGCCTCCTTGTCTGTTGGTTGGGGTCGGCCGGAAGGGTGCGGCGGCGTCCGTGTTCCGTCCATACCGTCAACGCCGGGGCTTCGTCGAGGGACGAGCGCGGTGCGCAGGAAGACAAAAAGGCCGCCCCGGTGAAGGAGCGGCCTTTCGAAAGGCGGGTTTCTTCCACTCCTAGAGGCAGGATTCGGCCGGCGTGTAGGGCAGGCCGAAGGCGTCGGCCACGCCCTTGAAGGTGATCTTGTCGCCAACCATGTTCAGGCCGTTCTTGAGCCCCGGGTTTTCCTTGCAGGCGGCCTGCCAGCCCTTGTCCGCTATCTGCAGGGCGTAGGGCAGGGTGGCGTTGGTCAGGGCCATGGTCGAGGTGATGGGCACGGCGCCGGGCATGTTGGCCACGCAGTAGTGGATGATGCCGTCCACCTCGTAGATCGGGTCCGTGTGCGTGGTGGGCTTCGACGTCTCGAAGCAGCCGCCCTGGTCGATGGCCACGTCCACGAGCACGCAGCCCGGCTTCATGTCCTTGAACATCTCGCGGGTCACGAGCTTGGGCGCCTTGGCACCGACCACGAGGACCGCGCCGATGACTGCGTCGGCCTCCTTGGCCAGTTCGCGGATCTTGGCCGGGGAACTCATCAGCGGCGTGACGTTCTTGGGCATGATCTCCGAGAGGTAGCGCAGGCGGTCGAGGTTCATGTCCAGGATGTGGACGCGGGCACCCAGGCCGGCGGCCATCATGGCCGCGTTGGTGCCGACGATGCCGCCGCCGAGGACCAGGACGTTGGCCGGGGCCACGCCGGTCACGCCGCCCAGCAGGATGCCACGGCCGCCGTGGACGCGCTCATTGTACTTGGCGGCTTCCTGGGCGGCCATCCGTCCGGCCACCTCGCTCATGGGTGTCAGGAGCGGCAGGCCGCCCTGGGGGCCGGTTACGGTCTCGTAGGCGATGGCCACGGAGCCGGTCCGCATGAACTCGCGGGTCAGCTTCTCGTCGGCCGCGAAATGAAAATAGGTGAAGACGACCTGTCCGGGGCGGATCAGGCCGTATTCGGAAGGCTGGGGCTCCTTGACGTGCATGACCATGTCGGACTGGCCGTAGATGTCCGCCGGGGCTGCGACGATTTTAGCCCCTGCGGCCTCATAGTCGGCGTCAGCGAAGCCGCTGCCCACACCGGCCGTCTTTTCCACCAGCACGGTGTGCCCGTGCTGCTTCATGACTTCCACACCGGCCGGCGTCATGCAGACCCGGTTTTCCTGCGTCTTGATTTCCTTGAGAACGCCGACGATCATGTTCGAGCTCCTTGCGCTGCGTCTTGTGCCTGGGTTGAAGGGAACGATGCGGGACTCATGGCAAAAAGCTTACCACAACGCGAGGAAGCAGGCAAAGCCGGACGGAAAAATGGTCAATGCAGAAACGGCAAGGGTTTGCGGGGGGGGGCGTGGTCGCTTTCCCGTCGGAGCCGACCGCTGCGTGATACTCGGTTCTGCGTCCGTCTGGAATTATTTGTTTCCATTTTGATGATAATGGCTTGAAAATAGAGGGCGTCGACGCGATGCCCTATTTGGAATGTTATATTTCCAATATCTATATTTAATTTCCATTTTGTCGGACAGAGCTGGGCATGGAGGTTGCCATGGTCGAAAAGGTCATCATCATGGGCGCGGCCGGCCGTGATTTCCACAACTTCAACATCTATTTCCGCGGCAACCCGCGCTACCGCGTGGTCTGCTTCACGGCCACGCAGATTCCGGACATCGACGGCCGCGTCTACCCCCCGGAACTGGCCGGGGACATGTACCCCGAGGGCATCCCGGTCTTCGCCGACTCGGAGCTTGCGCGCCTCATCAGGGGGTTCTCCGTCGACCTCGTGGTCTTTTCCTATTCCGACATCACCCACAACGAGGTCATGCACAAGGCTTCCCTGGTCACGGCCGCGGGCGCGGACTTCATGATCGCCGGGGCAACCTACACCATGCTGCCGACGACCAGGCCGGTGGTGGCCGTGTGCGCCGTGCGCACGGGCTGCGGCAAGTCCCAGGTCAGCCGCGAGATCGTCCGCGTGCTTCAGGAGGATGGGCGCCGGGTGGTCATCGTGCGCCACCCCATGCCCTACGGCGACCTGCGCGCCCAGGCCGTGCAGCGTTTCGCCTCCCACGCCGATCTGGACCTTCATCGCTGCACCATCGAGGAGCGGGAGGAGTACGAGCCCATCCTGGACATGGGCGTGGTGGTCTACGCCGGGGTGGATTACTCCAGGATTCTGGCGCAGGCCGAGGCCGAGGCGGACGTCCTCGTCTGGGACGGCGGCAACAACGACACGCCGTTCTACAGGCCCGCCCTGCACGTCACGGTCTTCGACCCGCACCGTGCCGGGCACGAACTGCTCTACCATCCCGGCGAGACGAACATGCGCATGTGCGACGTGGCCGTCATCAACAAGGTCGATACGGCCCGGCCGGATCAGGTCGAGGCCGTGCTCGCGAACATCCGGGCCTGCAATCCGGGGGCGCGCATCGTCCTGGCCAGGTCGCCCCTGACCGTGGACCGTCCGGAGCTCATCCGGGGGCGTCGCGTCCTGGTGGTCGAGGACGGCCCGACCCTGACCCACGGCGGCATGCCCCACGGGGCGGGCTTCCTGGCCGCGCGGCAGTGCGGGGCGGCCGAGCTGGTGGACCCCAGGCCCTGGCTCGCCGGCAGTCTGGACGAGACCTTCGCCGCGTATCCGGACATCGGCCCCGTGCTGCCGGCCATGGGGTACGGCCCGGGGCAGATCCGCGACCTGGAGGCGACCATCGCTGCCGTGCCCTGCGACGCCGTGGTTTCGGGCACGCCCATCGACATCGCGCGCGTGCTGCGCATAGGCAAGCCCGTGGCCCGGGTGCGCTACGCCCACGCCGATCACGACGGGCCCGCGCTGGGCTCGGTGCTGTTGGAATTGCTGGAGGGGAAGGCGTAGGGGGTATTTTGCAGGCGGGGCTCATGCCCTTGGTTTCGTTCCGTCCGAAGATGGATTCCGCCTGCGCGGGAATGACGCTGTGGCAGGGCGGGAGATCCCGGCCTTGATCTTCCGCAGCGTGCCTGCAATGTTGGGTCATCGATTCGTCATTTCATGGAGAGAACATGCTGGAACTTCGCAATGTGACCGTGCGCCGGGGCGGGCGGGTCATCCTTGACCGGGTCGACCTGGCCGTTACTCCGGGGGAACACCTGGTGCTGACGGGACCGTCCGGGGCGGGAAAATCGACCATCCTCAAGGTCGCCCTGCTGTTCGAGCCCGTGGACGAGGGCGAGGTGCTTTGGGACGGCCGCACGGTGACCGCCGCGGACCAGGCCGAACACCGCGCCCGTTTCCTCTACATCGGGCAGAAGCCGCTGCCTTTCGACGGCTCGGCCGGACAGTACCTGGACCTGCCCTTCACCTTCGCCGCCAACCGCGCCCGCCGCGCGGACCGGGCCATGCAGGACCACCTCATGGAGGCCATGGGCCTGGACCCGGCTTTGCGCTCGAGCCCCTACGGGCGGTTGTCGGGAGGGGAGCAGCAACGCCTGACCATCATCCAGGGCCTGCAGCTGGAGCGCTCCTTCTGCCTGTTGGACGAGGTCACCTCCAGCCTGGACCAGGAGTCCCTGGAGGCCGTGGTCCGTTATTTCGCACAGGACACGGCGCGTACCGTCCTGGCCGTGACCCACAACCGGCAGTGGTTCGATTTCGGCTTCGCCGAGATCGCCCTCGAATCGGGAAAGCTCCGGAGGCTCCCATGAACGAAACCATGGTCATCTCCATCCCGGCCCTGATCCTCTTTTCCGTCATGCTCGTTTTTCCGGTGGCCGTCTTCCGCCACCTGCAGCTCAGGCTGACCCGCGACCTGATCGTGTCCATGCTGCGCATGGCCGTGCAGCTCGGGCTGGTGGCCGTGTACCTCGAATGGGTCTTTCGCCTGGACCTGCTGGCCCTCAACGTGGCCTGGGTGCTGGTCATGATCGTCGTGGCCACGGGCTCCATCCTGCGCCAGAGCGGTCTGTCGTGGCGCAGGTGCCTGCGGGCGGTCCTGCCGGCCCACCTGATGACGTCCCTGCTGACCCTGGCCGGGTTCCTGCTGGTCTTCGACCCCGCCACCCTGGGTTCGGCCCGCTATCTCGTTCCGCTCATGGGCATGGTGCTCGGCAACATCCTGCGCAGCAACGTGGTGGCCCTGGACCGCTTCTTTTCGGACCTGCGCGCCAACCGCGACATGCACATCCAGTACCTGACCCTGGGGGCCAGCGAGTCCGAGGCCGTGCGGCCCTTCCTGCGCAGCGCCCTGCGCGCGGCCGTGGGCCCGCAGCTGGGCACCGTGGCGACCATGGGCATCGTCTCCCTGCCGGGCATGATGACCGGCCAGATCCTGGGCGGTTCGTCCCCGGCCGTGGCCATCGCCTACCAGATCATGATCATGATCGCGATCTTCACGGCGGCCACGGTCTCGGCCTTCCTGGCCGTGCACTTCGCCCGCAAGGCTGCCTTTGATCCGTTCGGGAGGCTCGACGAGTCCATTTTTCTGCGAAGGTCGTGAGAAGGCGTACAGGATGGCCGATGGGCTGATGTAGCTTCTTGGAATAAAAGAGTTTATTTTTTTGGCGGACGTCTTGTTTTTTCCCGGGGCCCTGCTACACCCAGCCGCATCCATATCTTCCACGATTGCGGCCCGGTCCGGGCCGAGGCGGGCGCCATGCGTTTCTATCTGACAACCATCATTCTGCTGTCCCTGAGCAACATCTTCATGACCTTCGCCTGGTACGGGCATCTGCGCAACCTGTCCCACACGCCGTGGGTCATCGCGGCCTTCGCCAGCTGGGGCATCGCCCTGCTGGAGTACCTGCTGCAGGTCCCGGCCAACCGCATCGGGCATCAGGTCATGAACGTCGGCCAGCTCAAGATCCTGCAGGAGTGCATCGCCCTGTCGGTCTTCATCCCCTTTTCCATCATCTACATGAAGGAGAAGCCCAGCATGGACTACGTCTGGGCCGGCCTGTGCATCCTCGGCGCTGCCTTCTTCATGTTCCGCAAAAAGATCTTCGGGGCCTGACGGCCGTCCCTGCGCACGAAAAAGGGCCGCGTTCCAGGTGGAGCGCGGCCCGTTCTTTTACCAGGCTCCCTGCTTCCAGACTTCCGGCAGGGGTTTGCGCGGCGACGGCCCCTCCCAGTCGGCATAGGGCTTGTCGAGCTTCTCCTTCAGGTCCAGGATGCCGATGGTGAAGCCGGCCACGACCTCGTATTCCTCCCGGTCGATGCCGAAGGCCTCGTAGATGGCGTCCTTTCGGATGCCGGCCATGCCGTGGGTATAGAGACCGAGTTTGCGGGCCTGCATGGTCAGGGACATCCAGGCCGAGCCGCAGTCGAACACGGCCGTGGAGTTGGGCTTGCCGTTGTGGGTGAAGTTCTTCCTGGCCACCATGAACCCGATGAGGGAGACGTTTTTCGCCCATTTCTGGTTGGCGTCGACCAAAAGGCCCAGGAACGTGTCGAAGGTCTCGGGGGTGGAGGTCAGGATGCGCCAGGGCTGTTCGTTGTAGGCGGACGGCGTCCAGCGGGCCGCGTCGAAGATGACGGCCAGGTCCTCGGCCGGGATAGGCGACCTGACGAAGGAGCGGGGGGACCAGCGGCCGGGGAATTCCTCGGCCACGCCGGGCAGGGGGTCGCGTTTGCTGAAGTCGGGGGTGTATGGGCTCTGGTATTTCATGTTCGCCTCCGGGGTGAATTTTCCTGCACCATATCCCGAGGGCGAGGGGCCGTGTCAACGCATGCCGTTCATCCGATCCGATTTTTCACGATGCGGGCGAACTGCTCCCGGAACTGCCCGGCCCCGCCGTTGGCCGGGTGCCGCAGGGCCGGGGCGGTGATGCCCATGTTCGCCAGCAGGGCCGCCGACTTCTGACCCACGGCCAGGATTTCGGCCTGGGGGACGAAGGACTTCAGGGCCAGGAGCACGGGTCTGCCCAGCAGCACCTCGTCTTCCGTGGGCGTGCGGTTGCTCAGGAGCCCGATGCCCGGCTTGTAGGGATGCCAGGGGAAGGCGTTCCACAGGATGACGTCGCGCGGGTCCACGCCCAGTTCGCGCATGGCGCCCCAGACGATGGTCGCCGTGGGTTCCGTGAAGCCGTCGGGGCGCACGTCCTCGCGGCTGGTGCGGCGCGGCGCGGCCGCGAAGACCATCTCCGGGCCCAGCCCCTTGTGACGCAGGTACCCCAGCAGCAGGCGCTCGGAGGTCATGGCGATGCCCGTGAAGTGGCCGCCCTGGTAGCCCAGGGCCTCGGCCAGGAGAATGGTGGTGGCCTTTCGGCGCTCTCCGAGATAGGAGGCGAGCTGCTCGCGCCGTACGGCGGGCGCCCGGTTTGAGGCGTCGTGCAGCGGGTCGCGCTGGTGCCAAGGGTTGAAGACCGGGCCGCCGGGAGAATCTTTCAGGAGCTTGAGGAAGGCGTTCATGGGCACGGGCTACACGCAGGCCCGCCCCGGGGCAAGCCTTCTTCGGCAGGAGGAACTCATGTTCGACATCGTCCACTATCCGCTCTTTCTGCTCACGGCCGTGACGCTGAACCTCTATCCCGGTCCAGACACCCTTTACATCCTTGGCCGCAGCGTCTCCCAAGGGCGCGGGGCGGGCATGGTCTCGGCCTTAGGCATCGGCAGCGGCGCCGTGGTCCACACCCTGCTCGGCGCCGCGGGGCTGACGGCCATCGTCGCCGCCTCGGCCACGGCTTACCAGATCGTCAAATGGGCAGGCGCCGCCTACCTGGTCTGGCTCGGCCTGACCATGCTGCTGTCTCGGCCCGAAGGCCCCGGGAAGCTCGAAACGGCGCCCCGGACCCTGGGCCGCATCTATCTCCAGGGCGTGGCGACCAACGTGCTGAACCCCAAGGTGGCCCTCTTCTTCCTCGCCCTCCTCCCGCAGTTCATCGTCCCCGGCGCGACCCATCCTGGCCTGGCCTTCCTGATGCTCGGCCTGACCTTCGTGGCCACGGGCACCCTGTGGTGCCTATTCGTGGCCGTGGCGGCCGGAGCCGTGCATCGCCGCTTGGCCGGAACCGGCCGGGCCGCGCTGTGGCTCAAGCGCCTGGGCGGCGGCCTTCTGGCCGGACTCGGGGCGCGGTTGGCCCTTTCGGACTAGCCCTTGACGTCGCCCCGAACGGTTTTACCGTAACCTTTCGTCGCCCGGGCTCGTCGAGCGAGACGGCGACGCCCGTTTTCCACACGACCACCCGAGGTGCAGCCATGCGCATATTCCGCTTCGTCATGCTCTTTCTGCTCGTCGCGACCCAGGCTCTGGCGGCCCAGGTGCGCGTCTCCGACACCGATTACCGCGACTACCGCGCTCTGACCCTGGACTCGGGCCTCACGGTTCTGCTGGTCCACGACGAGCGCGCCTCCAAGGCCGCCGCCGCCTTGGCCCTGCCCGTGGGCAGCCTCGACGACCCCGACTCCCAGCCGGGCCTGGCGCACTACCTGGAGCACATGCTGTTTCTGGGCTCCGAGTCCTATCCCGGGGCCGAGGAGTACCAGTCCTTCATAACCAGAAACGGCGGCCAGACCAACGCGGCCACGGGATACACCTCCACGACCTACATGATGGAGGTCGACCCGCCGGCCTTTCCCGAGGCCCTGCGCCGCATGGCCGACACCCTGGCCCGGCCCCTGCTCGACCCGGTCTACGCCGACAAGGAACGCAACGCCGTCAACGCCGAAATGGAGTCCAAGAAGCACAGCGACGGCCGGCGAATCGCCATGCTGACCCTTTCGACCCTCAACCCGGCCCACCCGGCCACGCGCTTCACGGGCGGCAATCTCGAAACCCTGTCGGACAAGCCGGGCAGCCGTCTGCACGACGAACTGGTCCGCTTCCACCACACCTGGTACTCGGCCAACCTGATGAAAGGCGTGCTCTACGGGCCCCAGAGCCTGGACGAGCTGGAGCGTCTGGCCCGGTCCGAGCTGGGCGTCATTCCCGACCGGGGGGCGCAGGTCCGCGAGCCCTCGGTCCCTCCGGTGACGGACGCCGAGCGCGGCGTGGTCTTCGGTGTCCGGCCCGTGCGTGAGACCCGCAGCATGACCATCGATTTCGTACTGCCGCAGAAGTTCGACAATCCGTCCACCAAGCCCCTGCAGGTCGCGGCCGCGGTGCTCGGCACCGAGACCGACAATTCCCTGGTGGCGAACCTGCGCGGGCGCGGACTTGTCCTGGGGCTTTCCGCAGGCGGGGACACGACGTCCCTGCGCAACGGCGTGACCATGTCCCTCTTTCTGCAGTTGACGGAGGACGGCGACCGGCGGCGCGACGAGATCCTGGCCACGGTCTTCTCCTATCTCGACATGCTGCGGTCCAGGGGCATCGGCCAGGAGTACGTCGACCAGCTTGGGAACATGATGTCCATGGAGTTCCGCTTCGCGCCCCTGACGAGCGGCTTCGACTATGTGGCCGAGGCCGCGGGGACCATGCTCCGCCACCCGGTGGAGGACGTCAATTACGGTCCCTACCGGCTGGATTCCTATGACGCCGCGGCGGTCAGGGAGCTGGTGGGGATGCTCACGCCGGCCAATGCCCGCATTTTCCACGTAGGTCCGGACCAGCCGACGGACCGCGAGGCCTTCTTCTATCAGACACCCTACAGCGTGCGCCCCGTCGCCGCGGCCGACACGGCGCGTTGGGCGGAGCTGGGGCAGGGCATGAAGCTGGCCCTGCCGGACCTCAATCCCTTTGTGCCCGATGATTTCTCCCTAGTGCACCGCGACGGCGGCAAAGGCCCCCGCAAGCTGGCCGACCGGCCAGGATTGACGGTCTGGCAGGGCCAGTCCCAGTTCCGGCGCGAGCCCAGGGCCATCCTCATGACCAGGCTGCAGTCGGCGCACATCGCCGGGACCCTGGAGCAGACGGCCATGCAGGGCGTGCTCCTGGAGCTCTGGGACCAGAAGCAGGCCGGCCTTCGCTATCAGGCCCAGGAAGCGGGACTGAACCTTTCGGTTTCCGGCGACGAGGGCGTCCTGATCCGTATCGACGGCTTCAGCCAGCATCAGGCCGACCTGCTGCCCCGAGTGCTGGGCTTCCTGAACCAGGAGGTCACGGCCGATGAGTTCGAACTGGCCCGGACCGAGCAGCTCAGAAGTCTGGCCAACATGGAGAAGCAGAGGCTTTTCGGCCAGGCCATGGGCGCCATGCGCGGCCTCCTCAAGGTCCCGTCCTGGGATCACCGGGCCATGGAGGAGGCGACCAGGGGCGTGACCCTGGACGGCCTGAAGGCCTACATGGCCGCCATGCGCCGCGACCTGCGCTTCACGGTCTTCGGTTTCGGCAACGTCACGCAGGATGATGTGCTGGCGGTGGCGGATTCCGTCGCGCCCTTCATCGGGCCTGAGGCCGGCGAGCCGGGCGAGGCCGCGCGCATACTGCCCGTGCGGGGCGTCGTGGCCGACTACCGGCGGGACAGCGTGCTGGAGGACAGCGCCCTGGTTGAAATGTTCCTGGACCCGGCCGTGGGCCCCGAATCCAGGGCGCGCATGCTCCTGCTGGAGGGCCTGCTGTCCACGCGCTTCTACAGCCGGCTGCGCACCGAGGAGCAGCTCGGCTACGTGGCCACGAGCTTCCCGGTCATGTTCGCTCACGGGGCGGGCATCGGCTTTGGGGTGCAGAGCCCGGTGGCGGGCACAGCCGACCTGGCGGACCGCTTCGAGTCGTTCTACTTCAAGGCCCTGTCGCAGCTGCGCGGCGTGACGGACGAAGAGTTCGAGAGCGTGCGCCAGGGCGTGCTGGCCTCGCTGACCAAGACCCCGGACACCCTGGACGAGGAGTTCGGCTGGTACGAGACGGACCTGCGCCTGGGCAACGCTGCCTTCGACGGTTTGGAGCGGCTGGTCGCGGCCGTGGAGAAGGCGAAGCTGCGGGAGGTGGTCCGCGCCTATGAGACCCTGGTTCTGGGGCCCGGCGGTACGCGGGTCCTCGTCCAGATCCAGGGCTCGCGCTTCAGGGATCTGGGCTGGGCTGACAAGAAGGGGGCGGTGCAGACTCCGCGATTCGAGGAGTTCCACCGGGTCATGGGCGCGCAGCGCTACCGGGGGCTGTAGAGCGGTTTGGAGATATTCAGCGTCAGCGTTCAGCCCAATAATCCGGCCGGCGGTGCTGGTGGGCGACGGCGATGATGAAGATGTGGTCGGGTTCGATGGAATACAGGATGCTGAAGGGAAACCTGTGCAGCAGACATTTTCTGACTTCCCCGCGCCCGGGAGACCAGGCGCGGGGATAGTCGGCGATACGCAAGGCAGCCTTGCGGACCTCCGATTTGAATGAATCCCCGAGGCCTTCGAATTGCAGTTCGTAGAACGAGGCCGCGTCGTCCATTTCCAGCTTGGCAAATTCGGAAAAAACTATCCTCATTGCCGCTAACCGAAAATTTCTTCCATCGCGATGCCCCGCAGAGATCCCTTGCGGTATGCATGCAGCCTTTTTTCGGCTTCCTCGAACCAGATTTCCTCCAGCTTCCTGTCCGGTTCGTCCAGGCTCTTCAGCAGACCCTCGACGACAAGAAACTTCTCTTCCGGCTTCAGGGCCATGGCCATCTCCAGAACTTCGCGTGTACTCATGATCCCTCCCGCATGTTCACCATTATAAAATAGACCAGGAGACATGCCCCCACAAGAGGCATGCTCCCCCGTTTTCACGCCCCCCTGCGCTGATCCAGATAGTACATCACCGGCACGACCATGCGCGAGAAGAGCGTCGCCGCCACTTCCCCGGCCAGGAGCGAGATGGCCAGGCCCTGGAAGATGGGGTCGAAGAGGATGACGAAGGCCCCGGCCACCACGGACAGGGCCGTCAGGACCATGGGCCTGAAGCGCACGGCCCCGGCCTCGACCACGGCGTCCTCCAGGGTCTCGCCCTGTTCGCGGCGCATGACGATGAAGTCCACCAGGATGATGGAGTTGCGCACCACGATGCCCGCGCCGGCGATGAAGCCGATCATGGACGTGGCCGTGAAGAAGGCGCCGGAAACGGCGTGGGCCGGGATGATGCCGATGAGCGAGAGCGGGATGGGAATCATGATGGCCAGCGGCGTTGTGTAGGACCCGAACCAGCCGACCACCAGGATGGCGATGAGCACCAAAACCACGGCGAAGGCCACGCCCATGTCCCGGAAGACCTCGTAGGTGATCTGCCATTCCCCGTCCCACTTCATGGCGATGTCGTGGGTCGTGTCGGGCCCGGCGGTGTAGAGGCGCCTGAGCACCCGCGTGTCGCCGGCCTGCCAGGCACCACGTCCCGTCGCTGCAAGCTCGTCCAGAGCCTTGTCCACGCGGGCCATGCCGTAGACCGGGCTTTCCTCGTCGCCGGCCATGTCGGCCGTGACGTAGACCACGGGCAGCATGTTCTTGTGGTAGATGAAGCCGGGCGTCACGCCTTCGTTCAAGGCCGCGACCTGCCCCAGGGAGACCATGCCGTCTCCTCCGCGCACGGGCAGGGTTTCCAGGTCGGCGGGGCTTGAGCGTCTGGCCAGGGGCAGGCGGACCACGATGGGCACGTCCTCGCGGGCCGTCGGGTCGTGCAGGATGCCGGCCTGCACGCCCGCCACCGACGTGGCCAGGACCTGCCGCGCCCGGTCGGGGCTGACGCCGCTTTGCAGGGCCTTGTCCGGGTCCAGGCGCACGCGCGTCTCGGGGCGCGGGTCGTTCACGAACCAATCCACATCCACCACGCTCGGCGTTTCCGAAAAAATGTCCTTGACCTGCCGGGCCACGGCCAGCCTGCTCTCGGGCGTGGGCCCGTAGATTTCGGCCACCAGGGTCTGCAGCACGGGCGGGCCGGGCGGCACCTCCACCACCTTGATGCGCGCTCCGTGCGCCTTGGCCACGGGCGTGACGAGCCCGCGCACGCGTCCGGCGATCTCGTGGCTCGACGCGTCCCTTTCGCCGCGGCCCACCAGGTTGACCTGGATCTGGGCCACGTTCGGCCCTTGCCGCAGGTAGTAGTGGCGGACCAGACCGTTGAAGGAGAAGGGCGAGGCCGTGCCGACGTAGAGCTGCACGTCCGTGACCTCGGGCTGTTCCAGGACGCGGCGCGACAGGGCCTCGGCCGCCGCGGCCGTAGATTCGAGGCTCGTGCCGTCGGGCATGTCCACGACGATCTCGAACTCGCTCTTGTTGTCGAAGGGCAGCATCTTCACGAGCACGGCCTTCAGCGGGAAGAGGGCCACGGCCAGGGCCAGCAGACCGGCCACGACGGCCAGGAAGGTCCAGCGGAAGGCCGGGCGCTCGATGAGGTGGCGCATGAGCCAGATGTAGCCGCGGGTGAAGGGGTCATCGTGGATTTCGGGTTCGTGGCTGTCCGAGGGCTTCAGCACCCGCCGGGCCAGCCAGGGCGTGATGACGAAGGCCACGGCCATGGACAGGAGCATGGCCATGCTCGCGCCGACCGGCATGGGCCGCATGTACGGTCCCATGAGCCCGCCGACGAAGGCCATGGGCATGATGGCCGCGATGACCGTGAAGGTGGCCAGGACCAGGGGCGCGCGGACCTCGCTCACGGCCTCGATGATGACCTGGGTGAAGGGGCGGCCGGCCGAGCCGGGCAGGCGCACGTGGCGCACGATGTTCTCCACGTCGACGATGGGGTCGTCCACGAGGATGCCGATGCAGAAGATGAGGGCGAAGAGGGTGACGCGGTTCAGGGTGTAGCCCATGAGCCAATAGGTGGCGAGCGTTACGGCCAGGGTCACGGGCACGGCGACCATGACCACCGCGCTGGCCCGGTACCCCAGGAAATACGCCACGATGGCGCCTACGGACAGGGCCGCGATGGCCAGGTGCAGGAGCAGTTCGTCGGACTTGTGCTTGGCCGTCTCGCCGTAGTCGCGCACGATCACGGCCTGGATGTCGTCCGGGATGACCGTGCCACGCAGGCTCTCGATGGTCTGCATGGCCTTGCGGCAGAGGTCCGTGGCGTTGATGCCCGGACGCTTGGCCACGGTCAGGGTCACGGCGGGCTGGAGCCTTCCCGCTTCCGCCCGGACGCCCTTGGCCTCGGCCCGTGGGCCTGGCGCGAAGAACACGTAGTCCTCGGGTTCGGCCGTGGCGTCGCGCACCTCGGCCACGCTGCCCAGGGTCACGGGCCGGCCGTCGCGCACGGCCACGACCGTGGCGGCAACGTCGGCGGCCGAGCGCAAGGCGTTGTCCAGACGCACCAGGCTCGACGCCCCGGCACGGGTCACCAGGCCGCTCTGGTCGGCCTGGTTCTGGCCCGCGATTGCCCCGGCCACGTCCACGCTGTCCAGGTTCAGGGCGCGCAGACGTTCGGGGCTGACGTCCACGGTCAGGGTGCGTTTGCGGCCGCCCGTGACCGTCACTTCCGACACACCCGGCAGGGCCCGCAGGCTTTCGGCCGCCTCGGCCGCGACCATGCGCAGGGTGCGGCCGTCGTGGGCCTCGCCGATGAAGGCCACGGCCAGGACGGGCACGTCGTCGATGGAGCGGGGCTTCAAAATCGGCTGGGAACAGCCCGGCGGAATCCAGTCCAGATGCTGGTACAGCTTGCTGTAGGCCTTGATGAGGCTCTTCTCCACATCCTCGCCGACCAGAAAGCGCACGATCGTCAGGGCCTCGCCGTCCATGCAGGTCGAATAGACGTACTCCACGCCCGGAATCTCCCACAGCAGCTTTTCCATGGGCCCGACGACGCGCTTCTCGATCTCCTCGGGCATGGCGCCGGGCATCCGCACCATGATGTCGATCATGGGCACGATGATCTGCGGCTCCTCTTCGCTCGGGGTGCGCAGCACGGCGAAGACGCCCAGGAAAATGGAGAAGGCGACGATGAGTGGTACGAGCTTGGAGTCGACGAAGCCGGCCGTGAGACGCGTCAGGACGTCGTGGTTGTGAGACATGGTCAGCCCCGCACCAGGCGGTCGCCTTCGCGCGCCACGTCCGGCGCGTCCGTGACCACCTCGTCGCCGGGGGCCAAGCCCGAGAGCACCTCCACCAGCCCCCCTGCCGGCATCGCTCCTGGCCGGTCCGTCCCGGTCTGGAGAACGAAGGTCTGCCCCTCGATGTCGGCCTTCTGGTAGACCCCGCCGGTCTTGACCAGGCGCAGGCGCAGCACGGAATCCCCATCCACGATGAGAGCCGTGGTCAGCTCCCCGCGCCGCCGGATGCAGGACTCCGGCACCAGGAGCTTGGGCCCTTCGGCCACAGGCACGCAGATCTTGCCGAACATGCCGGGCCGTGGGGCGGACTTGAGGGCCGCCTTGACGCGGAAGGAACGGCTGCCGGGGTCGACCTGGCCGATCACGGCCGACAGGGTGGTCAGGAAGGGTGCGGGGGACAGGGCCGGGATGAGGGCGACCACGGTCATGCCCGTTTCGACGCGACCCAGGAGCGTCTCGTCGGCCTGGGCCGTGAGCTCGAAGCCGCTCGTCAGGTCGTCGACTTCGGCCAGGGGCGCCCCGGCCTGCACGAAGGCGCCCAGGTCCGCGTGACGCCTGCTCAGCACGCCGTTCAGGGGCGAGGTCACGGTGCTGTAGCGCATGAGTTCCCGGATCTCGGCGCCCTGGAAACCCGACGCGGAAGACTGGGCGGCCATGGCCTTTTCCTGGTTGGACAAGGCTTCGTACTCGGCCCGGGCGCGGTCCACGTCGTCGCGGCTCACGGCGCTCTGATCCAGGAGCTTCTGCAGGCGGTCCAGGCTGGCCTTGGCCTGGGCCTTGCGCGCGGCCAGGGCCTTGGCCTCCAGTCCGGCCTGTCCGGCCGAGGAACGCACGCTCTGCTCCCGCTGGCGCAACTCCGCGTCGTCGATGCACAGGATGGGTTGGCCCGCCTGCAGGGCGTCGCCTTCCCGGGCCAGGACCTCGACCACGGTGCCGCTCAGCTTGCTGGCCAGGGTCACGCTGTTGCGGGCCTGGACCTGCCCGGGGAGGCTGACGCACTCCTGGGCCGTGGTCGGCTCGATGCGCATGGTTTTGGCCGTGATGGACCGCGGTTCGGGCTGTTTCGGGGCTTCCTGACCGCAGGCGGACAGAAGCAGGATGGCGGACAGAAGCAAGGCGGTGCGGAAGGCTGGACGCATGACGGGCTCCCCGGTGTGAAGGTGTGTCGTCCTGCATGTATACCCTGCAGGACGCGGAATTCAAATACGTTTTGCCGGCATTCCCCTCTCGACCGCGCTTATCGGAAATTGCCCCGCACCTGTTCGCGTCCTGACCATGCGCACGTGTGACGAACGCGCCCTCCGGGCGCCTATGCCGTAAAGGTTCCGGCCTGTCGCTGATTCCTTGTCTCCAGATTCCTCCCGCACAGCGTACGCATGTCCCCGAATTTCCCTGACGTTGCGATGCAGGCACAGTGGGCTGAAAACTCGTGTGCGCACGGCACAGGGAGGTTCAATGAGGCATCCGGCAGCAGACAGCCCGTGGTTCACGTTCGAGACTGCGGCCGCAAGCGGCTTCAGGGCCTATGCCTTCTCCGGCTTTGAGGAAGCGCATCGCGCCTACGAGTTCGAGATCGAACTCGTCCACGGTATGGACGACAAGGTGCAATTCCACAGGGACCGACTGGGGGGCCGCGAAGAGAACACCACCTGCTGGATCCGCACCTCCCAGGGCTGGGCCGGAGGGCAGTTCGGCACCATGGCCATCCCCCGCATCGGCCAGGAGGTGCTGTTGGCGCCCCGGACCGGTTCGTCATCACTGGCCGGGTCTTCAATTCCCGCAACCCGGTCCCGTACCCTCTTCCGGAACACAAGACGAGAACGGTCTTCAAGTCCATATCCACGCCGGGAAGGGAAGGTGCGCTGCGCGGATTCAACGAGCTGCGCATTGAGGACAAGAGAGGCCTGGAAGAGATCTACGCTCACGCTATCCAAGCGAACCTGCATGCTTTTGTGTACCGCATGCGCGACATCCCCGAAGGAGGAATGAACATGCCGGACAACAGCGCCCTCCGCAATTTCCGCAAACTCGCGTCGTCAGACCTTGCCGCCGCGTTCACCGACGCCCGGCATCGCGGCCTGCACATTGACGCCATTGTCGCCGTCGATGCGACCCCGCAGATGCTTGAGGACTATTTTGCCTGGAAGGGTGCCAACGCCTTTCACCCCGTGTTGAAAGATACGCCGTACGCATCGCTTTGGGCTTCGATGCCTTGCCTGAGTCGGATTGGGGCGGATTCCAGACTTGAGACCCATCTCCTTGCCGAGCATTCGGCCTGGGGATTTTTTGCCGTCACGGCGGCAAGCGAGCAGACGCATTGCGGCCACTGGCGGAGCCTGTGCGAAGTCCTTCTGCCGTCGGGCAAGAAATCATTCTTCAGGCTCCAGGACCCTGGTGGGTTGGAGAAGATGCTCCCGGCCTTCAGCGACCAGGAACTGGGCTGGTTTCTCGGGCTTGCCGCGCGTCTGTTCATCCCCATCCGCAATCATGACGGGGGGCGGGCGTGGCTGGATGTCCCGAGTCCGGTCTTGTCCGGGCGCACGGAGCGCGAGTTGGCAGACATATACCGGCCGGCGAAGGGCCGGCCATGGTGGGAGGTGCGGGAGGAGCATCTGGGAGGCATGTCGCAGGAAAACCGGGCGGCTCTGGTCTACAATCTTTCCCAGGATCTCAAGGAAAAGGCACCCGTTGCGGCGTCACTGGCGGCGGATCATTACGGCTCGCTCGAAGCGGCTGTCGGCGAATATGTGGATGCGGCCATGAGATACGGTCTTGCCGATGAAACGCACATATTCATCTTCCTGCGCCTGTGCCTGACCAAGCCCTTCGGCGCCCAGAACGACAGCGCTGTCAAGGATTCCATGCGGGACGCCTCGCAGGACCCCGTCTCGGCCCTCGATCAACTCCGCTTGCTGATTCAGTTGAAGGGAGAATCACGATGATCACGCGGACCAGGGTCTGCCTGTCGGTGCTCGGGCTCCTTCTCCTGGCCTTCCTGTTCGACACCCAACTGATCGTGCTGCGCGACGATGGCCTGTTCACCCTGCACTACAATGTGCCCGACGAGATGAAGGGCAAAATGTATGCGGGGGCGTCCTGGTACAGCGACTCCTTCATGTGTCGCCACCTGAGCTTCGGTTCGGGAAGGTTCGAAGGCACAGAATACGGAGATGCATTCGATAACGTGGAGGAGAAACCAGGGGAATGGGTTTCTCACATTCCTACCAAGGTATGGCACCCCTTCTGTACTTGGGAACTCGGGCTGTTGACCATAGGCATGGATGCCAATGAAGAAAGGACACGATTTTATGATTTGGCGTATGCCTATCTTCTTGAGGAAACAAAGTCAGATTTCGAAAATCCAGCCAAGCAGAAAGACTTTCAAGATTGTCAAAACGAGGCGTTTCTTGTTTGCGATATTTCCGAGTTCGATTCTGAAAAGATATTTCCAGACAAAAAATATGTGGAACAAAGGCGATCATATGAATGCAATAATCCAAAATCACAAGGCTCAACTCATATGTCTGCAACTCCATATGTTGCTCTATATTTAAGAGATTCTGGCAAAATTAATATTAATTTTTCAATAAATAAAATTTTATACATTACAAGAAACTATTATGACAATAATAAATCATTTATTAATTCTTATAATAAGAATATTACTTTTAAAAATAATGAAATAATTTATATTGATTCGTCTTTAACAGAAAATATCTTTTGGAAGATACAAAAAATGCCTGATTCATATGTATTAATATTGGTTAATGCTGGGTTGAAGGAAAAAAATCAAACATCGGTCACAATAACTCCAGAACAACTAAGCTATCTTGCCTCTGACAACGTGTGGGCGTTGCCGGATTTTCTTCAACAGTGAATGGAAGAGGAGGATGCATCATGCAGATTGCCCCAATTCGATGTTTTGAAAGACGCTGCCTGCGGCTCAGGATTGTTGATTTCGAAAACACGCCCATCACCGACCTTGTCCATCCCGAGACCGGTGAAGAGGTTGGAGATCTGCAGATCGTGGCTTACGACGCTGCTGGCGAGCCTCTTGGCGAGCATGTCTGTGCCAAGGGTTCTCTAGCCATCGACCTTTGTCGGATGGATCGGGGGTGGGCCTATCTGGAATTCAAGCCCCTTCCGCGGGCCAGGCCTCACGACTACCCTGGAGACGAGGAATGGGACCAGCTGACCCTGGCCGCGGACATCGTCGCGCACAAGGCCCTCAAGGCCTCGGCCGCCAACGGCCTTCGTCCGAACCAACAGGCGTTGCCCGAGGAACTTCGTGCCGACTGGATCTACCATCGCGTCAGCCACGGCGCTCTCAACATGCCCCGAAGAGTGGACTGGATCGAGGACAGGACGGAGGAAACTCGGCCCAAGCAGCGCTGTGCCTTTCGCTTCCTTTTGGCGGAACAGGAGCGCCGCTGTCCGAAATGCCGCAACCTCCAGACAGCCTATCTGCTCGAGCTTGCTCCACTTTTTTGCTGGATACCCGCTCTGGTCTCGTCCCGGGTCGGCGCCGCCGATGACTGGGACTGCGTCACCGCGAACAATCTGGCGGCGTTTTCCGCCCTGACCTACGCGGACCCCGACACCAGGAGCAAATCCGGGCAGGCAGGCGGTGAGAGGGCTCCCTATGACCAAACCATTCTGTACACCCTGGACAACCTCCGGACCCAACGCGTCAGACCGTACAGGGTCGCCGCGGATTGGATGGACATGGTGCTGCATGAGATGCCGTATTCCTGGCACTATCATGACATGCAATTTATCGGCCCAAAATCCAGAAGTAAAAACCCTACTGAAAGTCAGGCCTTCATGGTCACAAACAGGGACACCATCCTCATTGCCGTGCGCGGAACCGAGGGGCCGCTCAGTCACGACATGATTCTGAACAGCAAATTCTTCATGCAACCCTGTCCGGGAGAGCTTGCGAGCACTGGCTCGGCGCACCATGGTTTTTTGCAATCCTTCGAGTATCTGTGGCCAGTCGTTGAGGAATATTGCAAAAAACACCGTAAAAATTCTGGGGAAGAGATCAAAAGAATTTTTCTGACCGGCCACAGCCTCGGCGGTGCCGTGGCCACACTGTTAGCCTGTGCTCTTTACTTTGAATTCAAGGACAGCCCGGTCACCCTCTACACCTTTGCCAGCCCCCGCGTCGGCGACACCGAATTCGCCAAGCACTGGAACCATCTGTTGCCGCACCTGCGCCATGTGTTCCGCAACGACATCATCCCCGCCGTCCCTCCGGCGGCCCTGGGCTTTCGTCATTTCGGGCATCTGCGACAGATGAGCCTCGTGAAATACCAGTCGGAAGCATACCCATGGATAGGCGATTACGGGTTGCATCAGATCGAAAGCGCCACCGACCGAAGGCGGCGTTACACGGGCGACAACGCCCCGTGGGGGCCGGCGGAGTTGACTGGATACGAGACCACGGAAAGCGGCTTCTCCGAAGTCTTCGAGAAAGAGATGCGAAGAACCCTCAGGCCGCTGAACGGTCTCATTGATCTGGCCGGCATCCGTTTTCATTCCATGGCCGGGAAATACGTCCCCTTTCTGCATCAGGAACTGCGGCAGCGTTACGAATACGCCCGTTCAGGAGGCCTCCTGCTGTCGCGTCACATCCCTGCCCACAAACTGGACCGCAATGACGAATTCAACCAGGAGCTGCTGGCCTACATGCGGCCCGTAACCATGGCCGAGCTGCTGGACCGGCATGTTTCGGAACTCGTCCCCCGGCGGGCTCTGGAGAATGAAATCGTTCGGTTCTGTCGCGACACGGGCCGACTGAACGAAATGGCCCGACAGGGGAAGGAAGTTGAAACGAGGGAGAACGAAGTCCGCCGGGCTCGGCGGATTGAGACTCCGCTGGATGTTTCAAGGGTGCTGGAGATGAAAGAGGGGCTGCCCCACGGATACCTTCACGCCGCATACGAGGCGGAATCGAAGAGGGCGCTTGAAATGGCCGATGAATTCATGCGGCAATGCGTGGCGCAGGAAAATTCAGAATTTGCATAGCGGACGCAGCGCGGCGTGCGCCTTGGAAACGAGGAGGAGTCCTGCGTCATCAGTATTGACGAAATCTCGTAACCTCCTTGAATCCTGAAGAGCTATGGGAAAAAACAGGCCTCGGTCCACGTTCTGGTCCGGGGCCTGTTTTGCGCTGAAGGTCAGGCGGTCTGGGACGCGCTCAGGAAATCCTTCATGCACCGACACAGGCGGGTGATGCCTTCGTCGATGGTCGCTTCGGAGGCGTTGGAGAAGTTCAGGCGCAGGGTGTCTTGGCCGGTGCCGTCGGTGTAGAAAGGCATGCCCGGCACGAAGGCCACCTTCTGCTCTATGGCCAGGTTGAAGAGGTCCATGCAGGAGCCTTTGCCCGCGGGCAGGGTGACCCAGGAGAACATGCCGCCTTCGGGGCGCGTGAAGGTCACGTCTTCGGGCGCTTCGCGCTCCAGGGCGGCGACCATGGCCCGGGCCTGGGCGCCGTAGCGCTCCGTGATTTTCGCGATGTGGTCGTCGATGGAGTGGCGCTTCAGGTACTCGGCGATGACGAACTGGTTGAAGGTCGAGGAGTGCAGGTCCGCGGCCTGCTTGGCCTTGACCGCCAGGCGGATGATCTCGGGAGGTGCGACCATCCAGCCCAGACGGAAGCCCGGCACCGTGATCTTGGAGAAGGAGCCGAGCATGATGCTGTGGCCTTCGGTGTAGGCGTAGAGGGGTTTGTGGTGTTCGCCCGAGAAGCGCAACTCGCCGTAGGGGTCGTCCTCGATGAAGATGGTCTCGGGGTATTTGCGCAACAGCGCGCCCAGAGCCTCGCGTTTGGCCTTGGAATAGGTCAGCCCCGAGGGGTTCTGGAAGTTGGGCACGGCGTAGAAGAGCTTGGGGCGGCCCGTGGCCAGCAGCCTTTCGGCCTGTTCCAGGTTGGGGCCGTCCTCTTCCAGGTCCACGGTCACGAAGCGCGGCTCGAACATGGTGAAGGCCTGGATGGTGCCCAGGTAGCTCGGGCGCTCCAGGATGACCTCGTCGCCGTTCTCGATGAAGAGCTTGCCCAGGAGGTCAAGGCACTGCTGGGAACCGGTGGTGATGAGCACCTGATCCGGGTGCACGGTCACGCCCCGGCGCTCGTAGCGGGCCGCGATCCAGGCCCGCAGTTCGGCGTGGCCTTCGGTGGTGGAATACTGCAGGGCGCGCGCCCCGGCCGTGGCCAGGGTTTCGCGGGCAGCCTCCTGCAGGGCCTCGATGGGGAAGAGGCTCGGGTTGGGCAGGCCGCCGGCAAACGAGATGATGCTCGGGTCCTGGGTGACTTTCAGGATTTCGCGGATGAACGATTTCGGGGTGTTCTGGATGCGTTTGGTGAAACGGAAGCTCATGTGGGCTCCTTGTGGGTTCAGGTAAAAAAGAGTCGGCCCAGGGCCACGCAGCCCATGCCCGTGACAACGGCACCGACGAAGCTCTTGGTCTTCCAGCAGACGAGGAAGGTCGGGATCGCCGCCCACAGGAAGATGTTCCGGAAGGAAAAATCAAGGATTTTTTCCGGGGCCACCAGCGAGGGCAGCAGCATGGCCGAAAGGACCGCCACGGGGATGAACCCCAGCCAGCGGATGACGGGCTCCGGCAGGGTCCGCCGCGCCAGGGCCAGGACGGGCAGTGCGCGGGGAATGTAGGTCACGGCCATCATGCCGAGGATGGTCAGGAGGATCGTCTGCTGGTCCATGCGTGCGCTCCGAGGCCGATGGTTGCGGCGATGATGGTTGCGGCCAGGACGTGGCTCTGGCCGAGGCCCGCGAACATGAGGGCCGTGGACAGGAGGCCGGCGGCCACGGCCACGAGGAGGTGCTGCCTGGATTTGAGCTGCCCCAGCAGCAGTGCGATGAACATGGCCGGCAGGGCGTAGTCCAGGCCGATGGGCCGGATGTCGGTGATGAGGGTGCTGGCCGCCAGGCCCAGGACCGTGCCGCCGACCCAGGCGCTCTGGGCGATGACGTTGATGCCGTACGTTTCGGCCGGGCCGGTCTCGCCCTTGGCGAAGCGGTTCGCGTGCAGGGCGAAGGTTTCGTCCGTCATCTGGTAGGCGAAGAGGGCCAGGCGGGTCTTGCTCCAGGCGCGCAGGAACGGGGCCAGGGCCGCTGACATGAGCAGGTGGCGCAGGTTGACGACGAAGGTCGTGGCCACCACGGCCAGGGGCGCGGCGCCCGAGGCGAAGAGGCCCACGGCGATGAGCTGGGCCGAGCCGGCGAAGACCAGAATGCTCATGAGCATGGTGTTCATGCCCGAGAGACCCGATTTCTGGGCCAGCACGCCGTAGGCGAAGCCCACGGGCACGTAGCCCAGGATGATGGGCAGGGCCTGCCGGAAGGCCGAAGCCATTGGGGATTCGGCGGGATCGGTGGTGGAAAGGGTGGCGCTGTTCATAATCGATTATCCTCTTGAGCCCAACCTAGCCAAAAACTGTTTGCGGTACAGATACAGTTTGCATAAATTTCGACCATAACAGATTGGGGCGGATAGGCCGGAAGGCGTGCGGGAAAGAGAAGAGGCGCTTGGGCGGGAGATCGAGCGGGGGGTTGCCTGGTGTCGGGGGCGGCCGCCCGCCGGAACTCCCTCGCCGGCCTCGTAGAGACGAGCTATTGCGTGCACGTCCATGCTGCGGAGCTTCGTCCGGCGGGCAATGGTTCGTCAAACGATGCCTGGCTCGGTCGGACAGCCGACGGGCCGCCGCCCCCGACACCAGGCAACCCCTGCGGCAGGGCGGTGGATGGGAAGACGGAAAGGCATGGATTCCCGTGCAGCTTCTGGAGAAACGATCATTTGCTGAAGACGGCTTTGTCGGAGACAGACAGCGAGTCACTCGCGAGGACATGGGTATGGAAGATTTCAGATACCGTCAGATCGAACAGAACCTCATGCAGCAGATCGCTTCGGGCACCCTCGGGCCGGGGGCGCGGCTGCCTTCCTTGCGTCATGTCAGCCTGCGCAGCCGGGTGGCCGTCAGTACGGTGCTGCAGGCCTACGCCGAGCTGGAGCGCAAGGGGGTCATCGAGTCGCGGCCGCGGTCCGGGTTTTTCGTGCGCCGCGACGTGCAGGAGCTTCCCCCCACCCCGCGGCCGCCGCGGCCCGTGCTGCGGCCCCATACCATCAACCGCAGCGAACTGATCTCCTCGGTGCTGGAGACCGTGGGCGACCGCGAGCTTCTGCCCCTGGGCATCAACTGCCCGTCCGAGGATCTGCTGCCGTACCGCGAGCTGGCCAAGGTCGCGGCGCGGCTGTCGCGGGAGGACCCCAAGCGGCAGGTGGCCTACCTGCCCGTGGAGGGCAGCCCGGAGCTGCGCCGTCAGCTGTCCCTGCGTGCGGCCCAGGCCGGCCTGGACGTGCGGCCCGAGGAGATCATCATCACCTGCGGCGCCCTGGAAGCCCTGCACGTGGCCGTGCGCAGCCTGGTCCGGCCCGGCGACAACGTGCTCATCCAGGCCCCGTCCTACTTCTGCTTCCAGCAGCTCCTGGAGAATCAGGGCGTGCGCTCCATCGAGATACCGTCACACCCGCGGCACGGCGTGCAGCCCGCCGACGTGGAGCGGGCCCTGGGGCGTTTCGACATCCGGGCCTGCATCTTCACTCCCAATTTCAACAACCCCGACGGCTCCCTGACCCCGGACGAGGCCAAGGCCGAGATCGTCAGGCTGCTGGCAGCCCGCGGCATCCCACTCATCGAGGACGACGTGGCCGGGGACCTGCACTTCGGGCCGACCCGCCCCTCGGTTTTCAAGATGTACGACCAGGACGGGCTCGTGGTCCTGTGCTCGTCCTTCTCCAAGACGCTGTGCCCGGGCTACCGCATCGGCTGGATCATGCCCGGCCGCTTCTACCGCGAGGCCTACGAGGTCAAGGCCACGACCAACGTCTGCTCGGCCACCGTGACCCAGGAGACCGTGGCCGCCTACCTGCGCGAGGGGCGCTACGACCGCCACCTGCGCGCCCTGCGCCGGACCCTGCGCGAGCAGACCCAGGCCATGCAGCTGCACGTGGGCCGCACCTTCCCCGAAGGCACGCGCGTGGCCAGGCCCGAGGGGGGCGGAGTACTGTGGGTCGAGCTGCCGCGAGGCGTGGATTCGGTGGAACTCATGTACCGCGCCCGGGAGGAGGGCATAGGCATCGCGCCGGGCACCATCTTCGCCACCCAGGACCGCTTCGCCGGCCATGTGCGCCTCAACTGCGGCAACCCATGGTCCGACGAGGTGGCCCGGGGGATCGAGCGGCTGGGGGCCTTGGTACATGGGATGGTGCCCGGCGGCGCGTGAGCTCCTGTGTCATTTTGGGCTATTGACGCTGCCCCGGCGGTGTTCAATGAAGCTTCCATGCAACCGACCATATCCGCCCCCCGCAAGCTCTACGTGGAGCTTGCCACCCTGTGCAACCTGCGCTGCGCCATGTGCGTCAAGCACTCCTCCGGCTGGGAGTGCGCCGACGCCCTCATGGATCGCCGGGCCTTCGAGGCCCTGACCCCGGTTTTTCCGCATCTCGACACCTTGAACCTGAACGGCGTGGGCGAATCCATGCTCCACCCGGAACTGGCGTCGTTCATCGCCTTCGCCAGGGCCAGGGTTCCGCAGGGTTGTTCCATTGGATTCCAGTCCAACGGGATGCTGCTGACGCCGCTTCTGGCCGACCGGCTCATGGGCGCAGGACTCGACCGCATCTGCTTTTCCGTGGACTCGCCGGACCCTGACGAACTCGGACGCTTCAGGGCCGGTTCGGAGCTAGGCCGCGTGGCCCGTGCTTTCGACATGATGCGCGAAGCCGCGGCGCGTCAGGGCTCCCGCCCCCTGTCCCTGGGTGCCCAGACCGTGGTCAACGTCCAGACCCATGCGGCGCTGCCGGACATGGTGGCCTGGTGCGCCGATCGCGCTGCCGAATTTGTCATCGTCTCCCATGTCCTGCCCTACAACGCGGCCGATGCGGACCAGAGCCTTTACGTTTCCGTTTCCCAGCGGTGCCTGGATTTCTACCGCGAATGGGAAAAAACCTTCGATGCCGAAGGGCTGGACGTCTCGCATTCGTACCAGGCCTTCTATGCCGTCTTCCGCACGCCACAGCAGCAGCGCCAGGTGGACATCATCCTGGCCATGAAGGAGGACGCACTGCGTCGGGGGCTGCAGTTCAGCCTGCCCAACGTCATGCGCGTTGATTTCGACAGGATGGAGCGGGTGCGTGCATCCTTTGCCCGCGCAGCCGAGGTGGCTCGGGAGCGGGGCGTGCGCCTGGATCTGCCGGAGATTGCGGCCCGCGAGCCGCGCGAGTGTCCCTTCGTCAGCGAGCCGAGCATGTTCGTGGCCTGCGACGGGGCCCTGGCTCCGTGCTATTTTCTCTGGCACAGCTATTCGGCCTGGCCCGCCGGACAGGAGATCCGCGTGCGGCAGCGCCGTTTCGGCTCGGTCCCGCAGGACGACCCCGTGGCGGTTTGGAACGGGGAGGCGTTCACGCGTTTTCGCGACGAGGCCCGCAAAGAGGAATTTGCCCGCTGCGGCGATTGCAGCGTGGCCCCGTGCGACCACGTGCAGGGCTTTCCGGGACCGTTCGAGAAGGATTGCTACGGGCAGACCGTGCCCTGCGGCATCTGCCCCTGGTCCGGCGGGGGCTTCGCCTGCCTGCAATGAAAAAGGGGAGGTCTTGGGCCTCCCCTTTTTCATCGGTATGCCGGATGGTGATCTAGCCCATGGCGGCCGGGCCCGTCTCCTGGGTGCGGATGCGGATGGCGGCGCCGCATTCGAGGACGAAGATCACGCCGTCCCCTTCCTTGCCGGTGCGGGCGCCCGCGTTGATGGCTTCCACGGCCTGTTCGGCGAAGTCGTCGTTGACGCCGATCTCCAGGCGGACCTTCTTCAGCAGGTTCACTTCCATGACCACGCCGCGGTAGGTTTCGGTGAAGCCCTTCTGGCGGCCGCTGCCGAGCACGTTGGTCACGGACATGTTGTAGATCTTCCTGGAATACAGCTCTTGCTTGACCGCGTTCAGGCACTCGGGCCGGATGTATGCGATGACGAGTTTCATGGTCGTTTCTCCCTTATTCGTTGGTGAAGATCTGGAAGCCGTTGTAGGATTCCATGCCGTGTTCGGTGATATCCAGGCCTTTGAGTTCCTCTTCCTGCGTGACGCGGATGCCGATGGTCACTTTCAGGAGGTAGAAGAGGATCAGGCCTGCGCCGAACGCCCAGGCGAAGACCGCCGCCGCGCCGATGATCTGGGTGACGATGAGGTCCGTGCCGCCGCCGTAGAGCAGGCCGATGCTTGAGCCGTAGCCGGGGGCCGCGAAGAAGCCGACCATGATCGTGCCGAACATGCCGCACACGCCGTGCACGGACGATGCGCCGACCGGGTCGTCGATCTTCAGGACCTGGTCGATGAATTCCAGGGACACGACGACCAGGATGCCAGCCAGGAAGCCGATGACCAGCGAGCCGACGGGGGAGACTTCGTAGCAGCCGGCGGTGATGGCCACCAGCCCGGCCAGGGCGCCGTTCAAGGCCATGGAGGTGTCAGGCTTGCCGTGCTTGATCCAGGCGTAGATCATGGCGCCAAGAGTGCCCATACAGCCGGCCAGGCTGGTGTTGACCGCGATGTAGCCGATGGCGCCATTGACGGCCGTGGTGCTGCCGGGGTTGAAGCCGAACCAGCCGAACCAGAGGATGAACACGCCCAGGCCGGCCATGGGGATGTTGTGGCCTGGGATGGCCTTGGCCTTGCCGTCGGGGGAGTACTTGCCGATGCGCGGGCCTAGGACCATGGCTCCTGCCAGGGCCATCCAGCCGCCAACCGAGTGGACCACGGTGGAGCCGGCGAAGTCGATGAAGCCCATGGTTTCAAGCCAGCCCTTGCCGAGTTCCCCCGCGCCCCACAGGGAGCCCCAGGCCCAGTGCCCGGAGATGGGGTAGATGACGGCCGAGACCACGACGCTGACGATGATGTAGGCTGAAAATTTCGTGCGCTCGGCGATGCCGCCGGAGATGATGGTTGCCGATGTGGCCGCGAACACGGACTGGAAAAACCAGAAGGTCAGGTTCCACATCCCCGCGTCGCTGGTCGGGTCGTTGCCGGCCAGGATGAATCCGCTCGATCCGATGAAGCCGCCGATGTCCTGCCCGAACATCAGTCCAAAACCCAGCAGGAAGAAGGCGGGCTGCCCGGCCGCGAAGTCGAGCAGGTTCTTCATCAGGATGTTGCCGGCGTTCTTGGCGCGTGCGAAGCCCATCTCCACCAGCGCGAATCCGGCCTGCATGAACATGACCAGGATGGCCGCCACCAGAGTCCACAGCAGGTTCGCGTTGGACTGGGACAGGGCCTCCCCTTCGGCGAACGCCAGGGTCGGGGTAATGGTTGCCAGGAGTAGGGTCAGAGCCCAGACTTTTGGTCTGAGCAGGGTCGATGTTTGTCTGGTTGCCGCGTACATGATGTCCTCCGTGGTGGTGAGTGTTGATACCCACGCAAAGCACGGAGGATGCCAGTTTCCCAACCTGCTGTTTTTATGATTATTTTTTATACTGACTCGGCTTTGTCTGCGGTATTTGTTATTTTTCTTGATGAAATCGCCTGTTTATTTAGCCATAATTTACAATAATGTTTAATATGTCGCTAACGGCTTATTTTTGCGTAATTTGTGGACGCTTCTTTTTCGTGTAGATTAAATATTTACATAATATCAGAGACTTATAAAATTATCATTTTTGTATTACATAATTGTTCGCTTCTGGCTTGTCCTTTCTTCGTTTTCTTATGGCTTTCCGGCTCGTCCCTTCGGTATTTCACGATTTCGTGGCGTCCTGTTTCGTGTTGGCGGTTGTCGCTCCGTGTTCTGCCCGCGTGAAATGGCAATTGATGAATTTTGAGTTCGGGCCAGGCTACGAAAATGTGTATTATTACATTTCTTGGTGCCGTATCCGGGAAGTTTTTTTGCAAAAAAGGAAATTTGCGGTGTATTGCTGCACGAAATTGTATCTTCTCGTATGGCCGCGGTCAGCCCGAGCAATGGCATCATGCTGTAATTGAATATGTTTTTTCGTTGGCATCGGCCTTGCTTAGCATCGACAAAAATGGAGGTGCTTTGTGAATCCGACCGATACCGCTTTTATAATTGTCTGCGCCGCCTTGGTCATGTTCATGACCCCCGGGCTGGCCCTGTTCTATGCGGGCATGACCCGTTCCAAGAACGCCCTTGGCACCATGATGCAGAGTTTCGCAGCCATCGGCGTCATTTCCCTGGTCTGGATGTTCTGGGGCTATTCCCTGTCCTTCGGCACTGACCTGAACGGACTCATCGGCGGGCTGGACTTCCTGGCCCTGTCCGGCGTGGGCATGCAGCCTCACGAGTCCATCGCCACCAACCTGCCGCACATGGTCTTCATGATCTTCCAGTGCATGTTCGCCATCATCACGCCGGCGCTCATCACCGGCGCCTTTGCCGAGCGCATGCGCTTCTCGGCCTTCCTCATCTTCATCGTCCTGTGGTGCACGTTCGTGTACGCCCCGCTGTGCCACTGGGTCTGGGGCGGGGGCTGGATGTTCAAGATGGGCGCCCTGGACTTCGCCGGCGGGGCCGTCGTGCACATGAGTTCCGCCAGCGCCGCCCTGGCCGCGGCCCTGGTCATCGGCAAGCGCAAGGGCTGGGGCAAGCGCTCCTTCCTGCCGCACAATCTGCCCATGACCATGATTGGCACGGCCCTGCTGTGGTTCGGCTGGTTCGGCTTCAACGCCGGCAGCGCCCTGGCCGCCAACGAGCTGGCTGGCAGCGCCTTCGTGACCACGCACATGGCGGCGGCCACGGCCATGCTGGCCTGGCTCTTCGTGGAGTGGAAGCTTCACGGCAAGCCCACGACCCTGGGCGCGGCCTCTGGCGCCGTGGCCGGTTTGGTGGCCATCACCCCGGCGGCCGGTTTTGTCGGCGTCATCCCCTCGGTGCTCATCGGCCTTGGCGCGGGCATCTTCTGCTACTTTGGCGTGAGCCTCAAATCCCGCTTCGGGTTCGACGACAGTCTCGACGTGGTTGGCATTCACGGCATCGGCGGCATCTGGGGCGCACTGGCCACGGGCCTCTTCGCCACCAAGGCGGTCAACGCCGCCGGCGCAGACGGCCTTTTCTACGGCAACCCCGGCCAGCTCTGGATTCAGTTCGTGTCCGTGGTGGCGACCTTGGCCTTTTCTTTCACCGTGACCTATGCTCTGCTGAAAATTGTCAGCGCCATCACGCCGCTGCGCGTGACCGAGGAAGAGGAAGAAGCCGGTCTGGACGTGGCTCTGCACAGCGAATCCGCCTATCAGGCCTAACGGGCAACCTTTTGGAGGAATCATGAAACGAGTGGAAATAATCACCAGGCCGTACAAGCTTGACGAGATCAAGGAAGCCCTGACGGGCATGGGCATCCAGGGCATGACCGTGACGGAGGTCAAAGGCTTCGGCCGCCAGCGCGGCCACAAGGAAGTGTACCGCGGAGCCGAGTATCAGGTCGACTTCGTGTCCAAGGTCAAGATCGAGATCGTCATCGACGACGAGATCCTCGACCAGGCCCTCGACGTCATCCAGACCGCGGCCAAGACCGGCAAGATCGGCGACGGCAAGATCTTCGTCTCGACTATCGACAACGCCATCCGCATCCGCACCGGCGAGTCCGGCGCTTCGGCCCTCTAGCCGCAGGGGCGGGACGACCTCCCGCTCCTTCACCCCATGACCATCGAATCATTGCGACAGGCCCGCGATGCCTACCGCGCAGGGGAAGCAGACCATACGCATTCCCCTGCGTGGTTTTCCCTTCAGGTCGACGCCTGGATTCACGGGGTCTGCGAGACTAACGCGCCCGACGCCGGCCCCTTCTTGCTCCTCGCTGTCGGGGGGTATGGTCGCGGGGAACTCTATCCCTTTTCGGACATAGACGTGCTCGTCTGCCTGCCTGAAGCCCATGAAAAGGGGCCAGGCGCGGCGGATTCCGAAGCCCTGGCCTCCGCCATATTCCTTCCCCTTTGGGACAGCGGCTTTGACGTGGGGCATGGCATCAGGACCGTGTCCGAAACCATCTCCCTGGCCGGGTCGGACTACGAGGTGCTCTGTTCCCTTCTTGACGCGCGGCTGCTTTACGGCGTTGCGGAGGATTTCGAGCGGTTCCAGCGGCGAGTGCTGCGCGACCTGGTTCGGCCGGTTCGCCCCGCGCTGGTCCACTGGCTGTCCGGGCGGCACGAGGAGCGTCACCAGCGCTTCGGCGACACCTCCCAACTCCTGTCCCCGAATCTCAAAGAGGGCAGGGGAGGGCAACGGGATCTGCAGACCATGCACTGGCTTGATGCTGTCTGGCGCGGCAACGGGGAGCATCCGCCCTTTCTGTCGGAGTCCGAAATTCGTGCGCTTGCTCAGGACGCCGTTTTTCTCTCGCGTGTCAGGAGCGCCCTGCATCGCCTGTCCCGGCGCAAGAACGACACCTTGCACCTGGAGATTCAACCCGAATTGGCCAGCGCCCTCGGCTATGGCCCGAGCAGCGGCAGGTGCGCGGTCGAGCGTTTCCTGTCGGACCTGCACAGGGCCATGTCCGAAATCAGCCTGCTCTGCCGCCTCTGTCTGGGCAAGGCCCAAGCACTGTGCGCCGGAAGCGCTGTTGCAGGTGGGGACGTTGGGCTCGATTTTTCCGTACTGGTGGCCGATCCGGCCAACATCCTGGAACTCTTTCGGCACAGTGCCCAGACGGGCGTGCCCATCGGCTGGCAGACCCGGCGCATCATTCAGGAACGCCTGGCCGAGCTGGCTCCCGATACCGGCTGGCCACGGGTCATTGCCGGACGCTTTGGGGAAATCCTGTGCGGAGCGACCGCAGCCAGTGCGTTGGAACAGATGCTTGAAGTCGGTTTTCTGCGCAGCTTTCTGCCCGAGTTCGGCGGCATCGAAAATCTCGTCCAGTTCGACGCATACCACAAGCTGCCGGCCGGGCCGCATCTGGTCGAAACAGTCAGGCAGCTCGCATCTTTCGACGCCGGGCACGAATTCCTCGGCGACGATCTGGCCGACCTGAGCGATGATCCCTGCCTGCGCTGGGCGGCCCTGCTCCACGACATCGCCAAGGGAGACGACGACCACGCCCGCAAGGGCGCTGAAATGACCCGCATCATCCTGCCCCGCCTCGGCTTTGACGCCGCATTTGCCGCAGAGTGCGCCTTTCTCGTCGAACACCATCTGCTGCTCGTGCACACGGCAACGCGGCGCGACCTGGGCGAGGAGTCCGTCATTCACGGCTTGGCCGCCAAACTCGGCGACGTGCGGCGCCTGCGCCTGCTGACCCTGCTGACCTGGGCCGACTCCATGGCCACGGGACCCAAGGCCTGGACTCCCTGGATCGAGAACCTGCTGCGCGAAACGTATTTCAAGACCTGCCGCGTACTCGAATACGGTTTCCTGTCCGAGGACAACCGCGTCCACCGGCTGAGCCGCCTTCGCGATTCCCTGCGAGCCCAGCGGCCGGGGCACTTCTCCGTTGCCGAGTTCGAGCGCTATCTCGGCCTCATGCCTCCGCGCTATCTGATGCAGACAAGTCCCCGGCGCATCGTCGAGCATATTGAACTTGTCCGCAGTTTCGCCCGGCGCCAGGATGCCCCGCCGTTCCAATTCGCCTGGGAGCACAAGACCAGCACGAAATCCCTGCGCCTGACCCTCGTCTCCACGGACAGGCCCGGACTTTTCGCCCGCGTCTGTTCCGCCTTGTCCCGGCACGGCTTGTCCGTCCTGGCGGCCGAGCTCTGCGTCTGGGACGACAGGACCGTCGTCGACGTTTTTTGGGTCACGGAGCCCCTTGATCCACTTTATGCCGACGAAACCGTGCAGGCCTGCCGTTCAACCCTCGAGCGGCTCTTTCGCGACGAAACCGAACTCGACCGGCTGCCCGTGCAGGTCCCGCAGCGCCTGAAGAAGGTCTTCGCCCTGGACCCGGAACTGGTGCGCGTCGACTTCGACAACGACGCTTCGGACTTCCACACAGTCCTTTCCATCCAGGCACCGGACGTACCCGGATTGCTGGCCACGGTGTCCCTTTCCCTCTACCGGCTCGGTATCGATCTCATTTTCGCCAAAATCGCCACGCAGAAGGACAAGGCCATGGACATCCTGCACATCCGCGAAGGCGGTGAGAAGATTCCATCCGTTGAATGCGAAGCTCTGGCGCGCTCCCTGCGCCTGCTGATCTGCAGTCTGTACGCGTGAAACGCCGGTTTCAGGAGACGGCGTCCTCGATCCACTTTTCGAGAGTGGGGGGGGCGGAGAGGCATTGATACCTGGGCACCCAATCGCAGGCGGCCTTGAGTTCCGTTCCGTGCTGGATGACGGAGATGGGGCGGTCGGAGCTGACCACCACCACGATGACCTGATCGTGGTCGGCCGTGAACCTGAGGGCCGAGTTGAATCGCGCGCCGCGGGACCTGTTCTCCCCGGCCACGGCCCGGCCGTCGAGAAGCGTGGCGAAGGCGTTCAGCTTCAGGTACATCATGTCGATGTGCAGGGCGCCGTCGACCTTGGCCAGCGCCGTGGCCAGCTCCAGGTCCATGTGCCGCTTCAAATCCAGGGGAGATTCCAGGTGCTGCCCGGAAATGCTGGCCAGGGGGCTTCCGTAGTCCAGGACCAGCGCGCAGCCGTGTTTTCTTTCCTGGGCGCTGCTGACCAGCACGCCGACGACCTTCATGATGGAGTACGTCTTGTTCGAATCGAGGTTCAATTCCAGCAGCGCTTCTTCCAATTGCACCAGGTTGGCCTTGCGGGTGGAGGAGTGGTAGCTGCCGTCGGCGAAGCTGCACACCGTCTCGTCTTGCAGGCGGATGAAGCCGTGTCGGCCCCTGAATTCCGCCATCACGGAAAAGTCGGGCATGCGGCCGGTGCCGATGCCGACGATCTGCTGCCCGTCGCTGACCAGTTTGTGCCGGTTCCCTTCCACAGACTGCAGCAGCTTTCTGATGTGTTTGATGTCCTTCATGGCCGGCCGCTCGAATTCCCCGAAGGTGGCCAGGTAGTGCACCCGGTCGATGTGGCTTGGCTCCACGAAGATGAGGTCCCCGTGGGGCCATTTCCCTTCTTCCTGGGTTTTGGAGATGCTCAGGATCGCTTCGAGGAGGGGGTAGATGCGAAGTCCGGTGTCCGGACCGACGCTCAGGTTGCGGATGTCGACGAGGTGGTCGCGCACGGCGTGTGTGGCGAAGTCCTGCAGGACGTAGCTTGATGTCTCCAGGTCCAGGATGCTGCGCGTGCCGAGGTCCTGGGACAGCAGTCTGCAGGCGTATTCCAGCCAGCACTGCGTGGGCCCGGTCGAGCACATGTCCGGGTGCTGCTCCGTGAACCACATCTGGTGGAAAATGTTGCGGTAGTTGCCGCCGTAGGAGACCAGACCGGTCAGGTCGAGGCTCCTGCAGTGCACTGCTTCCTCACGCGTCTCGGCTCTCGTGCACTGCTTCCAGAACCCGTCCTTGAGATACAGCTCCCGCAGCCGCGGCTCGTGGCCCCGCAGCAGGTCGTGCGGATCGTAGACGTGCACAGGACCGTCCTTGCGCATGGCATACACGATCGCCGCCCGGCTCGGACCAGAAAAACGCGTCAGCCCGTTGGCCAGGCCGCCGTGGATGTGGTCGACGCATTTGAGGAAGAACAGGTCCTGCATGACTACCTTCCAGAGGTTTGCGGCGTTACTACCCCACGCTTGGCAACGGGTCAACGCGTACCCGCCGCGATGGCTTGCGTGTCGAGCCGTAAGGCTTATGTTGTGACATGAAACACCGGAGGTACTCATGCATGAAGTCAGCCTGAACCGTGTCATCACGGACTACCTCACGGGCAGGGAAATCATGGACACGACCTACGAGGACCTGCGTCAGGCCTTGGCGCGCATGCTGGTCGAAGACAGGAAATACCCGCGTGAGAGTGTCCTGCCCAAATATGAGCTTGTTTACGAAGTCGGCGGCGAGAGACAGTCGGCTGTTGTCGACCTCGCGGTTTTCGGTCCCGCCGGAGAGCCTTTGCTGGCCCTTTTCTTCTGTCCTGGCGAGGTCGGCACCTTCGTTCGCGAAAGCGTGGCTGCGGCCCGCATCCATCTTCCTGCCCCGTTTCCTCTTGTCGCCGTGACGGATTCCATGGAACTTGTTCTCGTCGAGTCCAGAACTGGCGACGCCATTGCCTCGGGTTTTCACGCCATACCCTTGTGGTGGGATTTAGCGCCCTTGGCCGGGGAGCACCCATGTCCTCCTTTCGGCGAGGAACGTCTGCTCAAGGAGCGAAGGATACTGACTGCCTACACGGGCCTGGGGGGGCCATGCTGCGGCGGAGCGTGCAGCCTGTAACCCCCCGGATGGTTTTTATTCCGATGGTGGTGCGGCCGCGAGGTCGCACCATTTTTCGTGGTGGACCGAAGTCCAGGCGCCGAGTGCCTCGGTCAGCTCCTCCTGGCTCACGCCTACGGCCCCCACCTGTCCCACGACCAACCCTGCGGCGCAGTTGGCCAGGATGCTTGCGCTCAGCAGATCGAGACCGGAGCTGAGCCCCAGGGCGATGGCGGCGATGACCGTGTCGCCGGCACCCGTCACGTCGAAGACCTTCTTGGCCATGGTCGGCAGGTGGAAGACGCCCGCTCCGGGCAGGAACACGGCCATGCCGTCTGCGCCAAGGGTGATGACCAGGGTCTGCAGGCGTCGTTCACGGATGATTTTTTTCCCGGCCTCGATGATATCTTCGCGGGACGTGATGGGCATTTCGGCCCCTTCCGACGCTTCCTTGGTGTTGGGCGTCATGCTGTACAGACCGGAGTAGTGCGGGAAGTTGCATGTCTTGGGGTCGAGAATGACTTTCTGTCCCGGTTTCTTTCGCCCGTGGAACCAGTTCAGAAATTTTTCCGAGATGACGCCCTTGCCGTAGTCTGAGAGAATGACGGTATCGAATTCGTCGATCCTGGCGTCCACGGCCTCGGTCAGTTTCGAAAATTCGAGGCTGTCCAGGGGCCTGTCCGTTTCCCGGTCCACACGCAGCATCTGTTGGTGGGCGGCGATGATGCGCGTCTTGAGGGTCGTCTCTCGGAACTGAGACGTGATCAGGCGGCATTCCACCCCGAGTTCCGTGCAGATTTCGCTCAGATTCCGGCCGTAGGCGTCCTCGCCGCACAGGCTGATGAGGGTCGGCTTGCCGCCCAGGGTGGCGACGTTCTGCGCCACGTTGCCCGCGCCACCGATCTTGAAGCTCTGGTCCGTGACTTTGACGATGGGCACTGGCGCTTCGGGCGAGATGCGTTCGACAACCCCTTTCTGGTACTGGTCGAGCATGATGTCGCCGATGATCAGCACGCGGGAGCCGATCATGCGGGACGCGTTGAAGGCCAGGTTCATGCGTGTTCCTCCTCGGCCATGCGTTCGAGCAAGGCGGCGATCCGTTCTCGCTCCTCGCTGCTGGCATAGGACAGGATGATCTTGCCTTTCTTTAATGACCCGGAATGCTTGATGGAGAAACGTTTGTTCAGCCCCGACAGGACCTTGGCTATATCCTCGGCAACCGGTTTTCTGCGTGTTCCAGCGTTGGCGCCCCGACCTTTCTTTTGCTTGAACTTCTTGATCATCTCTTCCGTCGCCCGGACGTTGAGCCCCTTGGCGACGATGATGGCGGCCACGTCCTCCATGTCCTTTTCCTCGGTCAGACCGAGGAGGGCGCGGGCGTGTCCGGCCGACAGCGTCGCGTCCTCCAGCATGGTCTGCACGGTCTGCGGCAGACGCAGGAGGCGCAGGCTGTTGGTCACGGCAGGGCGGCTCTTGCCGACCTTGTCCGCCAACTCCTCCTGGGTGATCTCGAAATGCTCCTTGATCTGTCCCAGGGCCCGGGCTTCCTCCATGGGGTTGAGATCCTCGCGCTGGAGGTTCTCGATGAGCGCTATGGCCATGCTCTCGTAGTCGTCCATGGTGCGGACGATGCAGTCGATGCTCCTGAGGCCGGCCATCTGGCAGGCGCGCCAGCGGCGCTCTCCGGCCACGATCTCGTATCTCCCGCCTTCGGCCAGAGGCCGCACCAGTATGGGCTGGATGAGGCCCTGGGCCTTGATGGACGCTGCTAGCTCCTCGAGCGCCGCTTGGTCGAAGTGGTGGCGGGGCTGGTGAACGTTGGGGCTCAGGGCCTCCATGTTCAGATTCACGATTTCGGCTTCATGTTCGGGTTCGACATTGCGGCTCTTGATGAGTACATCAAGCCCGCGTCCGAGCCCGCGTTTCTTGAGAGTCATAATCCACCCGCGGATGTTTGCGCCAGGGTCGTTGACCCCGGGCGTTTCGTATTTAGAGAAAAGCTGTTCGTAACTTCAACCTCAGGAGCCCATGTGAACAAGGAAACGGCCATCAGATATGTCGTCGACGCCAAGGGGCAGTCCCAGGGCGTCTTTCTGGAAGAGGAGATGTGGCAGCATGTCGGCAAGCATGTCCTCGCCGTCCTCGACAAGCTTTGCCCTGCGGAGAAACCCTTGGTCGAGCCCATGGCCGACTATGACCTTCTGGTCAAACACTGGGACCTCCGCTACGACCTCCCCACGGACGTGGCCTGCGAAACCTGCGGCGCCTCGACCGAGGACTGGCAGGCCGACGAGCCGCGCAAGTTCACCCTGGCAGCGGCCAACATGGGCGGCCTGCTGGCCTTCAAGTGCGCCGGGTGCGGTTCCCGCATCACCAAGCGCCACTTCAAGGACAAGGTCACGGTCACCTGCGCGCCTCACGCGTCCTGTACCTGCGGCTGAAGCCTAGGGCACTCGATGATCTCCTGGGCCAGGGAAATGTACGACTGGGTGCCCAGGGAGCGGATGTCGTAGAGGATGGCCGGCAGGCCATGGCTCGGGGCCTCCGACAGGCGTACGTTCCGCGGTATGGACGTGCTGAAGACAAGCTCTCCGAAATGGTCGCGCACCTCGCGTTCGACCATGAAGGAGAGCTTGTTGCGTTTGTCGAACATGGTCAGCAGAATCCCCAGGATTTCCAGCTTCGGGTTGAGCCGTTCCTTGACCAATCCGTACGTCTTCATGAGCTGCGCGATGCCCTCCATGGCGTAGTATTCGCATTGCAGTGGCACGAGCAGCCACCGGGCAGCGCACAGGGCGTTGATCGTGATGAGGCCCAGGGAGGGCGGGCAGTCGATGAGGATGTAGTCGAAGTCCTTTTCCAGGCCCTGCACGACGGCGCGCAGCATGAACTCCCGGTCGCGCTCCCCGCTCAGTTCGAGTTCGGCGCCCACAAGGTCCGGCGTCGAAGGCATGATCTTCAAAAAGTCCATGTCCGACCCGACAATGGCCCGTGAGGCCGATCGGGGGTCGAAAAGGGCCTGATACACGGAACTTCGGACGCCGCTCACGTCGACCCCAAGCCCGCTCGACGCGTTGGCCTGGGGGTCGCAGTCGATGACCAGCACCCGCCGCTCCATGGCCGCCAGCGAGGCCGCCAGGTTCACGGTGGTCGTCGTCTTGCCCACGCCGCCTTTCTGATTCGCCAAAACGATTGTCTGCGCCAAAGGTTCGTCCTCCCGGTCCAGTTGTTTCACGGGAAACTAGTTGCGGTAATAGTCCTTGTACCAGTCGATAAACCTCGAAATTCCTTTTTCAATGGTCGTGGACGGCTTGAATCCGACGTCGCGGATCAGGTCGTCGACATTGGCGTACGTGGCCGGCACGTCACCGGGCTGCAGGTCCATGTAGTTGCGCACGGCCTTGCGGCTGAGGGCGTCCTCCAGGACGGTGATGAATCGCTCCAGCTCGACGGTGTTGTTGTTGCCGATATTGTAGAGCCTGTAAGGGGCGGGCGAGGAGGACGGGTCCGGTGCGTTGCCGTCCCACCCGGGGTTGGGTTCGGGGATGCGGTGCACGACGCGGAACACCCCTTCGACGATGTCGTCGATGTAGGTGAAGTCCCGGCGCATCTTGCCGTGGTTGAAGACGTTGATGGGCTTGCCGTCGCATATGGCCTTGGTGAAGAGGTACAGCGCCATGTCGGGCCGTCCCCACGGCCCGTAGACCGTGAAGAATCGCAGGCCCGTGGTCGGCAGTTTGTAGAGGTAACTGTAGGTGTGGGCCATGAGTTCGTTGGACTTCTTGCTGGCGGCGTAGAGGCTGACGGGGTGGTCGACGTTGTCGTGAACCGAGAAGGGCATGTGCGTGTTCAGCCCGTAGACGGAACTTGACGAGGCGTAGACCAGGTGCTCCACGCCGTTGTGGCGGCAGCACTCCAGCAGGTTGGCGAAGCCGACGATGTTGGAGTTTATGTAGGATTTCGGGTTGATGAGCGAGTAGCGCACCCCGGCCTGAGCCGCCAGGTTGACGACGTGGGTGAACCCGAAGGCCTTGAAAAGTTCGTTCAGGGATTCGCCGTCGGCCAGGTCAATGGGTTCGAAACGGAAATTCTGCTCTGTTTCGAGCTGGCGCAAGCGGTCTTTCTTCAGCGCTACCGAGTAGTAATCGTTGAGATTATCGATGCCGTAGACGTCCGCTCCGGCGGCGGCGAAACGCTTGGCGAGGTGAAAGCCGATGAACCCCGCGGCGCCCGTGATGAGAATTTTCATGCGGTGCTCCATGTGAAACGTGACAATGGAGTTCACCTAGCGCAACGAGCATTTCTGAGCAATACGGAATTGTGTGCGTGAAAAATGAGGCAGGTGGAACGGACAGACGGGAGGGAAATTCAGCTGCGGATACCCTGCAGAATCTGCCAGGCGTCGTTTTTGAGCTGCTTGTCGCCAGCGGCCATGTCTTCGAGGTTCGGCAGCAGCCGAAGTTCGGAGCTGCCAAACACGGCAACGGCGTTGCCGGAGTTCGGATCTCCTGAAACGGGCGACGCCGGTCCGAAGCAGATGATGATGCGTGGAACGAAAAACCGCATGCCCTGGGCAAAGAGTTCTGGCGCGACATCGAGGGGCCACGCGCAGATGTCGTTCTCCGGCCAGCCTAGGTGCGAGCGGACGCTGGCCTGGATTTTCCTGAACATGTCCAGGCGCGGGGGCGGGGTGGGCTGCTGCATGTCGGCAAACAGGCCAGCGTAGGTCCACAGCGTGCGGACGGGCGATTGTTTCCCGTGAAACAGGGAGCGCAGAAGCGGCGGCACAGGCTCCTCGGTTTGGCTCGGTTTTTGGGCTGGCCTGCGCGGAGAGGCAGGTAGGGGAACGGTGTCCAGTGCCGTGGCCACGGTGTTTGCAACAGCCGGGGCGGGTTCTTGCAGAGCAGAATCTTTTTGGCGCCAGAGGTGGGTGATGCCGAGACGCTTCAGCGTGCGCTGGGCTTCGGTCAGGGCGTATTCATCGAGATCCAATCCCAGATCCTCCAGGCGATTTCGGTCTTGGGCAACTGCGGCCAGGATTCCCGCCTGCCGTGGCGGTCCATGACGAGCACGCGGTTGGTCGGCGTGGCGAAGCCGGCCCCGGCCTCGTCCACGGGGTTGGCCACGATGAGGTCGAGGTTCTTACGCTCAAGCTTGCCGGCGGCGTTGCGTTCCAGGTCCTGGGCCTCGGCCGCGAAGCCGACGGTCACCTGTCCGGGTTTCTTGCGACCGCTCAGGGTGGCCAGGATGTCGGGGTTGGGTTCGAAGGTCAGGGCCAGGGGCGCGCCGCCTTTCTTGAACTTGCCCAACTCGCAGGCCGGCGGCCGGAAGTCAGCCACGGCAGCCGTGAAGCAGCCGATGTCCTGGGACGGGAACACGTCGCGTGCCGCCTCGAACATCTCCCGGGCCGAGACCACGGGGATGCGGCGGATCATGGCCGGCAGGGGCAGATCCACGGGGCCGGTCACGGCCGTGACTTCAGCGCCGCGCAGGGCCGCGGCGATGGCCAGGCAGGCACCCATGGTCCCGGTGGACGGGTTGGACCAGAAGCGGACGCGGTCGAAATATTCACGCGTGGGCCCCAGGGTCAGCATGACCTTCTTGCCGCGCATGTCCTGGGGCGAGAGGGCGGCCAGGGTGCGGATGAAAATTTCCTCCAGGGGCGCCAGCCGGCCCTGGCCGGTGTCGCCGCAGGCCACGCTGCCGCAATCCGGTTCGATACGGACGACACCTCGCTGTCCCAAGACCTCCCAGTTGTGTCTGGTGGCCGGAGCGGACCACATGCGGGGATTCATGGCCGGCGCCACGAGTACGGGGCCGGGGTAGGCCAGAAGCTGGCAGCTGAGCAGGTCGTCGGCCAGTCCGTTCGCCATCCTGGCCAGCGTGTTGGCCGTTGCCGGGGCCACGACGAACGCGTCGGCCACGGCTGGTTCGAGATGGTCATAGTTCATCCCGGCGGCGAACATGTCCGTGAACAGGGGGTCTGCGCCCAGGGCCCCGAAGGACAGGTCCGTGACGAACCGGCGGGCGGACTCAGTCAGGGTCGCGCCGACCTGGATGTTCAGACGAAGAAAGGCCCTGGTCAGGTCCAGGGCCTTGTAGGCTGCGATGGAGCCCGTGACTCCGAGATGGACGCGTTTCCCGTGAAACGTGTCGAAGAGATAGTGGGCCGGGATCACTGGCTGAGGGTCCTCTCACCTTCCGCGGGCGCGCCCGTGGCCCCCGAGGAGGGATAGGTGTCCATGGGCTGGCCGCCGGTGGAATAGGCCGGGGAGTACGTGTTGCCGACCTTCGGGCTGACCTTGATTTCGAGCCAGGTGTACCAGAGGGGCGTCTCCTCGATGTTGATCATGCAGACCCGGTTGTCCTTGGTGAAGACCAGGAAAAAGCGCTGGTACTTCTGGTAGGTGACCATGGTCCAACCGTCCTTGGGCATGTTGTGGAAGAAGAAGTCGAAGAGGGAAATGGGTTCGGCCCAACCCTTGAACTTCATCGTGCCGAACTTGCCGTCGGCCGTCGGGGTGATGGAGGACTTGTCGGTCTGGATCTCCATCTCTTCCGGGACGCGTATGTCGTTGTAATCATAGAAGAAGCTTTGCTGCACTTTGGGCGCTGCCGGGTCCTCGGAACCGGAGCCCATGAGATCCGATCCGGCGCAGCCCCACGAGGCGAGCAGCAGGGCGAGGACGAGACATTTCAGGTAACGCATGGTGGCATCCTTCACGTTCGTTAAAGTTTGGAAATATCACGAGCCAGTGTTCGAAAACCTAGCATCGCCGGCGGCGATTTCAAGCTTTTTTTCCGGCCGCGGTTCCTTGGCCGCGGCGGCCCGCGCCTTGGACGCTTCGTCGAGCCAGCCGCCCTCCTCCAGGGACTGGGCGGCCAGTTCGTACATGCGGTGCACGCCGTCGCGGTAGACGGCCTCTATCAATTCGTCTGCGTACCCTTTGAACACGCTGCGCACAAGGTCGTTCTGGGCGTACAGAAAACGCGCCAGCAAGGGGTTTTCACGGTGCATGGGAAGATATAGGATGAACATGCGCTTGCAGTGGAAGAGGATGAAGCGCACGCGGCGCACCTCCCGCTCGATGCTTTCGGACGTCTGCCTGATGACGGCGTAGAGTTCGGAGCCGATGTGCTGCTCCTCCGGCGTCAGGGACGTGCTGCGCTGCAGCTGCTTGAAGCGCGGTTTGTAGTTCATCTGCTGGTAGGCGTCCTCCTTGAGCTTGATGCACTCGTGGAAGATGTAGCCCAGAGCCCAGTCCAGGTATTCGCCAAGGACCGACAGGTGCGACGGCTCTTCGTTGCGGAACAGCAGGTGGGACGTGTCCTTGAGGCGCCACAGAGGGCCCTTGCTGTTCTGCCGGCCGAGGATGTCGTCGAAGAAATGGAAGCTGACGGACCCGCTGGCGTCGAATTCGGAAAAATGTGTTTCCATGGCGCTGGCGATTTGGCAGAAATCGCGCAGCACGTCACGGACAAAGGAATCGTGTTTGGTCTGAAGCCAGCTTTTGGACATCGCGTTACCCGGCGGAATTTTCCGCGTCATGTACGGCACGGCCTTGCTCACGTCAAACCCCATGAACCCATGCACGACACCAGGAACAAGATTTTAGGGCGCCACGAGGCGCACAGGCTCGCCGGCAGGGGCGGGGTGGTCTTCACCAACGGTTGCTTCGACATCCTGCACCCCGGCCATGTGGACTACCTCCAGCGCGCGCGGGATTTGGGCGAACGCCTCGTGGTCGGCCTGAACAGCGACGCCTCGGTGCGCCGCCTCAAGGGGCCGACCCGGCCCGTCAACGACGAGGCGAGTCGGGCCATGGTCCTGTCGGCCCTGGCCTGCGTCGACCACGTTGTGATTTTCGAGGAAGATACCCCGTACGAGCTGATCAGGGCCGTGGCCCCGGACATTCTGGTCAAGGGCGGCGACTGGAGCGTGGACCGCATCGTCGGCCGTGACCTGGTCGAGGAGCGCGGCGGCAGGGTGCTGTCCATCCCGCTGCTTCCGGGCCATTCGACCACGGGCATCATCGACAGAATTATGGCCATGAACGCGGGGGGGAGCCATGCAGAGCGGCGTGAAGAATAAGCGGATCACCTATTCCCTGCGGTATCTGTTGGAGACCCTGACGAGCGAAGGGGAAATAAGCGCGGCCCAGGCGGAGATCATCACCGAGCACGCGCGCAGGAACGACATCGACCTGGACTGCGGCGAGGGCATAGACAGCCTCATCCGCTTCAACATCCGCAAGGCGCCCAAGGAACCCGGCGGGCCCGAGATGCGCATCACCGAGGACGTCATCCTCAAGGCCGTGGCGCGCCGCGAGGGGCTGGAGTTCAGGCGCGTGGACCCCTTCGACCTGGACCTGGAGGTGACCACCAGGACCATCTCCGAAAGCTTCGCGCGCATGAACACCCTGGTCCCGATCATGATCCGCGACGGGGAACTGGAACTTGCGGTCTTCAACCCCTTCCGTCCCGAGCTGTGGCACGACATGGAGCGGGTCAGCGACCTGCCTTACAAAGTCTTCCTCTCCACCCGCCAGGACATCAACCGCCTCATCGACGACTATTACCAGTTCCGCACGGCCATCCAGGCCGCCGAGATCGAGTTCATGTCCTCCAACGAGATCGGCAACCTGGAGGCGCGGGTCAAGGTGTCCGACAAGTCGGACCCGGACTCCCAGCGGCACATCATCAAGGCCGTGGACTACCTGCTGCGATCGGCCCTGCGCGAGCGGGCCAGCGACATCCACGTCGAGCCCAAGCGCGACCACGCATTGGTCCGCTTCCGCATCGACGGCATTCTGCACGACCTGCACCGCCTGCCCATGACCGTGCACCTGGCCATGATCAACCGACTCAAGGGCATGAGCCGCCTGGACATATCCGAAAAGCGCCGGCCCCAGGACGGGCGCGTGCAGCTGGTGCTGGGCGGGGTGCCCACGGACGTGCGCGTCTCGACGGTGCCCGTGGCCTTTGGCGAGAAGATGGTCATGCGCCTGCTCTCCAGCGACAGCACCCTCAAGAACCTGCAGGAGCTGGGCATGCTGCCCGAGCAGTTCGAGACCTTCAGTCGCTTCCTGCGCCACACCTACGGCCTCATCCTGGTCACGGGCCCCACGGGCAGCGGCAAGTCCACGACGCTCTACTCGACCCTGAAGGTCCTGGCCAACCCGCAGGTCAACGTGGTCACTCTCGAAGACCCCATCGAAATGGTGGTGGACGACTTCAACCAGATCGGCATCCAGTCGCGCATAGGCGTGACCTTCGGGCAGATGCTGCGCCACATCCTGCGCCAGGACCCCGACATCGTCATGATCGGCGAGATGCGCGACCTGGAGACGGCGGAGCAGGCCGTGCAGGCCGCCCTGACCGGGCACATCGTCTTCTCGACCCTGCACACCAACGACGCCAGTTCCGCCCTTACCCGCCTGCTGGACCTGGGCCTGGACGCCTACCTCATCAACGCCGCCGTCATCGGCTGCATGGCCCAGCGCCTGGTGCGCAACATCTGCCCGAACTGCAAGGCGCAATTCAAGCCGGACTACGACGAGATCACGGCCCTGGGGCTGGCGGGCTACATCGCCAAGGACCAGATGCTGTGGAAGGGGCGCGGCTGCGATCACTGCCGCCAGACGGGCTATTACGGGCGCACGGGCATCTTCGAGATCCTGCCCTACGACACGGAGGTCAAGGAGGCCATCCGCCGCAACGTGGACCTGGCGGACCTGCGGTCGCTGGTGCGCAGGAAGGGCGTGCGCTCCCTCATGGACGACGGCATGGAGCGCGTCGTCCGCGGGGTGACGACCTACGAGGAGGTGCTGCGTGTGGCCGGAGGTTCCATCGATTAGGCGCGTGGCCTGACGGACTTGTGGACGGGTTGCCCCGTGAGCTTCTGCAGGGCGTCGAAGGACTGTTCCAGGGTGGATCGCTCTTCGATGTTCTGCTGAAGGTAGTTTCTGATGGGCGAGATCATCTCCAGGGCCTGGTCGATCTCGGCGTTGGTGCCCTGGGCGTAGGCGCCGATGTTGACCATGTCCTCGACGCGCCGGAAGGTTGACAGATGCCGGATGAGCTTGCGCCCGGCGGCGATCACGGGGCCGGGGGTCACGTCTGAGGCCAGGCGGCTGACGCTCTTGAGGACGTCGATGGACGGGTAGTGGCCCTGGTCCGCAAGGTCGCGGGTCAGGACGATGTGCCCGTCCAGGATGGACCGCACGGCGTCGGCCACTGGCTCGTTGAAGTCGTCGCCCTCGACCAGCACGGTGTAGATGCCGGTGATGCTGCCCTTGGCCGACCTGCCGGCCCGCTCGAGCAATCGCGGCAGGTGGGAAAAGACCGTCGGCGTGTAGCCCCGCGTGGTCGGCGGCTCGCCCGCGGCCAGGCCCACCTCGCGCGCGGCCATGGCGAAGCGCGTGACCGAGTCCATCATGAAGAGCACGTCCTTGCCCTGGTCGCGGAAGAACTCGGCCATGGCCGTGGCCGCGTAGGCCGCGCGCATGCGCACCAGCGGGCCCTGGTCCGAGGTGGCCACAACCAGGACCGACCGCGCCAGCCCTTCGGGCCCCAGATCCTTCTCGATGAAATCCACCACCTCGCGGCCGCGTTCGCCGATGAGCCCGATGACGTTGACGTCGGCCGACGTGTAGCGCGCGAACATGCCCATGAGCGTGCTCTTGCCCACGCCCGAGCCGGCCATGATGCCCACGCGTTGGCCCTTGCCTAGGGTCAGCAGCCCGTTGATGGCGCGCACGCCCACGTCCAGGGGGTCGGTGATGCGCGGGCGGGTCAGCGGGTTGGGCGGGTCGGCGTGCAGGGGATAGTGGCGGGCCGGGTGGAGGGTCACGCCGGGGTCGAGGCTTGCACCGAAGGCGTCGACGGCGTGGCCGAGATAGCGCTGGCCCACGGGGAAATGTGGCGGTGTGCTCGTGTTGCGGATGAGGCTGCCGGGCCGGATGCCGCGCATCTCGCCGTAGGGCATGAGCAGCATGACGTCGTCGCGGAAGCCCACGACCTCGGCGTTGATGACCGGCCGGTTCGGGTCGCCGGGCAGCAGCTGGCACACGGAGCCCAGGGGGGCCTTGATGCCGCGGCCTTCCGCCACCAGGCCCACGACCTTGGTCACCTTGCCGTAGGCCTGGGCTGGCTGCAGGCCGGAGAGGAGCTGCAGCGTGCCGTCCAGGTCGGCCGTCATGAATTGTCCTTGAACCCTTCGAGGATGGCCCTGACCTGCTCGAAGCGGCTGGTCACGGAGTTGTCCACCAGGCCGTCTCCGCTCTCGACGCGCACGCCGCCGAGTTCGAGGTCCGCGCACTGGCAGACACGCAGTTCGGGCAGATCGGGACGCTGCTCCCGGGTCTTCTCGACGAGGCTTCTGGCCAGATCCAGGTCAGCCGGGCAGACGTGGACCGTGATGCAGCCCGTGGTCTGCAGCTGAGCGATGGCCTCCTCGAACAGGGCGTTCAGCACGCGTTCACGCTCCTCGTCGAGCATGACGCCGAGAGTTTTCTCGAAGGCCAGCTGCAGGACCCGGAAAAGGGACTGCCGGTGTTCGGCGTAGACACGTTCCTTTTCGGCGGTCAGCGCGGCCTTCAATTGGCCGAGGAAACCCGAAACCTTGGCGGCCTCGGCCTCGGCGAGTGCCTTGACTTCGTTCCGGGCGTCCGCCAGCCCCTCGTCCCTGGCCTGGCGCCGGATCTGCTCGGCCTCCGCCAGCGCCTGGGCCAGAATCTCCCTGGCCATCTGCTGCGCGCGTTCCCGTACCTGTTCCATGTATCTGGCCTCTGTTTCGTCGTTCCAGGTTGCGGACGCGGGGCGGTTCATGACGCTGAAATCGCCGTGGCGCATGCCGCGGATGAGCCTTCCGGTGAGGGGAGGGTGCTCAGACAAGGACTTCGCCTCCGCTGCCGGCGATGACGATGCGGCCCTCGGCCTCCAGGCGGCGCACCTGCTTGACGATGTTCTGCTGCGCGGACTCGACTTCCGAGAGCTTGACCGGGCCCATGATCTCCAAGTCCTCGCGGATCATGTTGCCGGCGCGTTCGGACAGGTTCTTGAAGAACTTCTCGCGCAGTTCCTCGGGAGCCGTCTTCAGGGACATGGTCAGGTCCTCGTTGCTGATTTCCTTCAGAATTTCGCGGATGCCGCGATCGTCGATCTTCATGATGTCCTCGAAGACGAACATGAGCTGCTTGATCTCTTCGGCCAGCTGCGCGCTCTCCTCTTCGATGTCGGCCATGATCTCCTCTTCGGTGGCGCGGTCGATGGCGTTCAGAATCTCGGCCACGGAGCTCACACCGCCCACCTTGCGGCCTTCCTTGCCGCCGATGGCGATGAGCTGGCTCTGCAGCACGCGGTCCACCTCGACGAGCATCTCCTCGGCCACGGCCTCCAGTTTGGCCAGGCGGATGAGCACCTCGGCCCGTACGCCCGGGCCCATGTTCTGCAGCAGGTTGCCGGCGCTTTCGGGCGGCAGGTGGCCCAGGATGAGGGCCAGGGTCTGCGGGTGCTCGTTGCGCAGGATCTGGGCCAGGATCTTGGGGCTGACGTTGCCGAGTTCCTTGAAGGGAACCGGGCCCGAGTCGAAATCGAGTTCGTCCAGGATGTAACGGGCAGTGTCGGAGTCCAGGTTGGAGGAGATCATCTTGCGCACCTGTTCGGGGCCGCCGTAGAGCATCTCCTTGCCGATGGTCATGGCCTGGTTGAATTCCCGCAGCACTTCTTCGGCCTGTTCCTTGCCCACGGAGTCGAGCTTGGCCATGGCCCGGGACACGGCCGTGATCTCGGCGCGGTCGAATTTCTTGAAAACTTCCGAGGCGAAGGCGTCGCCAAGGGCCAGGATGAGGACGGCCGTTTTCTGGGGGCCCGTGAGCTTGCCGACTGGTGCAGCCATTTATGCTTCTCCCTGGGTCAGCCACTGGCGCATGATCATGACCGCCTGGTCCATGTTCTGATCCACCAGCTGCTGCGCCAGATGCTTGGCGTTCTCGATGCGCTTGACCGCGTCCACCGCGGCCAGGTCCTCTTCGGTCATGCCTTCGGTCAGGGCCATGAGCTCCTGGGCCGCGCCGAGTTCCTGGGCCTCCTGCACCGTGGTGGGCTCCGTGACCTTGGGCCGGATGAGGGCCAGGACCACGGGACGGGCCACGAAGAGCAGGAAGAGCAGGATGACCAGCGTGTTCAGAAGCGGCTTGCCCAGGAGCTGGAAGTACCTGGAGGCCACGTCCAGCAGCGGGGCCTGCTCGGCTCCTGCCGGCTCGCCGAAGGAGATTGATGACACCTCGATGGCGTCGCCGCGCTGGTCGTCGAAGCCCACCGCCCGCTGGGTCAGCTGGCGCAGCTGGGCTAGCTGGTCGGCGGGGAGGGCCTCGAAGGCGAAGGTCCCATCCTGCTGCTGCGTGTACTTCCCGTCAACCAGAACGGCCACGCTCAGGCGCTTGATGCTGCCGACCTGCGAGACGATCTGCTGCTCCTCGCGGTTGATATCGAAATTGGTCGTGGCGGAGGTGCGGGTGCTGGACTGGGCCGTGCCCGAGGCCGTCCGGTCGTTCTCACCCTGGTAGTTGGGGTCGGGCGTGCCGCCGGCGACATTGGCCGAGCCGCGGCTCTCCTCCTCGCTCTTGACCTCGCTGCGGACCACGGCGGACTTGGGGTCGAAAATTTCCTTGCGGATGGTCGTGCGGTTGAAGTCCAGGTCGGCGTTGACCCGGGCGATGACCCGGCCGGGGCCGACGATGGGCACCAGAAGCTGCTCGATGCGTTGTTCGAGGCTGCGCTGCAGGCCCGTCTGGTATTCGAGCTGCGTGGACGTCATGCCCGTCATGTCCGTGTCGGACTTGGGCTCGTACAGGACCTTGCCCCGGCTGTCGGCCAGGGTGATGTGTTCGGCCGTCATGCCTTCGACGCTGGTGGACACCAGGTTGACGATGGCCTGGACCTGCTGGGACGAAAGGGAGCGGCCGCCTTTGAGCTTGAGCATGATGGCTGCCGACGGCGGGGCCTGCTCCTCGACGAAGAGGCTCTTGCTCGGCAGCACGAGATGCACTCGGGCGTTGTCGACTTCGGCCAGCTCCGAGATGGTGCGCGACAGTTCGCCCTGCAGGGCGCGCTGGTAGTTGATGCCCTGCACGAAGTTGGTCTGGCCGATGTTGTTCTCGTCGAAGAGCTCGAAGCCCACGCCCTGGCCGTGCAGGGAGCCTTCGCCGGCCAGCTTGAGCCGGGCCTCGTAGACCTGGTCCGCGGGCACCAATATGGCCGTCCCGCCTTCGGAGATCTGGTAGGGGATCTTCTCCTTCTGCAGGTAGCTGACCACGCTGGCGGCGTCTTCCTGGTAGAGCTGGCTGTAGAGGACCTTGTAGTCGGTTCTGTTCATCCAGAAGATCATGCCGAAGAACGTGACGATGAGCGAGGCCAGCAGCCCTCCGAGGAGGATGCGCTGGGCCAGGGATTTGTTGGTCCAGAAGTCCGTGGCCTTGGCCAGAGTGGTCTGCAGAAATGGGGGCATGGTGCGTCCTCGTTGCGATTACGGATCAGAACTGCATCCGCATGAGTTCCTGGTAGGCCTGCATGACCTTGTTGCGCACGGCCGAGGTCATGTCCATGGCCAGTCCGGCCTTCTGCAGGGAGATCATCAGTTCGTGCACGTTCTGGGATTTGCCCGAGGCGAAATCCTGGATCATGCGCCCCTTTTCGGCCTGCATGTCGTTGACCGTGGCCAGGGACTCCTCGATGGTCTCGGCGAAGGACCGTGTCGCCTCGGCCGTGGCGCCCTTCTTGGCGCCGAGCCCCTTGGGATTGTTCAAAAGCTCGCTGGCCGCGGAATAGGCCTTGATGGCCATCGGTGACACCGCCATGGAACTCCTCCTTCGTGCTATCCGTCAGTGTGTGGCCTAGCGGCCGATTTCCAGGGCCTTGGTGAACATGTTCTTGGACGTGGTGATGGTCGAGACGTTGGCCTCGTAGGCGCGCATGGCCTGGAGCATGTTGGTCATCTCCTCCACCACGTTGATGTCCGGGTAGCTGACGTAACCTTCCTCGTTGGCGTCAGGGTGTCCGGGCTCGTAGACCTGCTTCAGGGGCCTGCGGTCGTTCTGGATGGATTCGACCCGCACGCCCTTGACGTCCTGGTCCAGGGCCGCGTTCATGGCCTTGGAGAAGGGGCTGTCAACCTCGGTCTCCTTGAAGATGGCTTCCTTGCGGCGGTAGGGGCCGCCGCCCACGGTCCTGGTGGTCTTGGCGTTGGCCAGGTTCATGGAGATGACGTTCAAATGGGTGCGCTCGGCCTTGAGGGCGGACGCGCCGATGTCGATGGATGTCATGAAGTCCATTATTTGCCTCCATCCTGTATGATCTGCTTCATGCCGGCGAAATTCTTCTGCATGACCGTGGTCAGGGCGCTGTAGAGCAGGTTGTTCTTGGCCATGGCCGCCATTTCCGTGTCCAGGTCCACGTTGTCCACGCCCTGGATGACCCTGGGCGTCAGGGATTTGGTCACGCTGGCTTCGGTCTGTTCCGGCGAGAAGGGCGCCGGGAAATGGTCCGGATGCGTCCTGGCCATGGCCCCGCCCTCGGCCAGTCCCAGGGCGGCCTGCAGGTCCTTTTCGAACTCCAGGTGCCGCGCCTTGTAGCCGGGCGTATTGATGTTCGCCATGTTGGCGCTGACGATGTTTTGACGCTGGAGCTGGAAATCCATGACCTTGGCCGTCAGATCCAGGTGTTCAGGAAACAGGCTTTTCATCGGTAACCCCTTGTCATTCCGGCATGTGCTTGGCCGCGCAGCGGCGGAGCCGGGTCGTTGACGACGACGGTTTTGCAATGACCATTCCAGAAACGAGGAAGTCGGGATACGCGTGTTAATCCGGCATATTGGCAATGGAAATGGGGCGACGGGGCTCGGCGGCGATGGTGGTTCGCTCGGCTGGCATCAATGTTGCTTGGCGTCGGGTGGATGACAAAGCATACCCGATCTGACGACAAGGAGGAGGAACCATGAGTTCGCATCTGGATTACGAAATCAACAAGGAACTTGGCGAGTGCTATCTTTTCATGGGTGAGCTGGACAAGGCCGAAAGCTATTACCATAAGGCCGCGGGCAGCAACGGCGTCCACCCGGACCCGTATCTGGGTCTGGCGACCATCGCCGTGCAGCGCGGTGACCTGGACCAGGCCATGGCCATGTACCGCAAGGCCGACGGCATTTCGTCCTCGGACAAGTCCCTGGCCGGCATGGGCCTCATCTGCGTCCAGCAGGGCCGGCATGAGGAGGCCTTCGACCTGCACGGCCGCGCCCTGACGGCCAACCCCGAAAACCTCATCGCCCTTTTCGGGCTCGTCCAGACGGCCCACATGCTGGGCCGCACCGGCGAGGCCATCGCTCCCCTGGAGCACTACCTCGAACTCAACCCCGGCAAGAGCGAGGTGCGCTACGCTCTGGGCGGCTGCCTGACGACCTGCGGCCGGCCGGACGAGGCCAAGGCGCAGCTGGAACGCCTGCTGGAGATGGATCCCGCCTACGGACCGGCGGCCGAGCTCCTGGCCCAGCTCTAGAGCGGTTCCGGTTCCCCTCCGACGCGGTCGGGTCCCCGGGTTTCGGGGCCCGACCGCGCTGTTGCATATTGCGGTCAAAGCTGGCAGTGCACGGCGAACATTCTTTTCGTGAGGGGAAATACCATGAACATGCTGCCTATACGCCGGGCCATCCTGAGCGTCACAGATAAATCCGGACTCGATGACTTTGCGCGATTTCTCCAGGAGCAGGGCGTCGAGCTCGTCTCCACCGGCGGCACGCGCAAGAAGCTCGTCCAGGCCGGCCTCAAGGTCCGATCCGTCAGCGACGTGACGGGCTTCCCGGAAATCCTCGGCGGCCGCGTCAAGACCCTGCATCCGCACGTCCACGCCGGCATCCTGGCCGACAAGGACGATCCCGCCCACATGCGCACCCTCAAGGATCTGCGCCTGGCGCCCTTCGACCTCATCTGCGTCAATCTCTACAATTTCGCCGACGCCGTGCGCCAGACCCTGGAAGACAAGCAGGCCGTGGAACAGATCGACATCGGCGGCCCGACCATGCTGCGCGCCTCGGCCAAGAACTTCCACTCCGTGGCCGTCATCCCGGACCCTGCGTACTACGTCGAGTGCATGCAGGAGATGAAGGCCAACGGCGGCAGTCTCTCCCTAGAATTCCGCAAGCGCATGGCCGTGGCCACCTTCGCGCTGACGTCGCAGTACGACCGCATGATCACCGAGTACCTGAGCCGCCCCTAGGGGCGGCCCCGCCGGCCCGAACCGGCGACGGAGACACGCCATAGCTTCCAAACCCCTCGGCAACCTCACGGGCCTCAAGCCCAGCCAGACCGCGGCCATCTCGCGCCTCTACAACCGCCGTTTCCCCGACCAGGGCGGCTTCACCCCGGACCAGGCCCGCGAGCTGGCCATCCTGAGCCGCGGCGTCGGCCGCCAGCTGGGCGTGCTCATCAACCGCAAAGGCGTGCCGGTCATGGTCATCGTCGGCGAGCAGGACGGCATCCTCATCCCCGAGCTGTCCCGCCACCGCCAGGCCGAGTCGCGCCTGTCGGGCCTGCGCCTGCTGCACACCCACCTCGACTCCTCGCTCCTGACCCAGGAAGACCTCATGGACATGGCCTTCCTGCGCCTGGACGCGGTCTGCGTGCTGACCGTGAGCTCGGACGGCGCGCCGCGCACCTGCCAGTTCGCGCACCTGCTGCCGCCCAACGCCGACGAGTTGCCCTATCAGGTGCACCCGGCCATGATCTGGGACGAGGTGGATTTCGATTTCGGGGCCAGCGCCAAGGCCCTGGAGGACGAACTGGCCCGTACGGGCCAGACCGTGGCCTCTTCCGCGCGCGAGGGCGCGGCCATCCTGGTCAGCGTCGGCTCCCAGCCCAAGGGCGTGCAGGAGCGGTCCCTGGCCGAACTGGCCGAACTGGCGGCAACGGCCGGTTTGGAGGTGGTCGGCACGGTGGTGCAGCGCGTCAGTCAGGTCAACCCCAAGCTCATCCTGGGCCGGGGGAAGCTGGCCGAACTGGAAGTCCTGGCCCTGCAGAAAAACGCGGCCACCCTGGTCTTCGACCAGGAGCTGACCCCGACCCAGCAGCGCAACGTCAGCCAGATCACCGAGCGCAAGGTCCTGGACCGCACCCAGCTCATCCTCGACATCTTCGCCCAGCACGCCCAGACCCGCGAAGGCAAGCTGCAGGTGGAGATGGCGCAGCTCAAGTACATGATGCCGCGTCTGGTGGGCCAGAACCGCGCCCTGAGCCGCCTGACGGGTGGCATCGGCGGCCGCGGGCCGGGCGAGACGCGGCTTGAGATGGACCGCCGCAAGATCCGCGCCCGCATCGCCCAGATCAAGACCGAGCTCGGCAGCGTGCGCAAGCACCGCAAGGCCACGCGCAGCCGCCGCGACAAGGCCGGGCTGCCCGTGGTCTCCCTGGTGGGCTACACCAACGCGGGCAAGTCCACGCTCCTCAATACCCTGACCCAGAGCGACGTCCTGGCCGAGAACAAGCTCTTCGCCACCCTGGACCCCACCAGCCGCCGTCTGCGCTTCCCCGAGGACCGCGAGATCATCCTGACCGACACCGTGGGCTTCATCCGCCACCTGCCCGCCGACCTGCGCGAGGCCTTCATGGCCACCCTGGAGGAGCTGGAGGGCGCCGACGTGCTCGTGCACGTGGCCGATGCGTCGCACCCCGAGATGGAGGCCCAGCTCGAAGCCGTGGAATCCATCCTGCGCGACCTGTCCATCGATACCATCCCCCGCGTCCTGGCCCTGAACAAGGTCGACCGCATCTCCGAAGAGACCCGCGAGGCCCTGGCCTTCGTCCATCCCGACGCGGTCTTCATCTCCGCCATAGAGCGACCCTCCCTCGCCACCCTGGTCGAACGCGTCAAAGCGCTGCTGTGAACGCATTTGGGGCCGTGCCGCGAGGCCGGCCCGAAATGCATGGATTCCCGCCTTCGCGGGAATGACACATAAGCAGCGTCTGGATCAGACGTCGTGCCAGCATGATGACCGGGGCGTGCGCCCTGAAGCCCCGTCATTCCCGCGAAGGCGGGAATCCATCTTCCCTTCCGCAGCGTCACATTCCCCGGCACACAAAAGAAAAAGCGCGGAAACCCCGAGGTTTCCGCGCTTTGGCGTCGATACGAAAAAACCGGTTATTCCTTCTTCTTCCACGGGTGCTCCGTGCCGACCATGAGGCGCTGGATGTTCGCCGAGTGCTTCCAGAAGATGAGGGCCATGAGGACCAGGGCCATGGGGATGGCGCCGAAGAGGCCCTGGAAGAGCAGGACCACGGGCATCAGCGCCACCATGACCAGGGAGGCCAGGGACACGAAGTTGTAGAAGTACAGGGCCGCCAGGAAGGCCAGTCCGCAGATGATCACCGCCCAGGGCGAGATGGCCAGGAAGGCGCCGACCCACGTGGCCACGCCCTTGCCGCCCTTGCCGTGCAGGAAGACCGAGAACATGTGGCCGCAGACCGCGGCCGTGGCGACCAGGGTCAGGAAGAAGTACGAATCCGAGAAGCTCGTGGCCAGCAGCACGGGGATGAACCCCTTGAGCACGTCCAGGGCCAAGGTCATGGCCCCGTATTTCGTGCCGCACAGGCGGCCGACATTGGTGGCGCCGATGTTGCCGCTGCCCTCTTCGCGAGGGTCGATGCCGCAGCAGGTGCGGGAAATCAGAAGGCCGAAGGGCATGGCTCCCAGAAGGTAGCTGATCGCGAGCCAGAATATTGTCACCATGTGCGCTCTCCTTGGTCTTTGGATTTTGGGGATGTCATGTGCCGCATTTCACTACGGCAAAACCGGTGGCCGGACAAGTTCATTCCTCTTCCCAGGCCTCGACGGTCCTGATCTCGTTGTTCAGGGGGTCGACCTTGCCGATGCGGATGGAAAAGCGTTGCCCCAGCCGTATCTTGTCGCCGAAGATCTTGCGCGGGGCCTTGAGGAAGAGCTGCAGCTCCGGCAGGGAGATGGTCACCAGCACGGACCCCGGGTCCACGATGAGACCCGACCAGCGCATCTTCTTGAAATTCTGCCGGAAGTACTCGTACTTCCAGTATCTCGGACGCATGCGCTGGACCTGGCCGACCAGTTCCGCGCGGCTGGAGAGGACCGGCAGCAGGCTCTCCAGTTCGGACTGGCTCAGGAGCCGTCCGCGGCCTGTGAGCCGGGCCACTATCTGGGCCATGTTGATGAAGTCCGAGTAGCGGCGCAGGGGCGAGGTCACTGGCGCGTAGGCCTTGGCCCCGATGGTGGCGTGGCGCCGCGGCTCGCACTCCAGGATGGAGGGGCCCATGTTGTTGATGATGCGGTAGATGTCCGTGGGCTCGCTCCACACGCCGGCGCTCTCGGCGGGCAGGGTGATGTTCTGGGTGCGGTAGAGCAGGGCCGTGCCCGTCTCCAGGCCCCAGGAGCCCATGGCCTTGTTGGCCAGGATCATGAATTCCGAAACGATGGTCTGGGCTTCGGGCGTTGACGGACTCTGCACGATCCCGACCTGCGGGTTGGCAGGGTCGCCGTCGAGCACGACCCGCGGGTCGGGCTGGTCCATGATCACGGCGTGTTCGCAGATGCGCGCCTGGCGCAGCAGGTGGGCCAGGTCACGGGCGTCGCGGAGCATGTCGGACGCGCCCTCGGCGATGTCCGTTTCCACGCCGGTGTAGGTCAGATTGGCCGCGACTCGCACCCAGGCGACTTCGGGCGCGAAGCCCCGCAGGTCGCCCTCGGGGTCGAGGTCGAAGGTGATGACCAGGGCCGGCAGGTCCTGGCCGGCGTTGAGGCTGAAGAAGCGGGTCCCCAGTTCCTCGGGCAGCATGTGGCTCGTGCCCTCGGGCAGGTAGAGGGAGCTGAAGCGGTGCTGCACGGCGCGGTCCAGGGGGCTGCCGAACTCCCATTCCAGGCAGGGGCAGGCCAGGGCCAGACGCAGGCGGAAGCCGTTTTCGTCGCGCGTGAGTTCAAAGCCGTCGTCGATGTCCTGGGTCGTGGCCGAGTCGATGGTCACGATCTCGGCCATGGGCTCCTGGCGCCCCTGCAGGACGCGTTCCTTCTGGGCCTCCACGGCCCCGGCGAAGGGTTCCGCCCAACCGGGGTCCCAATCGTACTGCGCGCGGCAGAGATGAAAATTGAAGTGGGCCGGCACGATGCCCCAGGCCTGTGCCAGGAACAGGGCCAGATGGGGCTCCTCGGGCAGGCCCTGGGTCATGGTCTTCCACAGGGCGTCCGAGTCCCGGTCGTCGGGGTTGCACAGGCGGGTCATGAGCAGGTCGCGGATGCGCGCGGTCTGCTCCTCGTCGGGCTCGGGCAGGGCGCTGCGACGCTTGCAGAAGGCGTCCCACAGCCCCTTGAGAAAAACCTGGCCGAAGCCCACCAGGCGTTCGCGCTCCTGGGCCTTGCGCAACTCCTCCTGACGGCGCTCCACGGTCTCCTGCGGGTAGATTTCGAAGGCCGGCGGCGAGAACTTGAAATGGGTCTTGGTCTGCAGGAGCTTGCGCCCCAGGGCCGCAAGCTGGTCGGGGTTCGGGTCTTCGAACACCAGGCTCGCGAACCAGCCGATCTCCGCCTCGTCGACCTCGCCCTGTGCCAGGTCCCAGATCTCCAGGGCGTCCACGGCCTCGGCCAGGCGCTCCCGGCGGCCGTTGTGGGTGCGCAGGAGGTCGAGCATGTCCTGGCGGCTGGAGCCGGCCGCGCACTGCGGCCCGGTCCACGGCAGGGCGCGCGAAACCGGGAGTTTGAGTTCCCGCTGCCCGGCCGTGAAGACCCGCAGGCGCGGGCCCTGCACGTCGAGGACCCAGGCCGTGACGGGCTGGTTGTCCTGCAGGAACTCCATGATGCAGCCCGGCTGCAGGGTGGGGGAGGTGGACATGTGAGACCTTATGCGCGTCGCGCGCGGGCCGGCCGGAGCCGGCCCGTAAAGGCGGCCCGGAGGCCGGGTTTAGTGTTTGAAGGAGCGCTGGCCCGTGAAGACCATGGCCACCTGCGGGGTGGCCTCGTTCACGGCCTGGATGATCTCCCAGTCGCGGATTGACCCGCCGGGCTGGGCGATGGCCGTCACGCCCTGGGCGATGGCCAGGTCCACGCCGTCGCGGAAGGGGAAGAAGCCGTCCGAGACCAGGACCGTGCCGGGCAGGCCGCCCTTGTCCGCCTCGGTCTTGGCCAGGATGTCCTGCAGCGATGCGTCAAGGGCCTCGTCGTCCCTGGCCTTCATCTTGAGCTCGTACAGAGACAGGTTGTGGCGCACGAAGGCCAGCCGGTCGGCGTACTTTGTGTAGGCCTTCTGGATGGTCAGCTCCACGCAGCCCACGCGGTCCTGTTCGCCCGTGCCGATGGACACCGTGGCCCCGTCGCGGGCGAAGATGATGGAGTTGGAGGTCACGCCGGCCTCCACGGCCCAGGCGAAGAGCAGGTCGTCGGCCTCGGCCGGCGTGGGCTTGCGGGCGATGTACGTGGTGCCATCCTTGACCGTCTCGGCCGGCAGGAAGTCTTCCTCGGCCAGGATGCGGTTGCGGAACGAGGCCTGCACGATGAGGCCGCCGTCGACCAAAGACTTGATGTCCAGGAAGGGCGTGCCCACGATCTTCTCCAGTTCGGCCAGGGCCGGGATGCGGATGATGCGCAGGTTCTTCTTGGTCGTCAGCACCTCCAGGGCGTCGGCGTCGAAGGCCGGGGCCGCGATGACCTCGAAGTAGCTCGAGTTGATGAACTCGGCGCAGGCCTTGTCCAGGGTGCGGTTGACGACGATGGTCCCGCCGAAGGCCGCGATGCGGTCCGAGGCGAAGGCGCGGCTCAGGGCCGTGAGCAGGCCCTCGGCCGCCCAGGCCGCGCCGCAGGGGTTGTTGTGCTTGAGGATGATGGCCGCGGGCTTGGCCGTGAGGTACTGCAGCATGTTGATGCCGTTGTCCACGTCCGTCAGGTTGATCTTGCCCGGGTGCTTGCCCGACTGGATCAGGTTCTCCTCGGTCAGGGCCGAGACGAGCTTGTGCTGCCCCTGCTGGAAGGCCACGCCGTCCATGGCGAAGGAGCTCTCGGCCACCTCGTAGAGGGCCGCGGGCTGGTCCGGGTTCTCGCCGTAGCGCAGGCCCTTCTGTTCGCCGCCGATGTTCCAGGTCTTCTTGGCGTAGCGGATGGTCTGGTCGCCGATGGTCAGGGTCAGGTCGGCGGGAAAGGAGTCCCTGTTCAGGGTATGGTACATCTTCTTGAGATCGCTCATCAAAGTTCTCCGGAAAAATGGATTGTCGTATCGCCCCGGCCGGTCATGCCGCGCGAATCCACGTGCCCCTAGCACAGGCCCGCCTGGACGGCAAATCCTGTGCCAGGGCGTCAAACGAGAGGGAATCAGCCCTGCGGCATGGCCTGCGCCCGGGCGTCGGCGCGCCAGACCCGCCAGCGCACCTCCACGCCCGCCGGAGCATAGACCACCACGGGCAGGCGGCTGTTGTAGCGGATCAGGTACGGTTCCCCGGCCAGGGCGATGAACCGTTCGACCTTGGGCGCGGCCGGGTCCACGGCCATGCGGGTGCCCGCCATGGGTCCCAGGGTGGGCAGAATGTAGCGCGTGTACCCCCAGCCGGGAATCGTCTCCGCCGCGATCTCGCCGCCGAAGAAATACCTGTTGGCCGCGTCCGTCAGGACCGCCTTGCCGAGGATCAGTTCGACCTTGAGCCGGACTTCGTCGGCTTCGGCCGGAAGCCGCAGGACATGACGCGTCATGCCCTTGTCGACCGCCGGGAAGGCCTGCATGTCGTCCTGGGCCCACAGGGGGGAGGCGCCCAGGAGGATGGCCATCAGGATCGGGAGAAATGTTCCGCGCATGGGGTGTCCGGGCCGCAGCCGTTCAGATGAAGGTGACTTCGCGCGTATGCGCCGTGACGACGTAGCAGCGCTCGGTGTTCGCGGCGGCGTCGGCCGGCACGATGAAAAATCCCGGTCTGCCGGGCTGGTAGCCCGTGGTGGTGCCGACCAGGATCTCGCCGTCAGCGAAGACCACCTTGAGCTTGCGGCCCGGAGCGGGCTTCGTCGAGTCGAAGTCGTTGGCCAGGACATGTTTGGGGTCACCGGAAAAATCGCGGACGAAAAAGAGGGCCTTCAGCTCCTTGAGGCTGACCTCCACCAGGCGCGTTGCGCCGTTTTCCGTGACGCTGACGTGAAAAAGGTCCTTCGTGGGAAAAAAGTCCACCGTCGTGCCTTTGACCATGCGGCCGTCTGCATATCGCGCCACGATTTTGTTCATTGGTGCTCCTGCGATCCGGTACGCCCGTTTCGGCTGGGTCGCGAACGGGGAACGGCGTCATGCGGGGCGCTGCCGGGATGCTTGAGGTTGGTGTGACAGATTGTCCTGAGATTCATCATTGGCTGAAGATATTGCATGTGTACGCATACGGCAATGTTTTTGCCGCTCGTTTCCCCTCGTTGCCGGATGTGAAAATCGGATCCGACATAATTTGACTTCAGGGCCCGCGCCCCGTAAAGAAGGGAGCCATTTGCCATTGCGCTGACGGCCAATATATCAAGACGAGGAGATCGGATTCATGGCGAATATCGTAGTCATGGGCGCCCAGTGGGGCGATGAGGGAAAGGGCAAGATCGTTGATCTGCTGACCACGGACGTGGCCGCCATCGTGCGTTTTCAGGGCGGCAACAACGCCGGGCATACCCTGGTCGTGAGCGGGAAGCAGACCATCCTGCACCTCATCCCCTCCGGCATCCTGCATCCCGGCAAGAAGTGCCTCATCGGCAACGGCGTGGTGCTGGACCCCTTCGTGTTCTGTCAGGAGATGGACAAGCTCGCCGCCTCGGGCATCGACGTCAGCCCCGCGCGGCTCATGATCAGCAAGAAGACCCAGCTCATCATGCAGTATCACCGCGCCATCGACGGGGCGCGTGAAAATTTCAAGAGCGGTTCCGACAAGATCGGCACCACGGGCCGCGGCATCGGTCCCTGCTACGAGGACAAGGTCGCCCGCATCGGCATCCGCGCCGCGGACCTGGCCGACGAGGTCCTGTTGCGCCACAAGATCGAAAAGGCCCTGGTGGAGAAGAACGCCCTCCTGGCGGGTCTTTACGGCCAGGAGCCCCTTTCGGCCGAGCAGATCTTCACCGACCTGCTGCCCGTGGCCCGGCGTCTCGTGCCCTACCTGGGCGACGTGTCCTCGGCCATCCAGGAGCTCTCGGCCCAGGGCATCCTCTTCGAGGGCGCCCAGGGCACGCACCTGGACATCGACCACGGCACCTACCCCTTCGTGACCTCGTCCAACACCGTGTCCGGCAACGCTTCGGCCGGCTCCGGCTGCTCGCCGCGCATGCTCGACCGCATCGTGGCCATCGTCAAGGCCTACACCACCCGTGTCGGCGCGGGCCCCTTCCCCACGGAGCTGTCCGATGGCCCCGGCGCGTACATGCAGGAGAAGGGCGCGGAGTTCGGCGCCACCACGGGCCGCAAGCGCCGCTGCGGCTGGCTGGACCTCGTGGTCCTGCGCGAGTCCCAGCGCCTCAACGGCCCCACGGAGATCGCCCTGACCAAGCTCGACGTCCTGGGCGGCCTGGATGAGCTCAAGCTCTGCACCGCCTACCGCTACAAGGGGCAGGAGGTGGCTTACCCACCCCAGGAAGAGAACGGCATGGCCTACGTGGAGCCGATCTACGAGAGCATGCCCGGCTGGAGCGAGGACATTTCCGGCTGCCGCAACTACGCGGAGCTGCCAAAGGCCACGCGCGACTATATCGAGCGTATCGAGGCTGTTCTCGGGATCCCCGTGTCCATCGTCTCGGTGGGTCCGGACCGCGACCAAACCATTCTCAGATAAACCCGGGGGAGGTCCGCCTCCCCCTTTTTTTCCCATGTCCGCACCCTGGCAGCACGCCCTCACCACCCAGCCCCGCATCGCGGGCTTCCTGGACCGGCTGGCCGGCAACCCGCCCCGTTCCTTGCTCCTCGAAGGAGGGACAGTCGAGGAACGCCTGGCCCTGGCCCGCTTCTGGGCCGCGCGCCTCATGTGCCGCGAAACCTCCCCTCCGTGCGGACAGTGCCGCATCTGCCAGCAGGTCGCCGAGGACGCCAGCCGCGACCTTTTCCTGCTGAACGGCGCCCAGGGCGCCATTACCATCGACACCGTGCGCGAAGTGCGCGCCGTGCTGGGCGACCCGCCCGCCGGGCGCGGGCCGCGCGTCATCATCCTGGCCGAGGCCCAGGCCCTGGGCGACGGTGCGGCCAACGCGCTGCTCAAGTCCCTCGAAGAGCCCATGCCCGGCAACGTTTTCGTTCTCCTGGCCCCCAGCCGCGAGATTCTGCTGCCGACCCTTGTCTCCCGCAGCTTCGTGCTGACCCTGGGCTGGCCGCGCGGCGACCGTGAAAATTCGGAACTGCGCGAGTGGCTGCAGGCCCTGGCCGAGTTCATCCAGTCCGGCCGCGGCCCCTGGCTCGAATGGACGGGTCGCAAGGGCAACGTGGACGCGCACCTGGCCGACGGCGTCCTGCGGGAGGTGCAGCGCTGTCTGGTCCAGGCCGGCTACGGCAACCCCGAAACCGCCCTGGCCCGGCTGCTGGCCTCCCGCCTGGACGTGGTCGCCGTGCGCCAGGTCGGCGTCGTCGTCGAAAACGCCCTGGAAAGCCTGGAAGTCGGCGCCAACCCTGCCGTCGTGCTGGAATGGGCCGCCATCCGCATGTGGAACCTTCTGCACTAGAGAGCTATGCGCGAAATCATCCTCATCCAGATCTCCGGCACGGACCGGGACGGCCTCTTGGCCGGCATCATGGGACAGCTGGCCGCCTCGGGCGTGACCGTCCTCGACATCAGCCAGTCCGTCATCCACGACGACCTCTCCCTGGGCGTGCTCATCGAGGTGCCCCGCGAGAGCGAATCCTCGCCGATCCTCAAGGACCTCCTGTTCTGGGCCCACAACCAGGGCCTCAACCTCAAGTTCACGCCCGTCACCGAGGACGACTACGAACGCTGGGTCGGCATGCAGGGCCGCAAGCGCCACATCGTGACCGTGCTCGGCCGGACCATCACCGCCGCCAACCTCGCGGCCATGGCCGAGGTCATCACCGGCAACGGCCTGAGCATCGACTGCATCACGCGCCTCTCGGGACGCCGCTCCCTGGCCGTGCCCCCGGCCATGCCGCGCTCCTGCCTCGAATTTTCCGTGCGCGGCACGCCCGCGGACATCTCGGCCATGCGCGCCGCCTTCCTGGACCTGTCCCGCGAGCAGGGCATCGACATCGGCTTCCAGGAGGACAACGCCTTCCGCCGAATCCGCCGTCTGGTCTGCTTCGACATGGACTCGACGCTCATCCAGGCCGAGGTCATCGACGAGCTGGCCAAACGCGCCGGCGCCGGCGAACAGGTCGCGGCCATCACCGAGGCCGCCATGCGCGGCGAGTTGGACTTCTCCCAGAGCCTGCGCAAGCGCGTGAGCCTTCTCGAAGGCCTGGCAGAATCCGTGCTGCAGGACGTCGCCGCCACCCTGCCCATGACCGAAGGGGCCGAGCGCCTCATCCGCACCCTGAAGAGCCTCGGCTACACCATCGCCATCCTCTCGGGCGGGTTCACCTACTTCGGCCGCCGCCTGCAGGAGCGCCTGGGCATCGACTACGTCCACGCCAACGAGCTCGAAATTCGCGACGGCAAACTGACCGGCGGCCTGGTCGGCGACATCGTCGACGGCCCCGGCAAGGCGCGCCTCCTGAAGGAAATCGCGGCCAAGGAACACATCTCCCTGTCCCAGGTCATCGCCGTGGGCGACGGCGCCAACGACCTGCCCATGCTCGACGTGGCGGGTCTGGGCATCGCCTTCCACGCCAAGCCCGTGGTCCGGCAGGGCGCGGGCCAGGCCATCTCCAACGTGGGCCTCGACGGCGTTCTCTACTTCCTGGGCCTGCGCGACCGCGAAACCATGGACCAGCTGGCCGGCAGGGAGGCCTGATGTTCGGCAAGCTCTTCCTTCTCTTCGCCGTCATCCCCGTGGCCGAAATCTACGTCCTCGTCTCCGTGGGCGGCGTCATCGGTGTCCTGCCTACCGTCGCCCTGGTCCTGCTGACGGCCCTGGCCGGCGCGCACCTGGCGCGCATGCAGGGCCTGGCCGTCATGATGCGCATCCGCGAGAACCTCGCCCAGGGCTTCATGCCCGCCGAGGAACTCCTCGACGGCCTGCTCATCTTCCTGGCCGGCATGACGCTCCTGACCCCGGGCTTCCTAACCGACATCATGGGCCTGCTGATTCTCCTGCCCGCCACCCGCAACATCTTCAAACGCTGGCTGCGCAAGAAATTCGACGAATGGCGCCAAAACCCCAACGTGCACATAACCTTCTACAGGTAAGGCATGCCTCCGGCGGGCAGGGGGCGCGCCCCCTGCACCCCGAACAGGTTTTGATCGTGCCCGTCCGTGTCCGTCCATATCGTCCATACAGTCCACCAAGCCCAGTTCGGGAGCCCGCCCCATGATCTACCGCAACCTCAAGTCCTGCCTCGATGATCTCGAGCGCTCCAAACAGCTCGTCCGCATCGACACCCCCGTCGACCCCCATCTCGAAGTCGGCGCCATCCAGCGCCGCGTCTTCAAGGCCGGCGGGCCGGCGCTTCTGTTCACGAACGTCAAGGGGACGTCCTTCCCCATGGCCGCGAACATTTTCGGCACCCTGGAGCGGACGAGGTTCATCTTCCGCTCCACGCTGCGCCGCGTCGAGGCCATGCTCTCGGCCAAGGCCGACCCTGCGGCCGTCATGAAGAAGCCGTGGCTGTGGCCAGGCCTGGCCCTGGGCGGCTGGCACACCATGCCCAAAAGCGTGAAGACGGGGCCGGTCATGGCCCGCACCACGTCCGTCTCGAAGCTGCCGCAGCTCGTGTCCTGGCCCATGGATGGCGGGGCCTACGTCACGCTCCCGCTGGTCTACACCGAGAGTCCGTCCAAGCCCGGCTTCATGGGCTCGAACCTCGGCATGTACCGCATCCAGCTCTCGGGCAACGACTTCGAGCAGGACAGGGAAGTGGGGCTGCACTACCAGATCCACCGTGGCATCGGCTACCACCACGCCGAGGCCATCGCCCGCGGACAGAAGCTGCCGGTGAACGTCTTCGTCGGCGGGCCGCCGGCCATGACCCTGGCCGCCATCATGCCCCTGCCCGAGGGCATCGCCGAAATCCTCTTCGCCGGCGCCCTCGGCGGGCACCGCATCCCCATGGTCACGGGCCGCGGCCGCCTGCCCGTCCTGGCCGAGGCGGACTTCTGCATCCGCGGCCACATCGACCCCACGGCCCAGAAGCCCGAGGGGCCCTTCGGTGACCACCTCGGCTACTACAGCCTGGTCCACGACTTTCCCGTCATGCGCGTCGAGGAGGTCCTGCACCGCGAGGACGCCGTCTGGCCCTTCACCACCGTGGGCCGGCCGCCCCAGGAGGACACCATGTTCGGGGCCTTCATCCACGAACTGACGGCCGAACTGGTCCCCCAGGTCTTCGGCGGCGTGCACGAGGTCCACGCCGTGGACGCCGCAGGCGTGCACCCGCTCCTGCTGGCCGTGGGCAGTGAGCGCTACGTGCCCTACGCCGGCGAGCGCCAGCCCCAGGAGCTCATCACCAACGGCCTATCGCTCCTCGGCACGACCCAGACCTCCCTGTCCAAGTACGTCATCATCGCCGCCCGCGAGGACGAGCCGTCCCTGTCCTGCCACCACGTGCCCGAATTCTTCCGTCACGTGCTGGAACGCCTGGACCTCTCGCGGGACCTGCACTTCATCACCCGCACGACCATGGACACCCTGGACTACTCCGGCATCAGCCTGAACCAGGGCTCCAAGGTCCTGTGGACCGCCGCCGGCGGCCCCAAGCGCAGCCTGGTCACGAGCGTCCCGGCCTTGAACCTGCCCGAAGGCTTTCACGGCCCCCGCGTCTTCGCTCCTGGCATCCTGGTCCTCTCGGGCCCGGCCCACGGTCAGCCCCGCGACACCCACGACCCGGCCATGGAAGAACTGGCCGGGGCGCTGACCGCCCAGGGGGGGCTTGAGGGCTTCCCCCTCATTGTCGTGGCTGACGACGCGGATTTCACGGCCGCGAACTGGGACAACTTTCTCTGGGTGGCCTTCACCCGCTCGGACCCGGCCACGGACACCTACGGCGTGAACGGCTTCACTCGCTGCAAGCACTGGGGCTGTTCGTCCATGGTCGTCGACGCGCGTCTCAAGACCTACCACGCGCCGCCGCTGGCGGACGTTACGGAAATCGAGAAAAAGGTGGACGCCCTTGCCCTGCCCGGCGGACCCCTGTATGGAATCCTCTAGTCATCCAACACACAGAACTGAGGATATGCTTATGCGCACGAAAATAGTGGCCACGCTGGGCCCGGCCTCCATGGACCAGAACGTCATGAAGGAGATGGTGGAGCTCGGCGTGCGGGTCTTCCGCCTCAATTTCTCCCACGCCGACGCGGCCTATTTCGGCCCGGTCATCCAGAAGATCCGCGAGGTCGAAAAGCAGACAGGCATCCGCCTGACCGTCATGGGCGACCTCTGCGGCCCCAAGATCCGCATCGGCGAGGTCAAGGGCTCGCCCCTGCAGATCCGCAAGGGCGCCTACGTCTGCCTGGGCACGCCTGACATGGAGGACAGGAACGAAAGCGACATCTTCATCAGCCTCGACGTGCCCGAACTCCTCGAAGGCCTGGCCGAAGGCATGCCCGTGTCCCTGTCCGACGGCATGCTGCAGTTCACCGTGGTCAAGGTCATCGTGCCCGACCGGCTGGTCATGATGGAGGCCCTGAACGGCGGCATCCTGACCTCCAACAAGGGCATCGCCTTCCCCGGCAAGACCCTCAAGGTCGCGGCCATGACCGACAAGGATCGCCGCGACCTGCACCAGGGACTCGACATCGGCATCGACGCCGTGGCCCTGTCCTTCGTGCAGAGCAAGGACGACATCGAGGACATCAAGACCGAGATCGCCCGCCACGGCACCTGGATTCCCGTCGTGGCCAAGGTCGAGCGCAAGAACGCCGTGGAGAAGCTCGACTCCATCCTCGAGGTCGCCGACGCCATCATGGTCGCCCGCGGCGACCTGGGCCTGGAATGCAGCCCGGCCGAACTGCCCATCATCCAGAAAAAGATCCTGCGCTCCTGCCGCCACGCCCAGAAGCCGGCCATCGTCGCCACCCAGATGCTCCTGTCCATGGTCAAGAACCCCATCCCCACGCGGGCCGAGTCTACGGACGTGGCCAACGCCATGCTCGACGGCGCCGACTGCGTCATGCTCTCCGAAGAGACCGCCATCGGCAGCTACCCCGTGGAGGCCGTGCGCTTCATCAACGAGATCGCCCAGTACGCCGAACCCTACTACCTGGAACGCATCGGCGGCCCCTTCATGCCTAAGGCCGAGAAGAACCCGCCAAAATTCCTGGCCTACTCGGCCTGCCTCATGGCCGACAACGCCGACAGCGCCGCCCTGGTCTGCCACTCGACCACCGGCGCCACGGCCCGCTACATCAGCTCGCGACGCCCGGCCCAGCCCATCTACGCCATGACCACCGACGCGCGCATCCTGCGCTGGATGAACTTCTTCTGGAGCATCAACCCCGTCGAAAGCCCCCTGGAACCGCGCAGCCACCAGAAACGCGCCGAGAAATTCGTCCAGGAATACGCAGGCTTCAAGCCCGGCGAAAACGTCATCATCGCCAGCGGCCAGGCCACCCCGGGCATGGGGACCGTCATGACCAACGAGATCAAGGTGTATTATAAGTAGTAGAAGATGCCTCCGGCGGGCAGGGGACTCGTCCCCTGCACCCCTTGCATGGGGTATGGAACTTCAAACGCGAGACGGGCGACCCATTGGGCCGCCCGTCTCGCGTTTACAACCTGTTGAATGGGGTGCAGGGGGCGCGCCCCCTGCCCGCCGGAGGCATGCTTAAAAATCCAACGTCTTCTTCCAAGCTACGGCCAAGTCTTCGACTGCGGAGCCGGCTAGGGTGGTGGCGCCTGCGCGCAGGGTGAGTTTGCCGTCGGCCGTGGTCTGTCCGATGGGGGCCAGGAAGTCGCCGGCGAAGAGGGCTTCGAAGGCGGCGCGGTTTTGGTCGGCCACGGTGACGACGAAGCGGCTGGCCGATTCGCTGTAGAGGCGTTGTTCGGGCAGGGGGCAGTCCAGGGCCGGAACCTTGTCGACGTCGATGTCGGCGCCGGTGCGGCCGGCCAGGGCCATTTCGGCCACGGCCACGGCCAGGCCGCCGTCGGAGACGTCGTGGGCCGCGGTCAGCAGGCCCGAGGTGATGGCCTGGTGCATGCGCTCGTAGCGGGTGCGGGCCGAGACGGCGTCGACCTGCGGCACGGCGCCGCACACGCCGAGGTGGTCGGCGTATTCGGAGCCGCCCATTTCGTTGCGCGTGAGGCCGAGGACGTAGACCGTCTCGCCGGGGCGTTTGAAGTCCGAGGTCATGGTCTTGGTGCAGTCGTCGATGACGCCCATGACGGAGAAGAGGACCGTGGGCGGGATGGAGATCTTGGTGCCGCCGCCGGTGTAGTCGTTCTTCATGGAGTCCTTGCCGGAGACGCAGGGCACGCCGTAGGCCAGGCAGTAGTGGGCCAGGGCCTGGTTGGCGCGGACCAGCTGGGCCAGCTTGTATTCGCCGTCCGGGGTCTTTTCGGACTGGACCGGGTCGCACCAGCAGAAGTTGTCCACCCCGGCCATGTGGCGGATGTCCGCGCCCGTGGCCACGGCGTTGCGTACGCCTTCGTCGATGGCGTTGGCCATCATCCAGTACGTGTCCAGGTCGGAGAGCTTGGGGCAGATGCCGTTGGCGATGACCAGGGCCTTGTCGCTGCCGAGCTGGGGGCGGACCACGGCCGCGTCGGCCGGGCCGTCGTTCTTGGCGCCGATGAGGGGCTTGACGACGCTGCCGCCCTGGACCTCGTGGTCGTACTGGCGGATGACGTATTCGCGGGAGCAGATGTTCAGGCGTCCGAGCATGGTCTGCAGGAACTCCTGGTGGTCAGCGATCCGGGCTTCGGGGGCCTGGCCGCAGCAGCAGGTCTGCGGGCGCTCCCAGGCGGCCTTGAGGCGCATCTGCGGGGCGCCGTCATGCAGGAAGGCCATGTTCAGGTCGGCCACGATCCTGTCGCCGTAGCGCACGTGCAGGTAGCCGGAGTCCGTGAAGCAGCCGAGGTCCGAGGCCTCCACGCCCATTTCCGCGGCCAGGTCCATGAAGGCCTGGAGGCTGGCGGGCGGCACGGCCAGGGTCATGCGCTCCTGGGCCTCGGAGACGAGGATTTCCCAGGGCCGCAGGCCGTCGTACTTGAGGGGCGCCTTGGCCAGGTCCATGTCGCAGCCGCCGCAGTCCTGAGCCATCTCGCCCACGGAGGAGCTGAGGCCCCCGGCGCCGTTGTCGGTGATGGCGTTGTAGAGGCCAAGGTCGCGGGCGCGCATGAGGAAATCGTACATGCGGCGCTGGGTGATGGGGTCGCCGATCTGCACGGCCGTGGCCGGCGAGCCCTCGTGCAGTTCCTCGGAGGAGAAGGTAGCGCCGTGGATGCCGTCCTTGCCGATGCGGCCACCGGTCATGATGATGCGGTCGCCGGGGAGGGCCTTCTTCTCGTGGCTCGGCCGGCCGGCCACGGTGGCCGGCATGGTGCCGACGGTGCCGCAGAAGACCAGGGGTTTGCCCAGGAAGCGCTCGTGGAAGACGATGGCGCCGTTGACCGTAGGGATACCCGACTTGTTGCCGCCGTGCTCCACGCCCTCGCGCACGCCCTCGAAGACGCGGCGCGGGTGCAGCAGGCGCGGTGGCAGCTCGCCTTCATGGAAGGGGGAGGCGAAGCAGAACACGTCGGTGTTGCACAGGAGGTTCGCGCCCATGCCCGTGCCCATGGGGTCGCGGTTCACGCCGACGATGCCGGTCAGTGCTCCGCCGTACGGGTCCAGGGCCGAGGGGCTGTTGTGCGTCTCGACCTTGATGCAGACGTTCATGTCGTCGCTAAAGCGGATGACGCCGGCGTTGTCCTTGAACACGGACAGGCAGAAATCGTCCTTGCCCATGCGTTCGCGGAGCTGCTTCGTGCTGCCCTGGATGAAGGTCTTGTAGAGGCTGTTGATCTCGGCCGTGGTGCCGTTCTCACGGTTCTCGTAGGAGATGCGCGAGCTGAAGATCTTGTGCTTGCAGTGCTCGGACCATGTCTGGGCCAGGCATTCGAGCTCGGCGTCCGTGGGCGCGGCGGGCAGGCCCTTGGCCTTGCGGTGGGCGACGACCTCGGGGCGGGCGTAGTAGTCCCTGATGCAGCGCATCTCTTCGAGGCTCAGCGCCAGGGTGTTCTCGCGGCTCAGGCGCATGAGGGTCTCGTCGTCCATGGCCGAGAGATCGACGGTCTCGACGGTATCCGAGGCCTCGCCGGTCACGGCCGCGGTGCGGGCCGGGAAGCCGGGGTTTGCGGCCCAGGATTGCCGGTCGGAGATCTGGAAACGCTGGATGAGCTCGTTGGCCAGGAGGTCTTTGGCGATATGCTCCACCTGATGGCGGTCCAGCTTGCCCGAGATCAGGTACTGGGTGGAGGTGTAGACGGCGATTTTGGCGTCCTTGTCCAGACCGAGCACGGTGCGCAGGGTCTCGCGGGCCGTGCGTCCTTCGTTGTCCGTCACGCCGGGCCGGAAGCCGACCTCGATGAGCCAGTCGAAATCCGAGGCGGCAGGAGTGGTCTGGGCCGTGTGCAGGGCCGGGTCGTGCAGGGCGCCGGCCTCGATGGCCTGGTCCGCCTGCGCCGCGGTCAGCCCTTCGACGGTGTAGACCCGGACGATCCGGACCTGATCCACGTGAAGTCCCAGTTCACCATGTATCTTGTGGGCCGTCTTGTTGCCCTGGGTATCTATGACTGCCTTGCGCAGAGCCACTTCGACTCGGATCGGCATGCTGTTCTCCTGGGTGGTGCTTAGTTTACTGGTGTGTTGGTCTGCAGATGCACAATGGCGTTTCCGCCCTGCGCCTTGGCCTGATAATTGGCTTTATCGCAGCGTTCAAGCAGGGAATGGGCCGTGTCCTCGGGCTCGAGCAGGCTCATGCCGATGCTCAGCGTCACGGAACCGTTGTGCAGGGTCTTGAATTCGTTCTGGATTCGCTCCGCCACGGTCAGCAGGCTCGCCGCGCTGGAGTTGCTCGAAATGATGACGAACTCGTCGCCGCCGAAGCGGCAGGGGAAGTCGAGGCCCTTGCGCAGCACGCTGCGCAGCAGCTGCCCGAGTTCCTTCAGGGCCTTGTCGCCGCCGTGGTGTCCGTAGGTGTCGTTGAAGACCTTGAACTTGTCGATGTCGAAGAAGATGAGCCCCAAGGACGTATCGGTGCGGCGGGATCTCGACAGTTCGCGTTCCAGCAGGGGCTGGAGGTGGTGGCGGTTGAAGACCTGGGTCAGGGAGTCGAACAGGGCCTGCTCCCGGATTTTGCGCTCCAGCCTGCGGATGGCGGAGATGTTGCGGCCGACGACGAGACCGTAATCGGCGCCGTGGGCAAACCGGGAAAAAACCAGCTCCAGCTGCAGGTGCTCGTCATCGAGGACGATCTGGACCTCGACGGCGTTCTGGCTCTGCTCCAGGAACTCCATATCCCAGGGCTCTTCCTGCAGGTTTATGGGCCGTGTCAGCGTGAAGAGGTTGCGGCCTTTCAGGAATGCGCCATGGCGTCCCGAGGCGAAGGTGATGACTCCCTTGCGGTCGGTGGTCATGACCAGATCCTGCATGGTGGACAGCAGGTTGTTCAGGAAGTCTCGCTGATGCAGGGCCTCGATTTCGTGGATGCGGATTTCGCTGAGATCCTGCACCACGGTCAGGACATTGGTTCGTGAGCCCTGGCGGATCTTGTAGCTTGAAAGGGCGAAGGGCGACGAAGGCGCATCGGATGGCCCCAGAGGGGCGTGTATGACGCAGTGGGTGCTTTGCGTGGGGTCGAGGAGGAACATGCGCCACCCGTGCCGGGCGCTCTGGAACTGTTCAAGCTGCATGCCCCCGCGCAGCCTGTCCTCGAGCTGGGCGGAACTGCCCAGGAAGCGGGCGAAAGTCGGGTTGGCGCGCAGAATGCGGCCGTCCGTATCGAGCAGGGCGACTCCGGTGGGCAGGATGTCGAGTAACTCCGCCTTGATCTCGAGCTGCGCCACCGTGGTGATCTGCCGCCACAGGCTCCGGGCCAGCAGTCTGGCGTAGAGGGCCGTCTCGGCCCTGGCCTGTCCCGGGCCCTGCAGGCCTGACAGCCGCAACTCGCCGGCCACGCCGTCCTCGGTCTCCAGGGGAACGGTGAACTCGCCGTGTGATTTGAAGTCGTTGATGGACTGCGCGACGGTCGGGCCGCTCACGCCGTCCTCGGCCAGGACGAAGCGCTCCCAGTGCTTGTTGGTCGGCGCGCCGAGGATGATCTCCCCCTTGCGGCAGTTCCAGTTCCAGCGCAGGTGCCGCCCGATGCAGGTCGCGATGGCCGCGTTGCCGCCGGTCAGCCCCTCGATCTCCTTGGCCTGGTAGTGGAAGTCCTGGATGGCCTGCAGGGAGTGGTCGTAGTAGCGGTTTTCCGGGGGCAGCTCCGTGATGTTCATGGCCGAGCACATTTCGGCGAAAAGCGACGAGCAGTGCTGCCGCAGGCCTTCGACACCCTCGGGGGGCAGCGCGCCGGCCTTCTTCAGCAGGAAGTGCAGCTGCGCGAGGCCGTCGGGGGCTGGGTCGGTGCGGAACTCCACCTCGGCCCAGCGGGTGCCGAAGATCACGGCCTGGGTCAGGGGCGGGTGGTCGAAGAGGTTTTCGAGGTCGTGGTGGGCGGTGATGGCCGCGACCATGTGCGCGGGGAAATTCCATTCGGCGAGGAGTTCGGCCGTCAGGGCGCAGTGATCCTCCGGCAGGCACTCCTGCCAGCACATGAAGGACGGTCCCGTGTTGACGAAGTCCGGCCGGGAAAGGAGCGGCCGCAGGTCTTCCGGGTAGCTGGCGGCGTAGAGGAGCAGGGACAGGTCCTTGACCAGGGCGCAGATGTATGCCGTCTCCGCTTCCTTGGGGCAGAGGCGCCGGGCGATGAGTTCCGCGCCCAGGGCCGCCCAGACGATGACCCGCCAGTTGGCGAAGGTGTCGAAGCCGTGCTTTTCCAGGGAGGCGTTCAGGTTCTTCTGCAGGGAGAGGGACAGGGCGATGCGCAGGATCTCGTTGTTGCCGAGGATGATGGCCGCGCGCTGGAGGTCCGAAATCTTGCTGGTCTGGCCGTAGTAGGGTGAGTTGACCAGGGAGAGGATGGCCGTGGCCAGGGCGGGGTCCGCCTTGAGGATGGAAGCGATGACCCCGAAATTCGGGTCGGGTTTGACCGCTTCCTGGAGGAGTCCGGCCGTGGCGGGGGAAAAGGTCGCTTTCAGGCTGGCACGCAACGAAGTCGTGAAATTGCGCGGAGGAAGGCGATCCTGTTGTGTCATGCTATTTGTCCCGCTTCAGCACGAAATCGATCATGGCTCCGAGGAGGTTTTTTTCCAGGCACACGGGTAGCACGTCCAGGGCCCGGCTGGCTAGTGCCAGGTAGGTTTTGGCCTCGTCGCGGGTCCGTCCGGCAAAGCCCCCGGTCACGATGTCGGCGATGATCCGGTCCTGCCTGTCAACGGGCAGGTCAGCTGCGGTCAGGTCCCGGACCGTGATGCTACGCTCGTTTGCGGGTAGGGATTCGAGGTACAGGAGCAGGGGCAGGGTGAACTTGCCCTCGCGCAGGTCGCCGCCCAGGGGCTTGCCCGAGGTGCCGGCCTCGGACGTGTAGTCCAGGGCGTCGTCCACGAGCTGGAAGGCGATGCCGAGGTTCAGGCCGAATGCTCTGGCCGCGACGCACTGGCGCTGCGAGGCCCCGGCGGCGATGGCGCCGAACTCGCAGGCCGACTGGATCAGGTAGGCCGTCTTGCCGGTGATGATCTCGAGGTATTCGGCCCGGCTTAAGCCCGCGTTGCGCACGGCGGCGATCTCCATGATCTCGCCGCTGGCCGTCTCCATGATGGCTTTGGAGATGCAGGATGTCAGGGCCGGGTTCCCGGTGCGGGCCACGATTTCGTTGGCCAGGGCCAGGAGGGCGTCGCCGGCCAGGATGGTCGGGGTGACGCCGAAGCGCATGTGGGCGGCCTGCCGGCCGCGGCGCAGGTCGGCGTTGTCCAGGATGTCGTCGTGCATCAGGGTGGCCGAATGCAGGAATTCCAGAGAGCTGGCCAGGGTGTACAGGTCGTCGCCCCTGAAATTCAGGGCGCGGGCGAAGAGGACGGTCAGCATGGGCCGCAGGCGCTTGCCGCCGGCGTCCATGACGTGCGCGGCCACGGGCCGGACCAGCGGGTGCAGGGCGTCTATCTCCCGCAGGATGGCGGCGTTGATGGCCGGAAGCTCCTTGAGGAAGGCGACCTTGAGTTGGGCGAAGGCGTCGTTCATGACAGATCCCGGAATGTTTGCAGCAAGTTGAGGGCGGCCTGGCCGTCTGGCCCCATGTCCAGACTGAAGTCGTTCACGTAGGCGGCAATATGTTGTTCGAGCGTGGCCTCGTCAAGCTCTCTGGCCATGGCTGCGATGAAAGGCATGACCGACGGCCTGTCCGACCGGGCGTGCAGGATGCTCGCGCGGATGCCGTCGGCCAGGGCCGCGTGGACGCTGTCGCCGAGCTCCCGTTTCGCCACGATGCAGCCCAAGGGCAGGGGCAGGCCCCCGGTCTCCTTGCGCCACCACTGACCGAGGTCCGTGTGCAGGGCCAGACCGTACCGGTCGTAGACCAGCGCCGTTTCGTGGATCAGCAGCCCCGCATCGACCTCGCCGGCCTGCACGGCGTCGACGATGGCGTGGAAGATCATGGGCACCGGCGTGAAGTTCCCGTGCAATGCCGCGTTCAGGACGCGCATGGCCGTGGTGTCCAGGCCGGGGACGGCGATCCGGCGGGGCTCGCCGCGGAAACCCTCACGGGTGACGAGCTTGGGGCCGTGCTCCAGGCCGAAGGCTCCGCCGCAGGGCAGGATGGCGTACCTGTCCTGCAGTCGCAGGGCCGCGGCGGCGCTGACCTTGACGACATCCCACGCGCCGCTCAGTGCGCCCTGGTTGAGCTCCTGTACGTCGTGCCAGAAAAAACGGCTGTCCCGGCCGGCGGGGGCGGGCGAGAGGCCCAGCACCCATGCTCCGAAAATGAAGGTGTCGTTGGGGCAGGGAGAGATGGCCACGGAAAGCGGGTTCATGCGGCAGCTCCGGTCAGGGTCGGCAGGACGGACTCCAGAGAGTCCAGGGCCAGGCGGAAGTTCCAGCGCGCCTTGTCGCGCACGCCGACGGGATTGGAGACGGTCCGCGCTTCAAGAAAGGGTATGCCCTTACGCCGCGCGGCCAGGGCCAGGCCAAAGCCCTCCATGTTCTCCGTGGCGGCGTCGTAGCGGGCCAGGAGGATCGCCGCGCGTTGCGGGTCGCCCGTCACGCCCGCCACAGTCAGGCTCGTGCCGCACGGCCAGCTTTCGGGGAGCCGCAGGCCCATGCTGCGGGCTGCGGCCGACGGGTCGAGCTCCAGGCGGTTGACTTGGGGCAGCGGCAGGTCCTGAAGCATCTGAAAACCGAAGGGCTCCTCGGCCCCGTCCGAGCTGTGCACGCCGTATTCGGGCCAGATCTCGGCGCTGGCCACGCAGATAGCGCCCAGAGATGCACGCGGGTCGAAGCTCCCGCAGATGCCCAGGTTGACGATGCCGGCCGCCGCGGGGTGGCGCTCCAGAAGCTCGCCCGCGCGCAGGGCCGCGGCCACCGGACCTACGCCCGTCACGCAGGCCAGGAAGTCGAGGCCCGCGAAGTCGAATCGCGTGTCCCCGTCCGGTTTGCGTCCCGTTCGGGTCATGACGTGACGGCATTCAAGCTCCGTCGCGCAAGCCAGGATGATCATCGTCGCCGCGCCCGCCTACAGCCGCCAGTACGTGAAGCGGCGCGACAGGGCGTCCCTGTTGAGGAACCCCTTGACATCGATGATTATCCCGGCGCCAGGGTTTCTGAACATGCCCGCCAGGCGTTCGGCGTCGAGTGACGCGAACTGGGCGTGGGAGACCGCGAGGATGACGGCGTCGAGGTCCTTCATGGCGTCAAGGGGGAGCAGGTCCACGCCGTACTCGTCCTTGGCCTCGGCGGCGTCTGCCAACGGGTCGTGGACCAGGACCTCCACGTGGTAGTCGGACAGTTCGTGGACGATGTCCTCCACGCGGCTGTTGCGCAGGTCCGGCACGTCCTCCTTGAAGGTCAGGCCCAGCAGGCCCACGCGCGCGCCCTTGATCTGGCAGCCGGCGCTGATCATGGCCTTGATGGTTTTCTCGGCCACGAACTTGCCCATGCCGTCGTTGATGCGGCGCCCGGCCAGGATGACCTGGGGGTGGAAGCCGATGGATTCGGCCTTGAAGGTCAGGTAGTACGGGTCCACGCCGATGCAGTGCCCGCCAACCAGGCCCGGCCGGAAGGGCAGGAAGTTCCATTTGGTGCCCGCGGCCCGCAGGACCTCGTTCGTGTCGATGTCCATGCGGTCGAAAATGAGCGCCAGCTCGTTCATGAGGGCGATGTTCAGGTCGCGCTGGGTGTTTTCGATGACCTTGGCGGCCTCGGCCACCTTGATGCTCGACGCGCGGTGCACGCCTGCCTTGACCACCGTGCCGTAGAAGCGGGCCAGGAGGTCCGCCGTGAGCTGGTCCTGGCCAGCCACGACCTTGACGATGCTTTCCAGGGTGTGCACGCGGTCGCCGGGGTTGATGCGCTCCGGGGAATATCCCACGGTGAAGTCGCGGCCGCACTTCAGGCCGGATTTCTGCTCCAGCAGGGGCACGCAGATCTCCTCGGTCAGGCCGGGGTAGACCGTGGACTCGTAGACCACGATGCTGCCGGGGCGCAGGTTCTCGCCCACCGTGGAGCTGGCCCCGACAACGGGCCGCAGGTCCGGCTTGCGGTTGCCGTCGATGGGCGTGGGCACGGCCACGACGACGACGCCCGCCTCGCGCAGGCGTGCGGGGTCGTCGGCGTAGTCGACCCGGGCCGTGGTCAGCCGGGCGGGTTCCACCTCGCGGGTGGAGTCCTGGCCGCTGCGCAGTTCCTCGATGCGTCGGCTGGAGATGTCGAAGCCGATGACGCGAAAGTGGTCTCCAAGGGCCACGGCCAGGGGCAGGCCCACATAGCCGAGCCCCACCACGGCAACGGGGGTTGCGCCGGATGCGATGTCGTCGAAGGTGATCATGATTCTTTATGCTTCAAGCGGATTATTGGGGTTTGCGGGCAGGCCTTCCGGGGTGCGTTCACTCCGGCTTCCTGGCCACATGGATGTACACGATCCCGGAGCTGAGGGCCTCATAGCCGACCTGGTCGAAGCCGGCTCCGGCGAGTTCGCCGGCCAGGGCCCGGGCATCAGGAAAGGCCAGGATGGTGTCGGCCAGGTATTGGTAGGCCTCTGGGCTCTTGGAGAAGAAGCGGCCGATGCGCGGGAGCACCGTGCCCAGGTAGAAGTTGTACAGGCCCTGCCAGATCCTGGCCTTGCCCGTGCCGAACTCCAGGATGCACAGGCGGCCGCCGGGGGCCAGCACGCGCAGGATTTCGCGGTAGGCGTCGGTCCTGGGCAGGATGTTGCGGATGCCGAAGGCGATGGTCACGGTGTCCACGCACCCGTCGGGCAGGGGCAGCGCGCGCCCGTCGGCCTGGACGGGCAGGATGGCCGGTTCCCCGACGATCTTGCTTTTGCCCTTGCAGAGCATGGCCCGCGAGAAGTCCAGGCTCAGTACCCGCAGTTCCGGGTGCTGCCGGCGGATCTCCCGGCTCACGTCGAGGGTGCCGGCGGCCAGGTCCAGCGCCGTGCGCGTGTCCCCGGGGCGGACGCAGCGTACCAGGCGGCGGCGCCAGTAGATGTCCTGGCCCACGCTCAGGAAGTGATTGAGGAAATCGTACCAGGCGGCGATGTTGTCGAAGAGGCCGGAAACCCGCTTCCCGTGGTCATTCGGATTCAACGGAGGCGTCCTTGTCTGTGGTCGGCGCAGGGCCCGTCTTGGTCACGGTGCGGTACACGTCGTCGTAAATGGGTTCGAAGTATTCGGAAAAATTGGAGGGGGAGATGCGTCCCACCTCGATGAACTTGACGACGATTTCCTTGGCGACCTGCAGGGCCTGCTTTTGGATCTGGTCCATGGCTTTCTCGCTGGTTGAACATGGGAACAAAAAAAAACCGCCCGGGGGGAATGGTGTCGACCTGCTTTGGGGAAACCGGGCGGTTCAAAAAAGAAGGAAAAACCCTGGAGCCCTCCCTTCATTGTTTTCAAAATTCCTAGCACGCCCCTTTTCGGGAGTCGAGAGCCGAAGGGGCGTCCCGGCCGGACGGGGTCAGGCCCCCAGTTCCTTGAGCAGGGCCTGGATCTCCTCACGGATGACGCGCCCCACAACGGCGGGCACCTGTTGCCGGACATGCGCTTCAAGCTCGGTCTTGAGTGCGTCCGGGGCGGGCATTGCCTCCAGCCTGGCGGCCAGGGCCTCGATCTCCTCACGCAGCCGCTCCTCGCCTTCGCGCAGGTCGGCCAGGTCGGCGTCCTTGCGGGCTATGGCCGCCTGTACGCCGGCTAGGCTCTGTTCCAGCCCCTGGGCCATGGTGCGCAGGGCGCCGAGCCCGCTTTCCAGTTCCTGCAGCGCCGGTGCGGTCGTCGAAGCCAGCTTGGCCAGGATTTCCGGCATGGCGTCGATCTGATTCTGCATGGCGAGGAGGTCCTGCTGCAGCTTGGCCGTTTCTTCGGGCTGCACCATGAGGGCGGACTTCGCCTCAACGGTGGCGAGAATCTCGTCGCGCAGGGCCCGGGCCAGGGGCAGGGCATCGGGAGAGTCGGGCAGCGCGGTCAGCACCTGCTCCGGGCTGATTTCCACGGTCGGTTCCGGCCGGGTCTCCAGGTCCGCGATGCGTGCCGAGAGCTCCGTGGCGCCTTGGCGGAGATCCGCCAGCTCCGGGTTCGAAGCCGCTGCGGCGAGCCTGTCGTCCACGGCCTGCATGATGCCGTCGCGCAGGGTCCGGGCCATGGGCAGGTCATCGGGGGAGTCGGGCAGCGCGGCCAGCACCTGTTCCGGGCTGATTTTCACGCTCGGTTCCGGCCGGGTCTCCAGGGCCGCGATGCGTGCCGAGAGCTCCGTGGCGGCTTGGCGGAGATTCGCCAGTTCCGGGTTCGAAGCCGCTGCGGCGAGCCTGTCGTCCACGGCCTGCATGATGCCTTCGCGCAGGGCCCGTGTCATGGGCAGGTCGTCGGGGGAGTCGGGCAGGGCGCCGAGCACCTGCTCCGGCCTGATTTCCGGCTCGGGCACGGGCCTGGCCTCCAGGGCGTCCAGCCGTGCGCTCAGGATTTCGAGTTCGGCCTGGGAAACGGACGGCTCCGGCTGTTCGGGAGCCGCGGCTGTCGGTTGCGCCGGCTCGGGCTGAAGTTCGACGGCCGTCTCGAATCGTGGGGTCACGGTTTCGATGTCGAGATCAAGGCCTTCCGGAGAGGGAAATATGGGCGCTTCCGCGGCCTTGATCGCCTGGCTGTCCGCAGGCGGGACCAGCACGGTTTCGGGGATGTCGGCCAGCAGTTCGTCGGTCAGTTCCAGAAGGTCCGGGGCCGAGTCGTCGGCGTCGAGTCCGGGGACCTCGAGGTCGAGATCGATGATCTCTTCGGTTGCGGGAATATCCGTCGCGACAGCCTGTCCCTGCGACTTTTCGTCCAGGAGCATGTCCAGGGAGTCCTGAGTCGAGTTGGCGTCGTCGAGCTGTAGCGAGCCGAAAAGATCATCCAGGTCGGAGAGGTCCGCCTGCGGCGATGCCGACTGCGCGGCCCTGGTCACGCCGGCCTGCCGGCTTTCGGCAGGGAGCGTGTCGAAAGGAATGTCCGTTTCGCCCGCATGGACTGCCTTCAGCGTGGAGTCCGTGTCGCGCAGGAGGTTGTCGAGTTCCTCGTCCAGGCTTCTGGCGTCCACCGCCCTGTCCATGGCGAAGTCGAGGCCCGGCGCCTCGGGCGCTCCTTCCTCCACGATGTCCGTGAGTTCCAAGATGTCGTCCGTCGGGTTGTGCGGTGTGTTCATGGCGAGATCCTTTCTTGACGTTGGGGCATCGGCATTTCCTAGCAGGAAGCGTCGGCAAGGGCAATGTACGGTGCGGGCTATCCGATTTCCCGCCGAAAAAAAAGCCCCTGCCGCAGGGTCTGCGGCAGGGGCGAACCAAAGGCCGGCCTTTGCTTGTGCTGATCGAAATTTCGGGTGCTACCCTACTTGGTGTGACACTTGCCACAGGCGGTGGGGCCGGTGGGCTTGTTTTCCTTCTTCAGAGCCTTGTGGCACTCGATGCACTGAGTGTGGAAGGCGTTCTCAACCAGCTTGACGTCCTTGGCGTTATCCTTGCCACGAGCCTCCAGAGAGTCGTGACAGCCGGCGGACGTGCACTGCTTGACCTTGCCGCCGTCGGCGTCAAGGGTGTGGTGACATTCCTTGCACTCCACGGCGGCGTGCTTGGAGTGCGGGAAGGCAACGGACTTCTGCAGAGCGCCGGGCTTGCCGTCCTTTTCCTTGGTCTTCATGCCTTCGGGGGCCTTGATGACGTAGTCATCCTTGGGGGCGTCGGCGGCGAACAGGACCGGGGCGGCGATCAGGGACAGGAGCGCCGCGCAGATCAGGCTCAACAACAGTGATTTTTTCATCCTCTTTCTACCTCCAGAAAGAAACGTTACAAAAAGCACAAGCTGGGACGTTTATATCGACGGTCTTGGTCTTCAGTCAAGGATGCCGAGAAATTGGGTTCCACTTCAGAACCTGACCCTCTTCGCGGCGTCCAAGGTGCGTTCCAGGTCTTCGTCGCTGTGGGCGAAGGACGTGAAGGCGCATTCGTAACCGGACGGTGCAAGATAGATGCCCTGCGCGCGCATCTGCTGGTAGTAGGAGACGAAAAGTCCGCTGTCGGCCGTCTGGGCCGATGGGAAGTCCGTCACCGGCGTTTCGGTGAAGAACAGGGTGAAGATGGAGGCGATGTGGTTGCGCGTGACCGGGACGCCCTTGCTGTGCAAAATGTTCTCGAGTTCCCGCGAAAAGGCCTCGGTGCGAACGGCCAGGGCCGCGTAGTCGCGGGACGCCAGGGCCTTCAGGGTGGCCAGGCCCGCGGCCATGGCCAACGGGTTCCCCGAGAGGGTGCCGGCCTGGTAGACGGTGCCGCTGGGCGCGATGTGGCTCATGATCTCGCGCTTGCCGCCGTAGGCGCCCACGGGCAGGCCGCCGCCGATGATCTTGCCCAGGCAGGTCAGGTCGGGGTCGATGCCGAAGGCCTGCTGGGCGCCGCCGAAGGCCACGCGGAAGCCCGTTATGACCTCGTCGAAGATCAGCAGCGCGCCGTAGGCCCGGGTCAGTTCGCGCAGACCTTCCAGGAATCCGGGCTTGGGCAGGACCATCCCCATGTTGCCGGCTACGGGCTCGACGATGACCGCCGCGATGTCGTGGCCGTGGTTCGCGAACAGGGTTTTGACGGCGTCCAGATCGTTGTAGTGGGCCAGGAGGGTGTGCTTGACCACGTCCTGGGGCACGCCGGGCGTACCGGGGATGGACTGCGTGGCCACGCCCGAGCCGGCGCTGGCCAGGAAGGCGTCGGCATGGCCGTGATAGCCGCCGTGAAATTTTATCACGCCGTTTCGGCCCGTGTACCCCCGGGCCAGGCGCAGGGCGCTCATGGTCGCCTCGGTGCCCGAGCTGACCATGCGGACCATGTCGATGCCCGGCACCGCGTCCACCACGGCCTGGGCCAGTTCGACCTCCAGGCGGCACGGCGCGCCGAAGCTCGTGCCGCCCTGGGCCGTGGCGGCGATGGCCGCGGCCACGTCGGGATGGTTGTGTCCCAGAAGCATGGGGCCCCAGGACATGACGTAGTCGATCAGCTCCTGTCCGTCCTCGGTCACGAGTTTGCTGCCCGAGGCCCTGGCGATGAAGAGCGGGTCGCAACTGACGCTGCGGCAGGCGCGCACGGGGCTGTTCACGCCGCCGGGGATGAGGGTCTGGGCTTTCTCGAAGAGTTCCTGGGATCTGGTCATGGGGCTTTCTCCAAATGCGGGGCTAAAAATATTCCATGGACGTCTTCTTCAGCTCCTTGATGCTGAAGAGCATTTCGTACTGCGTCACGCCGGTCTGCTCCACGAGCTCGCGCACGACCTGCATGCAGTCGTCGCGGCTCTTGCCGTGGATCATGGTGTACATGTCGTAGGGCCAGTCCATGCAGTTGGGGCGCAGGTAGCAGTGGGAAATCTCCGGGCGCCGGGCCATGATGCGGCCCACCTCGTCAGGGTCGAAGCCCTCCTCGATGTACCAGGCGACCATGGCGTTGAAGCCGTACCCGGCCTGCTGATGGCGCAGGGTGGCGCCGAAGCGGCGGATCTGGCCGCCTTTCTTCAGTTTCTTGAGCAGTTCGAGGACTTCCTCCTCGGTGCCGCCGGCCTGGCGGGCGATGTCCGCGTAGGGGGTGGCGCTGTCGGGCAGGGTGTCCTGGACGATGCGTAGGATTTCGTGTTCGGTCTGGGTGAAATGCACGGCTATTCCTCGTGTTGCGCCGGAGGCTTCCGGTCATGTTTCGAGGTCGCTCCTTACCCGTTTCGCCATATGCTGACAAGAGGACCCTTTACAGAAACGGGCGCATCCTCGATAGTGCCGTCTTGCCGACATCGAGGAAACCTGGAGGGTTGCGTGAACGTCGCGGTGCTTGGAGGAGGAAGCTGGGGCACGGCCCTGGCCAACGTGCTGGCCCGGAAAGGGGAGGACGCGTGCCTGTGGACGCGCAGGGAAGACGCGGCGCGGGAAATCGTCGAGTCCGGCACCAACTCCCGCTATCTCCCGGGGCAGGCCTTGTGCCGGGACCTGCGGGCCAGCGCGGACCTGGCGGCCGTGCTCAAGGACGCCCGGTGCGTCGTGCTGGCCGTGCCGTGCCAGAACCTGGGCGCTTTCCTGCGCGAAAACAGGGCGCTGTTCCCCGCGGGCGCCGGTTTCGTCTGCGCCAGCAAGGGCGTGGAGCTGGGGACGTTCCGCACCATGGGCCAGGTGGTCGCGGCCGAGCTTGCCGGCCTTGATCCCCGGTACGCGGTGCTTTCGGGACCGTCCTTCGCCACGGAGGTTGTGGCGGGCCTGCCCACGGCCGTGACCCTGGGCTGCGCGGATGCGGATCTGGCCGACCGGGTGCAGACCCTCTTTTCCACCGAGACCTTCCGCGTCTACGTCAACGCCGACGTCACGGGCGTGGAGCTGGGCGGGGCGGTCAAGAACATCATGGCCATCGCCTCGGGCATCTCCGATGGCCTGGGCTTCGGCCAGAACGCGCGCGCGGCCCTCATCACCCGCGGCCTGTCCGAGATGTCGCGCCTGGGCGCGGCCCTGGGCGCCAACTCCGCCACCTTCATGGGCCTCTCGGGCATGGGTGACCTGGTCCTGACCTGCACGGGCGACCTGAGCCGCAACCGCCGCGTCGGTCTGGCCATCGGCCGCGGGCAGACCCTCGACGAGATCCTGGGGGGCATGCACAACGTGGCCGAAGGGGTCAAGACGACGGAAGCCGTGTTCGCCCTGGGCCGCAAGCTCGGCATCGAGCTGCCCATCACCGGGCAGGTGCATGCGGTGCTCTTCGAGGGCAAGAACCCGGCCGAAGCCGTGCGCGAGCTGATGACGCGACCTTTGCGCGAGGAGTGAGGGTCAGGACAGGATCGTGACCTGGAGGGTGCGCCTGCGGGGCCCGTCGAACTCCCCGAGGAAGACGTGCTGCCAGGTCCCGAGCACGAGTCGCCCCCGCTCGACGATGATCTGCACCGACGAGCCCAGGAGCGTGGCCTTGATGTGCGCGTCGGAGTTCCCTTCGGCGTGGCGGAAGCCCGCGTGCCTCGGCACCATGACCCGCAGATGGGCCAGGATGTCCCGGCAAACGTCGGGGTCGGCCCCTTCGTTGATGGTCAGGCCCGTTGTCGTGTGCGGCGTGTAGACCGTCATGAGCCCGGACTGCGCGCCGGACTCCCGCAGCAGTTCCTCCAGGCGGCCGGTGATGTCGATCATCACCTCCCTGGCGTCGGTCTCCACCTGAAAGCTGTGCATCACTCCCTCCGGTATTCAAGTCTCAGGGCGTTGCCCCGGTCGTTGTAACTGACGGCGCGGGCGTAGTTGCGGTAGATTTCGTGCCCCCGCCCGCGGATGTCGTCGACGCCGCTGCTGACCTGCATGTGTCCCTGCCAGTCGAAGCCCGGTCCCTGGTCCTCCACTTCCAGATCGTACCCTCCGTCCGTGGCGGTGAACCTGAAGGATACCCGCTTGGCCGGGTCCAGTCCGTTGCCGTGGATCATGGCGTTGTTTAGGGCCTCCCTCGCCAGGAGGGAGACGGCGAAGAGGTGTCCCTGCTCCCCGCGCTCCTCCAGGAAGAGCCGGATGCGCTCCACGCAGAGGTCGACGTTGCTCAGGTCCGTGTCCATCTCCAGATCGAAGCCGTGGTGCAGGGGCGTGAAGTCGAACATGTTCAGACCTCCAGGGCCAGCAGGATGGTGTCGTCCCCGCGCGGCGCGCCGGGGGGAACGAGGGCGGCGTGGATTGCCTCCACGGCCCGGGCCATTGGCAGGCCGCGATGGGCGGCGCAGGTCGCGGTAAGGCGTTCCAGGCCTTCCTCCCGGGTCATCTTTTCGTCGCCGAAGCCCTCGATGAGTCCGTCGGTGTACATGAAGAGCCGGTCGCCCGGGTTCACGGGAATGGACAGGGCTTCGAACAGGACCGAGTCGAACACGCCGAGCAGGTCCCCCGTGGCCTGGAGGGTCTCCACGCCGCCGTCGGCGCGCAGCAGGACCGGGGCGGGGTGGGCGGCGTTGACGTAGTGCAGGGTGCGCTGTTCGCGGTTCAGGCGGGCGAACCCCGCCGTGATGTGGGTGCCGCCGGTCAGGATGCGGCACAGGACGCTGTTGATCATGGTCAGGCTCTCGGACGGGGAGGTGACCACGTTGCAGTTCTGGCTGAAGAGGGCCTTCAGGGCCGAGGTCACGTAGGACGTGCCCAGGTCGTGCCCGCTGACATCGGCCACGATGTAGTCGAAGGACGCGCCGCCCACGCGCAGAACGTCGTAGAAGTCGCCACCCGCCTCCAGGACTGGCTCGAAGTGCACGGCGAAACCCGCCTCGGGCAGGTCGCCGGGCTGGACCAGGAGGGCCTGCTGGGCGTCCTGGACCTGGGCCAGGCGCTGGGCCTGGGCTTCGATCAGGGCCTTGTAGGTCAGCCGCAGCTTGAGGTGCACCTTGACCCGCGCCAGGACCTCGGCCTTCTCGAAGGGTTTGGACACGAAGTCCACGCCGCCGACTTCCAGGCCGCGGACCTTGCTGGAAGTGTCCGTCAGGGCCGAGATGAAGATGACGGGGATGTCCGAGGTCCGGGGGTCGTGCTTGAGCAGTTCGCAGGTGACGTAACCGTCCTCGCCGGGCATGAGCACGTCGAGGAGGATGAGGTCCGGCGACTGCTCCAGGGCCGCGGCGCGCGCGGCCGGTCCGCTGGTGGCCGAAATGGTGCGGTAGCCGCCTTTGGTAAGCACGATGTCGAGCAGCTTGATGTTCAGCGGTTCGTCGTCGACGATCAGGATGCAGGGTGTCGTGTCATTCACGGTGCGCGCCTGGCTTGGGGTGGAGTGCATGGCAGCGTGGATAGCCGAAATCGGCGGAATTGCAAAGACGGCCGTCACTTGCGCGCGGATTTGCCGGAGTCTGCCAGGGCCGCGATCCTCGCGCCCAGCGGGGGATGGCTGTAATGAAAGAAGACGTACCAGGGGTGCGGGGTGAGGTTGGCCAGGCTCTGGCTGGATATCTTCTTCAGGGCGCGGACCAGGGGCTCGGGCGAGGGGAGGTGCGCCGCGGCGAAGCTGTCGGCCTCGAATTCGCGGCGGCGCGAGAGCCCGGCGAAGAATGGTGTCAGCACCAGCGACACCGGGGAATACAGCAGGAGGAAGAAGACCAGGCCCGCGTGCACGGGCATGGCGGTCATGCCGAAGGCCTCGTACAGTCCCGGCAGGGTGATCGCCTGGCCCATCAGGGTGAGGAGCAACCCCGTCTGCAGGATGGACAGGACGAGCCCCCTGGTGATGTGCCCCAGGCGGTAGTGTCCGATTTCGTGGGCCAGGATGGCCTCGATCTCGTCGGCCTCATGGGCCGCCAGCAGCGTGTCGTAGAGGGCGATGCGCTTGGTGCGTCCCAGGCCCGTGAAGAAGGCGTTGGCCTTGGTGGACCGCTTTGATCCGTCCATGACGAAGACGCCGCCGAGGTCGAAACCCGTGCGCCGGGCCAGGTCCCGCAGCCTGTCCAGCAGATTGCGGTCCTCGAGGGGCGTGAAGGTGTTGAAGAGGGGCATGATCAGGGAAGGCGCGAGGAAGGTCAGGGCAACGGAGAAGATCGTCGTGACCGCCCAGCACAGCGTCCAGGCCCATGGACCGAAGGACGAGAAGAGCCAGAGCACCGCGGCCAGCAGGGTCAGGCCCAGGGCGGCGGCCAGGAGGTACCCCTTGAGCCTGTCCAGAATGAAGGTGCCTGGCGTGGTGGTGTTGAAGCCGAAGCGGGCCTCGAGCACAAAGGTCCTATATATGGAGAAGGGCAACCCCAGCAGTTCCGAGCCGGCGAAGAGCAGGCAGAAGAAGGCCAGTCCTGTCAGGATGTCGCTGTCGCCGATGCGGGCCAGTCGGTCGGCCAGGGGAAAGCCCCCCGCCAGGATGAAGGCCAGGGTGGCCGCCGTGCCTACGGTCTGCTCGATCATGTCCCATGCGCCGCGGGCGCGGGCGTAGTCCTGGGAGCGGCGGTAGGCCTGCGGGTCGTGGACGTCGGCGAGCAGAGGTGGGGCGGACGGGGCGAGGGATTGGAGGTTGAGCCACTCAAGGAAGAGGCTCCAGCCTGCGCCCAGGATGACGGAGGAGAGGACGATGATGAGATATGGGTTCATTGCGGCTCCGTGGATGTTGACCGGTGGGCCTGCGATGGCAGTTCCGAAAAAAAATCGCAAGACGTGAAAAAAGAGTGTTGACATGCTCGCAAATGCGGGGATATATGCGGCTCTCCATTTAGGCGCGTAGCTCAGTGGGAGAGCACTTGCTTGACGTGCAAGGGGTCAGGAGTTCGACCCTCCTCGCGCCTACCAAAAAAGAACTCATAGGGAGGCTCAAGCCTCCCTATCGTGTTTGTGAGGCAAGGCATATGGCTCAGATTCAGGGACAGGACATCGAGATCCAGGCGGGGCAGACCTGCGCCGACGCGCTGCGCGGCGTGCTTTCCGGCAAGAAGATGAAATCCGTGGTTGCGTGCGAATGCGACGGAATCCTCGTCGATCTGGCGCAGACCGTGCCGGCCGGGACCGCGACCCTGGAGCCCGTGTTCCTCGAAACCCCCAAGGGCCTGGCCGTCCTGCGCCACAGCGCCGCCCACGTCATGGCCGAGGCCGTGAAGGAGCTTTTCCCTTCCGCCAAGGTCACCATCGGCCCGGACATCGAAAACGGCTTCTACTACGATTTCGATTACGAGCGCCCTTTCACTCCCGAGGACCTGGAGCAGATCGAGGAGCGCATGCGCGCGTCCGTGGCCGCCAACCGCCCCTTCTCCCGCGAGGAGATGAGCGCGAGTGAGGCCAAGGCCCTGTTCGCCTCCATGGGTGAAACCTACAAGCTCGAAATCATCGACGACCTCGGCGCGGACCGCGTGTCCGTGTACCGCCACGGCGACTTCGCCGACCTCTGCCGTGGCCCGCACCTGCCCTCCACGGGTTTCCTGCAGGCCGTGAAGCTGACCTCCGTGGCCGGCGCCTACTGGCGCGGCGATTCCTCCCGCCCCATGCTGCAGCGCATCTACGGTACGGCCTTCGCCACTCCCAAGGACCTGAAGGCCCACCTGGCCATGATCGAGGAGGCCAAGAAGCGCGACCACCGCAAGCTCGGCCCCCAGCTCGACCTTTTCAGCTTCCACGAACGTGGCGGCGCGGGCATGGCCTACTGGCACCCCAAGGGCGGCCTGTTGCGGACCATCCTCGAAGATTTCGTGAACAAGGAAATGATCCGCCGCGGCTACGGCATCGTGCGCACCCCCCAAATTTTGAAGCGCGACCTGTGGGAGACCTCCGGGCACTACGCCAACTACCGTGAGAACATGTACTTCACGGAGATCGACGAGGTCCCCTACGGCGTGAAGCCCATGAACTGCGTGGCGCACATGCTCATCTACAACACGAGCCAGCGCAGCTACCGCGACCTGCCCGTGCGCCTCTTCGAGTTCGGCGTGGTGCACCGCCACGAGCTTTCGGGCGTGCTGCACGGCCTCATGCGCGTGCGCCAGTTCACCCAGGACGACGCCCACATCATCTGCCGTCCGGATCAGCTCCAGGACGAGATCAAGGGTGTCATGGCCTGGATCCAGGACCTCATGGGCGTGTTCGGGTTCGAATACACCATGGAGATTAGCACCCGCCCCGAGAAGTCTATCGGCTCCGACGAGGACTGGGAGCGGGCGACGGCCGCCCTCATGGACGCCATGAACGAAATGGGCCTGCCCTACGCCATCAACGAGGGCGACGGCGCCTTCTACGGACCCAAGATCGACGTCAAGCTGCGCGACTGCCTGGGCCGCCTGTGGCAGTGCTCGACCATCCAGGTCGATTTCACCTTGCCGGATCGTTTCGACTTGGTATACGTGGGCGAAGATGGCGAACGGCACCGGCCTGTCATGGTGCACCGCGCCATCATGGGGTCGGTGGAGCGGTTCATCGGCATCCTCACGGAACATTTCGCCGGGGCCTTCCCGGCTTGGCTCGCGCCCGTGCAGGCCCGCATCCTGACCGTGACCGACAGCCACAACGAATTTGCCCGTTCGTGCCAGGAAGCGTTGCGGCGCGAAGGGGTGCGCGTGGAACTGGATCTGCGCAACGAGAAGCTCGGGTACAAGGTGCGCGAGGCCCAGCTGGAGAAGATTCCGTACGCACTTGTCATCGGTGATCAGGAAGTCGAGCAGGCCAGCGTCAATGTGCGCGCGCTCGGCGGCACCAATCTGGGTGCCATGCCCATCAATGCCTTCGCCGCCCTGTTGCGGGAAGAGTGCGAGAAACCCTTTAAAAATGGAGGAATGAGATATTCTTTCAGCTGCTAAGGCCCGCCGGAACAAGCAAATCAGGGCCAAGGAAATCCGGGTTGTAGGAGATGACGGGAACCAGTTGGGCATCATGAGCGTGCCCGAGGCTCTGGAACGTGCCGAACAATTGGGTCTTGACCTGGTCGAGGTGGCGCCAAACGCCAAGCCGCCGGTCTGCAAGATCATGGACTACGGCAAGTATCTCTACGAGGAAAAGAAGAAGTCCCAGGAAGCCAAGAAGCGCCAGACCCAGATTCAGGTCAAGGAAATCAAGTTCCGGCCGCACACCGACGACCACGACCTGATGACCAAGGTCAAGCACATCCGCCGCTTCATCGAAGACGGGGACCGTTGCAAGGTCACGGTCTTTTTCCGTGGGCGCGAGATGGCGCACAAGGATCGCGGACAGGTCATCCTGGACCGGGTGGTCGAAATGCTCGCCGATGTGGCCAAGGTCGAGCAGACTTCCCGTGTCGAAGGCCGGACCATGTTCCTGCTGCTGGCAGGGCTTCCCAAGAAATAGGCTCCCTTCCCGCCCCCAAAGAAAAATTTCCCGCCGTTTTGGCGGGAGGGAGCAGTATTGCCGGCCGCTCACGCGGCCATACGAGTCGTCCGAGGAGGAACTATGTCAAAGGTCAAGACCAACAGAAGTGCAGCCAAGCGTTTTCAGGTCACGGGCAGCGGCAAGGTGAAGAGAAGCCATGCCAACATGCGCCACATCCTGACCAAGAAATCCGCGAAGCGCAAAAGACAGCTGCGTCAGTCCACCACGGCTGCCCAGTCCTGTGTTGCCGCCATTCGCCGCTTGGTCCCGTACATTTTCTAGTTTCCGGCATCGGGCCGGAGCCTCAGCTCAGCGCATAGTCTTTTCCCACTATGCCTGACATTGAAAGGAGAACACCATGAGAGTCAAAAGAGGAAAAACAGCCCACAGAAGGCACAAGAAGTTTCTGACCCTTGCCAAGGGCTACCGCGCAGGCCGCAGAGTCCTGTACCGCACCGCCCGCGAAACCGTCGAGCGCGCCTTATGTTTCGCCTACCGCGACCGGAAGCAGAAGAAGAGAGCCTTCCGCAAGCTGTGGATCGTGCGCATCAACGCCGGCGTGCGCCAGTACGGCCTGACCTACAACCGCTTCATGCACGGCCTGAAGCTCGCCGAGATCAATCTCAACCGTAAGGCCCTGGCCGACATGGCTGTCTATGAAAAGGACGCCTTCGCCAAGCTGTGTGAAATGGTAAAATCCAAGGCGAACTAGTGGCTCACGATATCACTTGCAAGCTGGAAAGCCTGGTCCCGGAGCTGACTGAAGCCCTGGGCCAGGCTTCTTCATTGGAAGAGTTGGAGGAACTGCGCGTCCGCTTTCTTGGCCGCAAGGGCCTCCTGGCCGACCTCATGTCCGGGCTGACGGCGCTTTCGCCCGAGGAACGCCCGGCCGCAGGCAAGGCCGCCAACCAGGTCAAGACCGCAATGACCTCCCTGTGGGAGGATCGGCTGGCCGCCCTCAAGGCGCGCGAACAGGAGAAGGCCCTGGGCGCCTTCGACCCCTCGTTCCCGTCCTGGCAGCCGGACCTGGGTTCCCTGCACCCCGTGACCCGCGTGACCCGCGAGATCTGCGCGGTCTTCACCGGCCTGGGTTTCGAGGTCGTGTCCGGTCCCGAGGTCGAGAACGACTTCAACAACTTCGAGGCCCTGAACCTCCCGCCCGAGCACCCCGCCCGGGACATGCAGGACACCCTCTACATTTCCGACTCCATCCTGCTTCGCACCCATACCTCGCCCCTGCAGGTGCGGACCATGCTGGCCCGCAAACCGCCTCTGGGCGTTGTCGCGCCGGGCAAGGTCTACCGCCGCGACTCGGACATCACGCACACCCCCATGTTCCATCAGGTCGAAGGGCTGCTCGTGGACACGAACGTGACCATGGCCGACCTGCGCGGCATCCTCACGGCCTTTGTCCAGACCGTGTTCAGCCATGACACCAAGGTCCGCTTCCGGCCGAGCTTCTTCCCCTTCACGGAGCCCAGCGCCGAGGTGGACATCAGCTGCGTCATCTGCGGCGGCAAGGGCCGCGTGAACGGCGAGCCCTGCCGCGTGTGCAAGGAGACGGGCTGGGTGGAGATCCTGGGCTGCGGCATGGTCGACCCGGCCGTGTTCGAGAAGGTCGGGTACGACCCGGAAGTCTACACCGGCTTCGCCTTCGGCCTCGGGGTGGAGCGCATCGCCATGCTCAAGTACGGCATCGGCGACCTGCGCATGTTTTTCGAGAACGATCTGCGCTTCCTCCGGCAATTCGCCTGAGCGACATAGGGTTTCACCATGCTTTTGAGTCTCAACTGGTTGCGGGAATTCGTGCCCTACACGGGCGACGCCCAAACGCTGGCCGACCGGCTGACCATGCTCGGCCTCGAGGTCGAGGAGATCGGCCACCCCTTCGCCGCCCTGGAGAAGATCGTGGTCGGCTTTGTCGCCGAGTGCGCGGCGCATCCTTCCTCTGACCACCTCTCGGTCTGCAGGGTCGACATCGGAACGGGCGAACTGCTCGACATCGTCTGCGGCGCGCCCAACGTGGCAGCGGGCCAGAAGGTGCCCGTTGCGCCCGTGGGCACGATCATGCCCGGCGGCCTGGAGATCAAGAAGGCCAAGCTGCGCGGCCAGACCTCGTGCGGCATGATCTGCTCCGAGCGCGAGATGGGCCTGGGCGAGAACCATGATGGCATCATGGTCCTGGACGCCGACCTGGCCGTGGGCACGCCCATCTGCGAGGCCCTGGGCCTGGACCGGACCGTTCTCGACGTGAGCATCACGCCCAACCGCGCCGACTGCCTCTCGGTTCTCGGCCTGGCCCGCGAAGTGGCGGCCGCCTTCGGCCTGCCCCTGTCCGTGCCGCAGACGGAGCTGACCGAGGGCGGCGACGCCTTCGAGAATTTCCGCATCGAACCCGACCCGGCCCTGTGCCCCCTGTACCAGGCCCGGCTCATCCGCGGCGTGAAGATCGGGCCGAGCCCGGCCTGGCTGCGCTACCGGCTCATCGCCGTGGGCCTGCGGCCCATCAACAACATCGTCGACGTGACCAACTACGTCATGATGGAGTGCGGCCAGCCCCTGCACGCCTTTGACCGCGACCTGCTGCGCGGCGCCCGCATCCGCGTCGGCCTGGCCGAGGACGGCATGCGCCTGATAACCCTCGACGGCCAGGAGCGCCTGCTTACGGGCCGCGACCTGCTCATCTGGGACGACGAGCGCCCGGTGGCGCTGGCCGGGGTCATGGGCGGGGCCAACTCCGAGATCGGCGACGGCAGCACCACGGTCCTGCTGGAGAGCGCGGTCTTCGACCCGGCCTCCATCCGCAAGACGGCCCGCAGGCTGGGCCTGTCCAGCGACGCCTCCTACCGTTTCGAGCGCGGGGTGGACCAGATTGGCAACACCCACGCCATGAACCGCGCGGCCGCGCTCATGGCCGCGGTCTCGGGCGGCGTCGTGGCCCCAGGCGTGGCCAAGGCCGAGCCCAGTCCCTATGCGGCGCGCGTCATCAATTTCTCCCCGGCCAAGGCCACGAAACTTCTGGGCGTGGACATGGCTCCGGGCTTCTGCCGCGAGACCCTGGCCAGCCTGGGCTGCGCCATCGACGAGGGCGAACCGTGGAAGGTCACGGCCCCGTCCTTCCGCCTGGACCTGGAGCGTGAGGTGGACCTCATCGAGGAGGTGGCCCGCGTCTACGGCATGGACCGCATCGAAGCCGTGCTGCCCACGGTCAAGAAGAGCCTCCGGGACCTGGACAAGGCCGACCCGACGTTTGCCTTCCTGAACCAGGTCAAGGAGTGGGGACGCGGCATCGGCCTGGCCGAGGTCGTCAACTACAGCTTCGTCGGCACGGCCGACCTGGACCGCTGCGGCTTGCCGGCCGAGGGACGCGTGCACATCTTCAACCCCTTGAGCGAGGAGATGAACGTCCTGCGCACGGAACTGGCCCCGGGGCTGCTGGGCTCCCTGCGCCAGAACATGAGCCAGGACAATACGCGCATCCGCATCTTCGAGGTGGCCCACACCTTTGTCCAGGACCCGGACAGCGACACCCTGACCCGCGAGAACAATCGCCTGGCCATCCTGCTGCACGGCGGCCGTTTCCCGGCCCGTTACCCGTATCCCGAAGGGGGCCTGGGCTACGAGGACGTGAAGGGCCTGGTGGAGCACCTGCTCATGAGCCTTGGCGTGGGCGCGGCCGCCTTCGAGCGCGGCGGCGAGCATCCCTATCTGGCGCCGGAGGTGCTGGTCCGGACGGGCGAAACGACCGTCGGCCGGCTCGGACGGATCCGCGAGGACCTGGCCGACGCCTATCAGGCCAGGGGCGAGGTCTGGTTCGCGGACCTTGATCTCGATTTGCTCATGAGCCTGCGCCGCAGCGCCGCGTTCCGGGCCATCCCGAGATTCCCGGTCGTGCGTCGCGACATGACTCTCGTCGCGGCGCCAGGCCTTGCAATCGGCGCGGTAGTTGATACGGTCAAGGCAATGAACGAGCCCCTGCTCGAGGACGTCTACCTTGTGGACATCTTCACTCCCGCGGGGAGCGAGGAGCGCAACCTGTCCTATCGGTTCGTTTTCCGCCACCCGGAGCGGACCCTGAAGGACAAGGAAGTGGAGAAAATCAACCAACGCATCGGCCAGCATCTGGTCGCAAAGCTGCCTGTCCGCTTTTCCTGACAGGCCCTGCGGCCAGGAGGGAACGTGCTCAGACCCGTAACGCCCGCCGCGGAAAAACGCCTGCGCATCGGCCAGGTCGCCAGACATCTTGGCGTCGAGCCCTATGTGCTGCGCTTCTGGGAGGAGGAGTTCCCCCAGCTCCAGGCCGCCCGGACGACCAAGGGCCAGCGGTATTACACCGAGGAGCATGTCCGCCTGCTGGAGAAGATCCGCCACCTGCTCTACGTTGAGAAGCTGACCATCAAGGGCGCCCGGCAGAAGCTGGAGGGCGCCGAGGCGGTTCATGTCCCGCTGGAAGCCATCCGGCGCGAGCTGGAGGACATCCGGCGCCTGCTCATCCGAAAACCCTGATCTGTCGCCAGGTCGGGGTTTTTTTGCGATGCGGGCGCAAGGCGGCCGGCCTTTACATGCTGGAGTTCAGACCGTAGCATGTTCATATATCTGTCACATTTCGGCCGGGTTGACTGCGAAGACGGGAACAAGGGGAGGCCATGGACAAAGTATATGCCGACAAGCAGGGAAAGGCTGTTTTCCAGTGTCCGGAGTGCGGGTTCAAAACGGCCTTCGATGCTTCCAGCTACCGCGAGAAAGACAGCCGCATCAAGATCAAGTGCCGTTGCGGCGTGAGTGTTCCCGTTCTCATCGAATTCCGTGCGTATTATCGCCGACCGGTTGCCCTGTCCGGCTGGTGCCATGTGCACAGGACCGAGGAGCTTCTGGAGATTCGCGTCAACGACCTGTCCATGAGCGGCCTGTCCTTTACCGCCGAGGGCGGTACAGGCGAGAGCCCGGCCGAGCTTGAAGTCGGCGACGCCCTCACGGTGCAGTTTCGGTTGGACCGTCCTCCGCACGATCTGATACAGAGGCGTGGTGAGGTGCGCAATATCAGGGAGACCGCCGTCGGAGTGCGATTCTCCAAAAGCGAATACGACAAGGAACTGGGTTTCTACCTTTTACGCTGAAGCGCCGGGAGCGTGACGGGCGGCGGACATGAATCTGGATAACGGCAACGGACAGGCTTTCAACCCCATCATCTCGCTTCTTGTCCGCGAAGGGTTCCTGAGCGAGCAACAGGCGGACTATGCGCGACGCGTGGCCTCCAGGCTGCATATGGCCAAGCCGTTGTCCGAAGTGGTGCTCGAGCTCGGCTATGTCACGGACGAGCAGATGCGCCAGACCATCCGCCGCAACCAGGGCGAGCTGCGCATCGGCGACCTGCTGGGCGGGCTCGGCTATCTGACCGACGAGGAACTGGACCGCGCCTTGGCCTTGCAGGCCCAGGAGGGGCGCCAGCAGAAGCTCGGCGACATTCTCATCCAACATAAATTTCTGGCCGACGACAAGCTGACGGAAATCCTGGCCCTGCAGCTCGGGCTGCCGGTTTTGGAGCTGACGGCCAAGGAGCCCGACCCCGGCCTGCTCGGGCGCGGGCCGGTGGAGTATTACGAGCAGTACCGCTTCGTGCCCTACGACATGCAGACGGACGGCTCCATCCGCATCGCCTTTGTCGATCCTCTGGACCCGCGCAGCCTGGACGCGGCGCGGGACTATTTCGGCAAGAACATCGTCGTGTGCATCACCCGGGTCAGCCAGCTCGACGAGATCCTGGCCAAGCGCAAGGAAGAGCTGCGCCTGGGCGCGGCCTCGGACCAGGGACGCCTCAACGTCGTCGAAATCGCCAACACCATCGTGCTGGCCGCCTTCAAGCGCGGAGCCAGCGACATCCACGTCGAGCCCATGTCCGACCGTCTGCGCGTGCGCTTCCGCGTCGACGGGGTCATGGTCAATTTCCGCGATTACCCCATCGGCGTGGTCGCGTCCCTGGTCAGCCGCTTCAAGATCATGTGCGGCGCCGACATCGCCGAAAAGCGCCGCCACCAGGACGGCCGGCTCATCTTCAACCATATGGGCGTGCAGATCGACCTGCGCATGTCCTTCTACGTCACGGTCTACGGCGAACAGATCGTCATGCGCCTGCTCAAGAGCCAGGAGGAACTCCTGCCCATGCACGAGCTGGGCATGCTGCCGGGCATGCTGAACCGTTTCATGGAGGAGGCCCTCGACGCGCCTTCGGGCGTGATCATGGTCACGGGCCCCACGGGCTCGGGCAAGTCGACGACGGTCTACAGCTGCATCAACTACCTGAACCGCCCCGACGTGAGCATCATCACGGCCGAAGACCCCGTGGAGTACAAGGTGCGCGGCATCGGCCAGTGCTCCATCATGCCCTCCATCGGCCTGACCTTCGAGGAGACCCTCAAGCACATTGTCCGCCAGGACCCGGACATCGTGGTCATCGGCGAGGTCCGCGACCATTTTTCGGCCGTCATGTGCATCCAGACCGCCCTGACCGGCCACAAGGTCCTGACGACCTTCCATACCGAGGACAGCATCGGAGCCTTGGTGCGCTTGCTTGATATGGACATCGAGCCATTTCTGGTGTCCTCGACCCTGTCCTGCGTTCTGGCGCAGCGTCTCGTGCGCAAGGTCTGCCCGCACTGCGCCGTGCCCTATCAGCCCGACCTGAGCCAGCTCAGGCGCATCGGGTGCACATACGGCGACCTGGCCGGGGCGGAGTTCCGCAAGGGCCGGGGGTGCGCCGCCTGCCGGCACAGCGGCTACAAGGGCCGGCTCGCCGTGTACGAAATGCTCATCCCCGAAGTATTCATCCGCGACGCGGTCCTGCAGCGCAGGACAACCCATGAACTCCGGGAGATCAGCCTGGAGAAGGCCGGCCTGGTCTCCCTGCTCGAAGACGGCATCACCAAGGCCGCTCTCGGGATCACCACCGTGGACGAAATCCTGCGGACCCTGCCGCGCGTGCACAAGCCTCGGCCCCTGGTCGAGCTGCGCCGCATACTCGGAGCGTAAATGTTCGAAATAGCATCCATTCACGACCGCGTCCGGGAATTCCTGGACGAGCCGGGGAGCGACCTCCCCGTTTTCGATCGCACGGCGCTGCTCGTCCATCAGGAGGCGTCCAGGGAGGACCCGGACACGGACAAGGTCGTGAACCTCATCATCCAGGACCAGGTGCTGGTGGCCGAGGTCCTCAAGGTCGCCAACTCCTCGTTTTTCCGCGGCATCAAGAAGATCAGCCGCATCCAGGACGCCGTGGTCCGCATCGGCCTGCGGGAGGTGGTCAACTGCGTCATGATGGCCACGCAGCGCAAGAACTACGCGTCGCGCAATCCCTTCGTGCAGCAGTACACCAGCACCCTCTGGAGGCACTCCGTGGCCTGCGCCTTCGGCGCCCAGTGGCTGGCCAAGCGCTGCGGCTACGAGGACCTCGCGCCCGAAGCCTTCATCGCCGGGCTTATCCACGACGTGGGAAAACTCCTGGTGCTCAAGGCCCTGGTCTCCGTCGGCGAGAAGGACCGAGGCGCCCCCCGCATCACCAGGACGGCGGCCGATGAGTTCGTTGACGCCATGCACCCCGAATGCGGCTTCCTGCTGCTCGAAAAATGGAATCTGCCGGAGCCCTACTGCGTGGTCTGCCGCGACCATCACCGCCAGGACTACGACACGTCGAACCTTCTGCTCGTCCTTGTCAGGCTGTCCAACCTCGTCTGCATGAAGCTCGGCATCGGCCTGCGGCAGGACCCCGGCCTGATCCTGGTGACGTGCAGCGAAGCCGGACTGCTGGGCCTGACCGACATTACCCTGGCCGAACTCGAGATCGCCGTGGAAGACCACGTCGCCAAAACGGAAATCTAACACCAACCCAATCATCCGTCTCAAAGAGGAGACCCGACGACCATGAAACTGGCGCAACGCATCACCAGCATCAAGCCTTCCGCGACCCTGACCATCAACACCAAGGCCCAGGAGTTGCGCGCCGCCGGTCGGCAGATCGTCAGCCTGGCCGTCGGCGAGCCCGACTTTCGCACACCCGAGCACGTCTGCGAAGCGGCGCGTCAGGCCATGGAGCAGGGCTTCACCCGCTATACCCCGGTACCGGGCATCCCCGAACTGCGCACGGCCGTGGCCGGGTATTTCGGCACATTCTACGGCGTGGACGCGGCCATGGACAACGTGGTCGTGACCAACGGCGGCAAGCAGAGCCTCTACAACCTGTTCCAGGTGCTCCTCGACCCTGGCGACGAGGTCATCGTCCCGGCCCCCTACTGGGTCAGCTATCCGGCCCTGGTGCAGCTGGCAGACGGCGTGCCGGTCTTCGTCGCCACGGAGCCGCAGAACGACTTCCTGGTCAGCGTGGAGCAGCTGGAGGCGGCCCGCACGCCGCGCACGCGCTGCCTGATCATGAACACCCCGTCCAACCCCACGGGCTGCCATTACACGCAGGAGCAGCTCGACGCCATCGCGGCCTGGGCCGTGGACAGGGGCATCTTCGTCATCGCCGACGAAATCTATGACCAGCTGGTCTACGCCCCGGCCAAGCCCGCCTCCCTGGCGCCGTGGTGGCAGCGGCATCCCGAGAGTTTCGCCGTGGTCAACGGCCTGGCCAAGAGCTTCGCCATGACCGGCTGGCGCGTGGGCTACACCCTGGCCCACGCCGATCTGATCAAGGCCATGACCAAGATTCAGGGCCAGTCCACCTCCAACATCTGCTCCATCGCCCAGAAGGCCGCCCTGGCCGCGCTGACGGGCGGCTGGGAATGCCTAACGCCCATGCTCGCGGCCTTCGTGCGCCGCCGCGACCTCGGCCTGGCCAAGGTCCTGGCCTGGGGCGACGTGATCTGCCCCAAGCCGGCCGGCGCCTTTTACCTGTTCCCGCAGGTGGACGCCTACTACACGCCCGAAGTGCCGGATTCGACCGCGCTGTGCGGCCTGCTGCTGGACAGGGCCGGCGTGGCCCTAGTCCCCGGCGCGGCTTTCGGCGACGACCGTTGCATCCGCATTTCCTACGCCCTGGACGACGAGACCCTGTCCGACTGCCTGGACAAGGTCGGCCAGGTGCTCCACGACCTGAAGAAATAACCGGAGGTGCCCCGTGATCGATCAGACCGCCCCCTGGAAAGCGCTTGCCGACCATGTGTCCGAAGTACCGAACCTGCGGGAGCTCTTTGATCGGGACCCGGGGCGCTTCGAGCGGTTTTCCGTTTCTGGCGCCGGAATCTTCCTGGACTATTCCAAGAACCTGATCACCGAGAAGACCGTCTCCCTCCTGCTGGAGCTGGCCCGCGAGGCCGATGTGGCCGGACGGATGCGGGCCATGTTCGCCGGGGAGCGCATCAACTCGACCGAGAACCGGGCCGTGCTGCACACCGCCCTGCGCAGACGTGCCGATGAACCCCTCATCCTTGACGGCGTCGACGTGGTCGGCGAGGTGCACGCGGTGCTCGGGCAGATGGACGCCTTCACGCGGCGCGTGCGGTCCGGGGAGTGGAAGGGGTACACGGGCGGGCGCATCACCGACGTGGTCAACATCGGCATCGGCGGGTCGGACCTGGGCCCCTGCATGGTCACCGAGGCCCTGGGCTTCTACCGGCACAAGGACATGCGTTTTCATTTCGTGTCCAACATCGACGGCACGCACATCGCCCGCGTGCTCGAGTCGGTGCGGCCGGAATCGACCCTCTTCATCATCGCCTCCAAGACCTTCACCACCCAGGAAACCCTGACCAACGCCCACACGGCACGCGCCTGGTTTCTGGACTCCGGGGCGGGGGAGGGCGACGTGGCCAGGCATTTCGTGGCGCTGTCGACCAACGAGAAGGCCGTCACGACCTTCGGCATCGACCCGGCCAACATGTTCGCCTTCTGGGACTGGGTCGGCGGGCGCTATTCCCTGTGGTCCTGCATCGGCCTGTCCATCGCCCTGGCCGTAGGCATGGACAATTTCCGCGAGCTGCTGGCCGGGGCGCGGGACATGGACGAGCACTTCCGTACGGCCCCCTTCGAGCGGAACATCCCGGTCCTGCTGGCCATGCTCGGCGTGTGGTACCGCAACTTCCTGGGCTTCGAGTCCCACGCCATACTGCCCTACGACCAGTACCTGTCGAGGCTGCCCGCCTATATGCAGCAGGCCGACATGGAAAGTAACGGCAAGGGCGTGACCCGGAGCGGCCAGCCCGTGACCTGCGCCACCGGTCCCATCCTCTGGGGCGAGCCCGGCACCAACGGCCAGCACGCCTTCTACCAGCTCCTGCATCAGGGCACGACCGTGGTGCCCTGCGACTTCCTGGCCGCGGTCAACCCGCTGCACGACATCGGCGAGCACCACACCATCCTGCTGGCCAACTTCCTGGCTCAGACCGAGGCCCTCATGCGTGGGCGGACCCTTGAGGAGGCCGAAAGGGAGCTGTCCTCCCTGCCGCCGGACAAGCGGGCGGCCCTGGCCCCACACAAGGTCTTCCCCGGCAACCGCCCGACCAACTCCATCCTCTACGACCGCCTGACCCCGCGCGCCCTGGGCAGCCTCATCGCCATGTACGAGCACAAGATCTTTGTGCAGGGCAGCGTGTGGGGCGTCAACTCCTACGACCAGATGGGCGTGGAACTCGGCAAGCAGCTGGCCGGGGTCATCCTGCCGGAGCTGCAGGGCAAGGGCGCGGCAACGCACGACTCGTCCACCAGCGGCCTCCTCCGCTACTGCCTTGACCGGCGCAGGGCCTAGGCCCTATCGTCGGTGAAACACGCGGGGCTTCGGCCCCGCTCCCCGTGCGGGGCAGCGCGCCCGTCCACATTTTGCACCCGGCCACAGCATGAAGCTCAACCCCTTTCGCGTCGATCCGGCCCATCCCTTTCAGTTGGTCAAGTTCCTGTCCATCAGCACCCTGGTGCTGATCCTGGGTTCGAGCAGCCTCATGTCGGTATTCATGACCAACTACGCCAAGAGGGCGCTGCTGAAGAAGAACACGGCCTTTGCCCAACTCCTGGCCGAAAACCTGAACCACCAGATCTACCGCCGCTTCACCCTGCCCGTGGTGCTCGGCTTCGGCCGGGTGGAGCTCAAGCGCAAGGACCAGTACGAGCGGCTGGAGCAGGTCATCGAGTCGACCATCCATTCCTTCCACGTCCGCGAGCTGCGCATCTTCGACGAGCAGAGCGAGGTGGCCTACAGCACCGACGCGAACCAGATCGGCAATACCGACATGGGCGGCAAGGAGGTGCGCGAGGCCATCGAGAAGGGCGAGCGCAGCTTCGTGCTGCAGAACAACCTGAACGTATGGGATGTCGTTTTCGCCTTCGACCTGCAGCCCGGGGACGTGGTCCTGCGCACGGTCCATCCCCTGCGCGCCGAGCGGGACCTGCGCTTTCGCGACCAGCCCGGGCCGCTCCTGGGCGTGCTCGAGTTCACCCAGGACATCACCAGCGACTACGAGACCGTCCTGCACCTGCAGCGCCTCATCATCCTGACCACCTTCCTCGGTTCGGCGGCCCTCTACGCCCTGATCTTCTTTCTCATCCGCAAGGCCGACCGCGTGCTCGACGAGCGCCTGCGGGACAAGGAACGTCTGGAGAAGGAGCTGCAGCAGAACGAGAAGCTCGCGTCCATGGGACGCATGGTCGCCAGCATCGCCCACGAGATCCGCAACCCCCTAGGCATCATCCGCAGCAGCGCGGAGCTGCTCCTCAAGCGCGAAAAGGCCCAGGGCGGAGGCAACGCGAGCATTCTGGAGGCCATCTTCCACGAGTCCAAGCGCCTGAGCCAGACGGTCAACGACTTCCTCGACTACGCGCGGCCCAGGCAGCCGTCCCTGGAGGACGTGGATCTGGAGAAGGTCATCCGCCATGCCGTGGGCTTCCTGACCCAGGAAGGGCAGGAGCACGGCGTCAGCGTGGAGAGCACGCTGCCTCCGGGCTACATGGTCCAGGGGGACCGGGACCTTTTGTACCGGGGCTTCTACAATCTCATCAGCAACGCCATTCAGGCCTGCGACGGGGGCGGGCGGGTCGGCATCGCGCCCGTGTGCCACGACGGCCAGACCGGCGTGCTGATCCGGGACACGGGGCCCGGCTTTGACGCCAAGCAGCTCGAACGCTACATCGAACCCTTCTTCACGACCAAGGAGACGGGGACAGGCCTGGGACTGGCCATCACCAACTCCATATTCCAGATTCACGGCGCGGAGCTGACCCTGCGCAACGGCGAGAACGGAGGCGCGGAAGCCCTCGTGGTCTTTTCCGAGCCGTGCTAGGACACATTCCCATGGGTAATCACATCCTCATCATCGACGACGAAAAGAACTATCTGCTCATCCTGGAGGCCATCCTGCAGGAGGAGGGCTACACCGTCACGGCCCTGTCCGATCCGGTCATGGCCATGACCTATCTCGACGAGTCCGAGGTGGACGTGGTCATCACGGACATGAAGATGCCCGGCATGACCGGCCAGGAGGTCCTGGAGTCCGTGCGCAAGCGCCACTCGCACATCCCGGTCATGATCATGACGGCCTTCGGCACCATCGACCGGGCCGTGGAAGCCATGAAGAGCGGGGCTTTCGACTACATCACCAAGCCCTTCGCCAACGACGAGATCCTGCTTTCGGTGCGCAAGGCCCTGAAGCTGTCCCACGCCGAGCGCCAGAACCGGCTGTTGCGCGAGAGCCTGGCCGAGAAGTTCGGCAAGGAGACCATCATCGGCAACTCCAAGGCCATCCAGGACGTGCTGGCCCTGGCCGGCAAGGTGGCGCCGACGCGCAGCACCGTGCTCATCACCGGCGAGTCCGGCACGGGCAAGGAGCTGGTGGCCCGCGCCATCCACATCGCCTCGGACCGCAAGGACATGCCCTTCGTGTCCGTCAACTGCATGTCCCTGAACCCCGGCGTGCTGGAAAGCGAGCTCTTCGGCCACGAGAAGGGCTCCTTCACCGGCGCCATGGCCCTGAAGCGCGGCCGTTTCGAGCTGGCACAGGGTGGAACCCTGTTCCTGGACGAAATCGGCGAACTCTCCCTGGAGATGCAGGTCAAGCTCCTGCGCGTGCTGCAGGAGCGGGTCATCGAGCGCGTCGGCGGCACCGAGACCATCGCCGTCGATTTCCGCCTGGTGGCCGCCACCAACAAGAACCTGCAGGACGAGATCGCGGCCGGCAAGTTTCGCGAGGACCTTTTCTACCGACTGAACGTGGTCAACATCCACCTGCCGCCCCTGCGCGAGCGGCGCGAGGACATCCCCATCCTGGCCAGCCATTTCCTGCGCAAGTTCTCCCTGGAGAACAACCGCGTGGTGCACGGCTTCACCCCTGGGGCCGTCGACTATCTCTCGGCCTACGAGTGGCCGGGCAACGTGCGCCAACTGGAGAACGTCATCGAACGGTGCGTGGTCCTGTCCAGCCGCGACGTCATCGACGTCGAGGACCTGCCGCCGGAACTGCGTGACGAGGAGACGCAGTTCAAGAGCGCCGTGGACCTCCTGCCGCTGAAGATCAACCTGTCCGAGACCCTGGAGAAGATCGAGGCCGCGCTCATCCGCCGGGCCATGGTCCATTCGGGCTTCGTGCAGGTCAAGACGGCGGAGATGCTCGACGTGTCCAAGAGCCTGCTGCAGTACAAGCTCAAGAAGTACAAGATCGCAGCCAAGAACTGAGATGCCTTGTAGGTTTCGAAGTATGCTGGCGCGGTATGGACAGAAGGGCGGTCGTGGCTCGAAAGGCCTGGATTCCCGCCTGCGCGGGAATGACCCCGAGGCAGGGCGGCCATCCGGCTTTATTCCTCGAGCCCTGGATGATGTCTCGTCGTGTCGCCCTGTCGATGCGTCATTTCCGCGCAGGCGGGAATCCATCTTTTATCCTCGATGAACGCAAGTGATGCCACGGTGAAGGAAATTTTCCACCAACCAGGGTTTCCGATGTCCTCATCGGAGCGAGCATGACCGAGGCCACCGTCGCGGATCTCCTGGCCCTGGTGGAGCAGACGCCCTGGCTGTCCGTGGACATCGCCGGGCGGCGCTTCTTTCCGGGCCGAGAGCCGCGCTTCGGCACGCCCGGGCGTCCCTGGCCAGCCCCGCTGCGCCGGGGGCTCGACCTCATGGGCGTGGGCGAACTCTACGAGCACCAGGTCCGGGCCACGGATCTGGTGCGCTCGGGCCGCCACGCCGTGGTGGCCACGCCCACGGCCAGCGGCAAGTCCCTGATCTACAACCTGCCCGTGCTCGAGGCCTGTCACGCCGACCGCTCGGCGCGGGCGCTGTACCTCTTCCCCCTCAAGGCCCTGGCCCAGGACCAGCGCCGGGCCCTGGACGCCCTGGCCGCGAGCCTCTTCCCCACGCCGACCTCGGCCATCTACGACGGCGACACCCCGTCCTCCCAGCGCACCCGCATCCGGCAGAACCCGCCGAACATCCTCTTCACCAACCCGGACATGCTCCATCTGGGCATCCTGCCGAGTCACGAGCGCTGGGCCGGGTTCTTCGCGAACCTCCGCTTCGTGGTCGTGGACGAGGTGCACACCTACCGCGGCGTCATGGGCTCGCACATGGCCTGGGTCTTCCGCCGCCTGGTGCGCATCTGCCGTCTGTATGGCGCCGCGCCGACCTTCGTCTGCTCGTCCGCTACCATCGCCAACCCAGAGGAACTGGCCGCAAGCCTGACGGGCCTGCCCATGACCGCCGTCCTGGAGGGCACGGCCGCAGCCCCGCCCAGGCACATGCTCCTGATCAACGGCGTGGACGGCGCCGCCCGCAAGGCCATCGGCCTGCTGCAGGAGTCCATGCGCCTGGGCTTGCGGACCATCGTCTACTGCAAGTCCCGGCGCATGACCGAACTCATCGCCCTGTGGACGTCCCAGCGTGAGGCGGGCGAGCAGGAACGTATTTCCGCCTACCGCGCCGGCTTTCTTCCCGAGGAACGCCGCGAGATCGAGGCCCGGCTCTCCTCGGGCGACCTGCTGGCCGTGGTCTCGACCAGCGCCCTGGAACTGGGCATCGACATCGGCGGCCTCGATGTCTGCATTCTGGTCGGCTATCCCGGCTCCATCATGGCCACCCTGCAGCGTTCGGGACGTGTCGGCCGCGGCGGGCGCGAAGCCGCGACCTTCCTCATCGGCCACGAGGACGCCCTGGACCAGTATTTCATGCACCACCCCGACGAGTTCTTCGCCATGACGCCCGAGCGGGCCGTCATCAACCCCGGCAACCCCGTCATCGCCGCCCGCCATCTCCAATGCGCCGCGGCCGAGGCGTCCCTGCACCAGAGCGATCCCCTGGCCCTGGAGAACCCGGCTCTGGTCGCCGGCCTCGTTCGCAGAGGTGAACTGCTGCAGAGCCGCGACGGCCAGGAGTACTTCTCCGCGGCCAGACAGCCCCACCGCGGCGTGGCCCTGCGCGGCACTGGCTCGACCCTGGCCATCCTGGACATGGACAGCGGCGAGCGCATCGGCCTGGTGGACCGCTTCCGGGCCGTGTTCGAGACCCACCCCGGCGCCGTCTACCTGCACCGCGGCGCGACCTACGTCGTCGCCGACCTGGATCTGCAGACCGGCATGGCCCGGGCCCGACGGGTCAAGGTCTCCTGGTACACGCGGGTGCGGCACGAGAAGTCCACGGAGATCATCCGCATCGACGCCTCACGACCCGTGTTCGGGGCCATGGTTTATCTCGGGGAGCTCCGGGTCACGGACCAGGTCACGGGCTACGACCGCATCGGCGTGCGCGGCGGTCGTAACCTCGGCACCGTGCCCTTGGACATGGACCCCCTCGTCTTCGTCACGCGCGGCGTGTGGATCGCCATCCCGGAGACCGTGCGGCGACAGGTCGAGGCGGAGATGGCCCACTTCATGGGCGGCATCCACGCCCTGGAGCACGCCGCCATCGGCATGATGCCGCTTCTGGTCATGACCGACCGCAGCGACCTCGGCGGCATCTCCATCCCCTTTCACCCCCAGGTCGGCAGCGCGGCCGTGTTCATCTACGACGGGTTGCCCGGCGGCTGCGGCCTGGCCGACCAGGCCTACGCCGCCTTCGAGACCCTGCTGCACAGGACCTTGCAGGTCATCCGCGACTGCGGGTGCGAAAACGGCTGTCCCTCCTGCGTGCACTCGCCCAAGTGCGGCTCCGGGAACAGGCCCATCGCCAAGGGCGCGGCCTTGCGGGTGCTGGAGGGGGTGATGGCCGGTCCGGCGCCGGTGGGCGGGGTGGGGGAGATGCCTCCGGCGGCCGGGGGGCATGATGCCCCCCGGACCCCCCCAGTAGGGTTGGGGGATGAAGATAGCGGGGATGTGCGTGTGCAGGGGGCTAGGCTGCCGGAGGGGTTTCGGTTTGCGGTGCTGGATCTGGAGACCAGGAGATCGGCCCAGGAGGTCGGGGGATGGCACCGGGCGGACCTCATGGGCGTGAGCTGCGTGGTCGTGTACGATTCCGGCACGGAGTCCTTCCGGGATTACCTGCAGGAGGACGTGCCGCGGCTGGTGGGCGATCTGGTCGAGTTCGACCTGGTGGTCGGCTTCAACATCGCGCGCTTCGACTACGCGGTCCTGCGGGGCTTGAGCCGTTTCGACTTCGCCTCCCTGCCCACCCTGGACATCCTGGGGGACATTCACGCCACCCTCGGCTACCGCCTGTCCTTGGACCACCTCTCCCGCGAGACCCTCGGCGCGGCCAAGAGCGCCAGCGGCACCCAGGCCCTGACCTGGTGGAAGGAGGGACGCATCGACGACATCGTCGCCTACTGCCGCCAGGACGTGGCCGTGACCCGAGACCTGTTCCTCTACGGGCTGCGCCACGGTCATCTGCTGTTTCGCAACAAGGCCGAAAAGACCGTGCGCGTGCCGGTGGACTGGGGTCGGCTCGCTGGCCGTTGATGCGGGGGCTTGCCAAAGGCGGCCGGGACGGTTTACCGCGCTTGTGCTCCAAATTTCGGGAGGAGAAATCCATGACCACCGCCAATGACGCGGGCCCGGCCAACGCCAGGCCGGGCCGCAAGAGAATGATCCTTCTGGCCGTCCTGGCCCTCGTGGCCGGGTTCGGGCTCGTGCAGTACGTTCGCGGCATGGGCAAGGTGTCCACGGACGACGCCTTTGTCGACGGCCGCATCTACCAGATCACCCCGCGAGTCGCCGGCTACATCGTGCAGGACCTGGTAGAGGACAACCAACTGGTGGAGGAGGGACAGCCGCTGCTGACCCTCGACCCCGTCGGCTACGAGGTGGCCGTGGCCCAGGCCCGGGCCGATCTGGCCGCGGCCGAGGCGCAGCTGGCGTCCTTGCGCAAGGGCGTGCCCCTACAGAAGAACCAGACGGAATTTCAGGTCGCCGGAGCCCGGGCCCAGCTGGAAAGCCTGATGAAGAGCCTGGACCAGGCAAGGCTGGAGGAGGCCGCGGCCGGACAGCTGGTGTTGCAGGCCGAGGCCGAACTGCGCAACGCGGAACTGAATTTTACCCGCCTGTCCGAATTGCGGGCCGGCGGGATCATCGCCCAATCGGCCCTGGATGAGGCGCAGACGGCTCTCGACGCCGCCCGCGCCCGGACCGGAGCCGCCCGCGACAGGGCCCAGGCCGCGGGGCGCAACCTGGCGTCCCTGGGCGAGAATGTGGCCCGCCTGCAGGCCAACATCGATCTGGCCCGGACTGGGCATGACGTGGCCGACATCAAGGACCTCGAAGTGGCGGCCCAGCAGGCCCGCGTGGAACTGGCCCGGGAGAGGGTGCGCAAGGCGGAGCTCGATCTGGGCTACACCCGCATCCTGGCCCCGGCCAAGGGCCACGTCACCAAAAAGAAGATCCAGGCCGGCCAGCTGGTGGACGCCGGCCAGCCCCTCATGGCCCTTGTCCCTCTGGACCCGGGCGAACTTTGGGTCACGGCCAATTTCAAGGAGACCCAGTTGGCCAGGGTGCGTCCGGGACAGAAGGTCGACCTGGAGGTCGACACCTTTCCCGGAAGGGAGTTCACGGGGCGCGTCGAATCGGTCATGGCCGGCACGGGCGCCGTCTTCTCCCTGTTCCCGCCCGAGAACGCCATGGGCAACTACGTCAAGGTCGTGCAGCGCATTCCGGTCAAGATCGCCCTGGACCCGGTCAACGGGACGCAGCAGTTGCGCCTGGGCATGAGCGTCGTCCCGACCATCCACCTGGATTAGGCCATGGCCGACGAACGCGTCACGGGCAAGTGGCTGGTGACCCTGAGCGTCATGATCCCGACGCTCCTGGAGATCCTCGACACGTCCATCGCCAACGTGGCCCTGGGGCATATCCAGGGCTCCCTGTCCGCCGGGCAGGACGAGGTGACGTGGGTCCTGACCTCGTATCTCGTGGCCAACGCCGTGGTCATCCCCATGAGCGGCTGGCTGTCCAGGGTCATGGGGCGCAAGAACTACCTCATGGCCTCGGTCACGGTCTTCACCGTGGCGTCCATGTTGTGCGGCCTGGCCAGGAGCCTGGAGGCCCTGGTCTTCTTCCGCATCGTCCAGGGTCTCGGCGGCGGCGGGCTGCAGCCCATGTCTCAGGCCATCCTGCTCGAAACCTTCCCGCCGCGCCAACGCGGTCTGGCCATGGCCATCTTCGCCATGGGCGCGGTCCTGGGCCCCATCCTCGGGCCGCTTCTGGGCGGATACATCACGGACAACTATTCCTGGATCTGGATTTTCTACATCAACGTGCCCCTGGGCATCGTCGCGCTGATGATGTGCTGGGCCTTCATTTTCGACCCGCCGTACCTGCAGCGCCGGGAATCGGGGGAAACGGTCGATTTCATGGGCCTGGCGCTGTTGTCCGTGGGCCTGGGCTGTCTGCAGGTGGTGCTGGACAAGGGGCAGGGCGACGACTGGTTCGCCTCGAACCACATCGTCGTCATGAGCGTCGTGGCCGCGGTCTGCCTGATCAGCCTGGTGTGGTGGGAATTGCGGCACCCGAACCCCATCGTCGACCTGCGCATCTTCCGCCAGCGCAACTTCGCCGCGGGCAACGTGGTCATGTTCTTCGGGTTTTTCGCCTTTTTCGGGTCCATCGTGCTGCTGCCCATGTTCCTGCAGAATCTCATGGGCTACACGTCCTATCTGGCGGGGCTGGTGCTGGGCCCCAGCGGAGCCATCATGCTTGTCCTGCTGCCTTTCGTCGGCAAGATGACGGAGCGGATCGACGCCAGGTTCTTGCTCTGCTTCGGGTTGACGGTCTCGGGCCTGTCGCTCGTCTTCATGTCGCACTTCACGCTGCAGATCGACATCGGCACGGCCATTTTGGGGCGCAACATTCAGGCCATCGGCATCGCCTTCTTCTTCGTGCCCCTGTCCTTCCTGACCATGTCCTCCCTTTCGCGGGCGAGCATGAATAACGCCTCGGCCCTCTTCAGTCTGCTGCGCAACCTCGGCGGCTCTTTCGGCACGGCCTTCGTGACCACGCTCCTGGCCAGGCGGGCCCAGATTCACCAGAGCCATCTCGTGGAGCACCTCACCCCCTACGACCCCGCCTTCACCCAAGCCCGCGACGCGCTGCAACACTACATGGGCCTCGACCCCATCGAGGCCGCGGGTCTCATCTACCGTTCCATGCAGCAGCAGGCCGGTTATATGGCCTACGTCGACGTCTTTCATGTCCAGGCCATGCTCTTCTTCGGCCTGGCCGTCTTCATGTGGATCTTGCGCCGTCCCGATCACGGCGGGCACATGCCCGAAGGCGTGCACTAGCCGGCTTGCGGCAGGAAGACCGCGCGGACGCGCGTGTCGGAAATGTCGCCGCAGTTCGGGACGGCCTGTGCCATGCGGAGAGTTTTCAAGGCCTGAGTGGCCCGCAGTCTGCAGGTATTTCACCCGCATAAAGCGCAAGCATGTGTTGCGGACATGAAAAAGGGGAGCCTCGCTCCCCTTTGCCTTGAGAAGGAAAAGCCGGGTTATTCCTTGCTGATGGCCGAAACCGGGCAACCGTCGATGGCGTCCTGCACGCAGTCGGCGTTGGAATCCGGGGCCTTGACCATGGCCTTTTCCTCGCCGTCCATCATGGCGAAGACTTCCGGGCAAAGCTCGACACAGGTTTCGCAGCCGATGCATTCATCGTGATCGATAACAATAGCCATGTTTCCTCCAGGTTGGGGTTGACGTTTAGTTCAATTCATACAGGCTTTGAACTGTCCCCGCAAGCCGGAACGTATTTCGCGGGTCTTTCTCGGTGAGAAGGTTTGGCATGGATTTGGCTCAGTCCCGGGCGGAGGAATCCATGCGAGAACCAACACCAGAGAACATTCGAGACATCTCGGCACGGCTGGCGCGGCCCGAGTCGGAGCGGCAGCCCGGTGGAGGCTGGGAGCCGCGCTTGGGCGACGGGAGCCTGGCTGGTCAACAGTTTGACATCTTTGCCCGCGAGCCCCGGCCCAAAGCGGCCGCATGGGTCGTCTGCTGGTCGGACCTGATGATGACCATGTTCATCATGTTCGCCGCGCTCTACGCCTTCCAGACGCCGAAAATCCAGTTTAAGTCGGTAACGGACCTGCCCGTCCGGGTCGAAGGGGGCGGGGAGTTGCCCCTGCCCGCGCCGCCGGTCGAGTCCATGTTGGGCCGCATCCATGACCGCGTCCGCGACATGATCGAGCGCTCCCGCTTGGACGGGGCCGTGACCGTGCAGCTCGTGCCCGAAAAGTCCCTGCACGTGACCCTGGCCGGGGATTTCCTCTTCGGACCCGGCGGCGCTGCGCTGCGGCCCGACGTCAAAAGTGCGCTGCTCGAACTTGCCGCCATCTTGCGCAGTGCGCCCCACGCCATGGCCGTGGTCGGCCATGCCGCGCCGGGGGAAGCGGGCGGCGACTTCGCCGCGCCGTGGCGGCTTTCTTCGGCCAGGGCCATGGAGGTGGCAATGTTTCTGGTCACGGACGCCGGCTTTCCTCCGGAACGGCTTCTCGTGACCGCCTACGGGGACCAGCGTCCTGTGCAGGCAGGCGACGCTGCGCAGCGCAGTCGGCGGGTCGAGTTGGTGCTCAGCGCCGAGATCCCGACGGACCCGCTGCCTTCGGCCGTGGAAGGCGGCGAAGGCGGTTTCCGGCGCTGGGTGGCGTCATCCGGGGGAGGGCGGTGATGGATCGGAAATCCTTTTTTGGTCTTGTGCTCTGTGGTGCGGTTTTCGTCGCCGGATTCGCCATCAGCGGGAATGTGGCCCAATACTTCAACCTGGCCGCCATCTTCGTGGTGGCCGGGGGGACGCTTGGCGTGGCCATCGCCAGCTTTCGCATGCAGCGGCTGCAGTATGTCGCCAGGGTGCTGCGCAACTCGTACCGGGCGCGGATGAAGGAGCCGGCGGAGATCGTCGAGATTCTCGTGGACCTTTCGGTCAAGAGCCGCATCCGGGGCCTGCACACCCTGGCCGAAGACGAGCGCGAGACGTCCATCATGTTCCTGCGCCGCGCCTTGGGTTTCGTCGTGGACAACTACTCCCGGGAGCAGACCGCGGACATCCTGAACACGGAAATGTTCTTCTTCAAGCAGCGCCGCGACGAATCCGAGCGCGTGCTGCGGGTGCTGGCCGAGGTCTGCCCGGCCATCGGCCTGGCCGGGAGCGTGGTCGGCCTCATCGGCATGCTCTCGGGCGTAAACGACACGAGCGTCGTCCTGTCGACCATACCCATCGCCCTGACCTCGACCCTCTACGGCGTGCTCCTGGCCAATTTCGTCTTCCTGCCCATGGCGGCGCGCATCCGTGAGGTCACGGACCACGAGCTGCTGCTGCAGAAGATCATCGTCGAAGGCGTACGCGCCATCCAGAGCGAGCTGAACCCGCGGGTGCTCGAGGTCAAGCTCAAGTCCTTCCTCACCCCCGCCGCCCGCCAGGGCCAGCTCGTGTCCCTGGCGCGCATCAAGGAGCGTTTCCAGATCGAGGACCGGGTGGAGGACATGCCCGCCATGCCGACACCCGAGGAGATCGGGGTGGCGTTGTAAGCGGAAGGGCGGAAACGGAAACATTCCCGCCTCCGCCCTGTCCGGCTTGAGCCGCCTCGGGATGTCCAGGCGTCACGTGCCAGGTGCGCCGTCCTTCCATCCTCGGGCCTGGTAGTATTCTTCGACCATGTCCGACACCTCCCGCCTGGTGATGGCCGCCCCCGTTTCGGGCAGCGGGTGCTCGGTGAGGAAGAGCGGGAGTTCGTCGTCCTTGCGGGTCAGCCCTTCGCGGATGTTGAACCGCCTGGTGTCATCGGCCACGGCCGAGGCCATGCGGACCATTTCCGCTTCGTCCAGATCCAGCCCCGTCAGGCACTTCGTGATGGTTGCCAGTTCCCCCCACTGGTACAAATCCCTGTAGAACCGGCAGAGGATCAGCATGTCAAAGTAGGTCAGGCGATCCTCCCATACCTTGAAAACACCCGCCTTGCCCGTGGTTGTTTGGGGATCGACCATGCCTGAGAGCTCCGGCTTGTAGAACGTCGCCCGCAGGTGGCAGGCGCCGCGGTCCGAGGTGGCGTAGGCCAGTCCCATGCCTTTCAGGGCGCGCGGGTCGTACCCGGCCGGTTCGAGCCCTTTGACATGGACGCTCACGTCCTCCATGCCCCAGACTTGGGCCGCATGGCGGATGCCCTGACCCAGCGTCGCCCCGATTCCCCGTCCGGCAGCGATGTCCCGGAGCAGTCCCGCCACGCCTTCGACATCCCCGTAGTCGAGTTTCAGGTCGATACGTCCCCGGCGCGAGGCCTCGATGGCCAGGCCGGCAAGGTTGCCGGAAGTGATGGTGTCCATCCCCAGCCGGTCGCAGAGGTCGTTGAGGTAGATGATGTCTTCGATGTCCCTGATTTCGCAGAGTCCGCCGAAGGCATAGATGGTTTCGTACTCGGGCCCCTCCACGGTCAGCCCGGCGCGCGGCCCCTCCTTGACGGTCGAGAGCCTGCCGCAGGCCATCAGGCACTTGGCGCAGGCCTTGGGGGTAACGTCGCAGCGGGTGTGCAGCGCCGTGCTGTTGATGCCGTCCCGATGGTCAACGCGCCCGCGCTGCCAATATCTGGACGGAAAGGCGCCGGCCTCGTTCAGCAGGTCGACCAGGCCGGTGGTGCCGACCTTCCTGTAAACCTGCACCCCCTTGTCCTCCTTGGCCCTTGCCGTGATGGAGCGGGAGAATTCCTTGAGCAGCACCGAATCGGCGACACTCCTGCGTGCCCGGCCGTGGAAGGCGACGGCCTTGACCATCTTGGCGCCGAGAACCGTGCCGACCCCGGTTCGCCCGGCGCTGCGCCAGTAATCGTTTTCGACGACCGCGAAGCGCACCAGATTTTCGGCCGCCGGGCCGATGACCACCGGGCCGCATTTTTCCGCGCAGGCCTCCATGACTTTTGTCCTGACGGCGTCTTCCGTGGCGAATGTGTCGAGTCCCCAGAGGTCGTCGGCGGGGAGGACGCGCACGTCCGTATCGCTGATGTCGATCCAGACGGGCGATTGCGCCGCGCCTTTGATGATGACGATGTCGTAGCCGGCCGCGTCCATGAATTCCGGGGTGTGGCCTCCGCTGTAGGACTCGGAGTACAGGCCGGTCTGGGGGGATTTGGTGTACACGCCGTAGCGTGAAGACCCCCAGATCGCGCTCCCCGTGATCGGCCCCGTGGCGAAGATGATGGCGTTGTCGGGACCCAGAGGGTCGCAGCCAGGAGCCGTTTCTTCCAGCAGATAGTGGGTGGCGAGGCCCTTCCCGCCGAGAGTCCGGGCGAGCAGGACGTCATCGATGGCGAAGACGTCGTGCCTTCCCGTGCCGAGGTTGATCCGCAGGCCGCGATTGTAAAACCCGTGCATGTGCTCCTCCCGTTTACAGGACCGCGCGGTAGATGGCCTCGGCATCGGCCAGTTGAAGCTTGCGCGGGTTGTTGGCCAGGAGTCTCGTGACCTTCATGACGCCAGCCGCAAGTTCCGGCACATCCTTGTCCTTGACGCCGAACTCGCCCAGATGCCGCGGCACGCGGAGATCGTCGGACAGTTCGCTCAGGGCGTCTATGGCGACCTGGGCCGCCTGCCTGGTGCTCAGGCCTGCGGTGGGGCGGCCGAACATTCCTGCGATGGCGGCGAAGCGCTCCAGATTGCCGATCATGTTGAACTGCATGACCGGGACCAGCATGATGGTGTTGGCGATGCCGTGCGGGATGTGGAATTCCGCGCCGATGGGATAGGCGAAGGCATGCACCGCGGTCACGCCGGCGTTGGCGAAGGCCATCCCGGCCAGCATGCTGCCGCGCAGCATGTTGGAGCGGGCCGTGATGTTTTCCCCATCTGAGAACGCGGTCCGGATGTTGCCGTAGATGATGCGGATGGCCTCCGTGGCCAGGATGTCGGACATGGCCGTGGCGTTTCTCGACGTGTAGGCCTCCACGGCGTGGATCAGGGCGTCCATGCCAGTCGCAGCCGTGACCTTGGGCGGCAGCCCGATGGTCAGTTCGGGGTCCAGCAGGGCGCAGGAGGGGTAGAGGAAGGGGCTGACGATGCCTTTCTTGAGCTTCTCGTGATGGTCTGAGAGGATGACGATGGGCGTGACCTCGCTGCCCGTGCCGGCCGTCGTCGGGATGAGGATCAGGGGCAGGCCGGGTTTCTGGATGAGGTCGATGCCGAACATGGCCGTCACCGGGGTTTCATTTGTGGCCATGACGCTGACCACCTTGGCGATGTCCAGGGACGAACCGCCGCCGATGCCGATGACGGCCTGGGCCCCGGCTTCGCGCAGTCTGGCGAGGGCCGCGTCGGCCAGTTCGAAGGGCGGATCGGCCTCCACCTGGTCGAAGAGTGTCGTGGCGACGCCGCCTTCATGGAGAATGTCTGCCAGCCTGGTCACGATGCCCGTGGCCTTGAGGCCTGGGTCCGTGATGACAAGCGCCGAGGACGCGCCCAACCGGGCGATTTCTTCGGTGATTGTCGTGAGGGATCCGGGACCCATGACGAGGCGGGGGGTTGTGGTGAATATCTCTCGCTGTTTCATGCTGACTCCTTTGAACGGTGCGCCCGGCCGAAGCCGGGCGTACGTTGTGGTGAGGTATGCGGATCAGGCGGATTCTTCGCAGACTTTTTTGGACTTGAGGTCGTCGGCCCAGAGCGGTCCGGACTGCGTGTCGCCCTTGAAGAAGTCGGCTCCGTAAAGGACCAGGCAGGCGATGACGCCGGCGCCGAAGGCCCAGGCCGCGCCCTTGGAAACCAGGATGCCGGCCACGATGCCGGCGATGCCGAGATCCTTGAGGCTCTTGGCTTCGCGGGCGCCGATGTACACGGACACGAAACCTTGGATGATCATGGTCAGGGACAGGGCTGCGGGCAGGATGGGCTTGGTCACGGTCACGATGGGCATGAGCCAGTAGCCGGTGAACGTCCCCCAGCGGAAGGAGCCCACGCCGCCGAAGATGGAGTCCATGGAGTCGCGGCCTTTTTTCCAGCGTTCGTAGGTGACGACGGTCATGGCCGCCCAGATGGGGCCGCACATGGAGATGTCGGGCCCGAGGATGGACATGACGGAGTTGCGTGCGCCGACGATGATGTGGGCCCGGTCGGGATTGTAGTCGACGGGCTCGTCCGGACGGATCGGGTCGGCGTCGTGGATGATGCCCTGGGCCTGGACCGCGTCGCCGAAGATGACGATGTAGGCCGCCAGGACCATGGGGAAGGATTTGAAGAACAGGGCCAGGGGAGGCCAGCCCAAGGTGCCCCACGGCACCCAGTCGGTCCACAGGGCGACGAAATCGGGCTTCGAGAAGCCCCATTCCATGTTGAAGGGCGCTTCGCCGACCAGGGGCGCGATGATGATGGCCGCGATGATGGCCGGCAGGATGCCGAGGTTCGAGATCTTGCGGAACAGGGGATGGTCGGTGGACCAACGCCGGAACAGGGGGTTGTACATCATGAACAGGGCCACCAGGGCGCAGACGCTGATGGTGATCGGCATGCTGTAGAACCGCCCGCCTTCCTTGAAGATGAGCTGGATGGCGGCCACGCCCGCGCCGAGGATGACTCCGGCCTTGATGGCCCGGGGGATGAGGTTGATGACCCGCTGGGCGAGCCCTGTGGCACCGAGGAAGATGCACCACAGGCCCAGGGTCAGTTCAAAGGCGATGAGGGCGTGCATGCGTTCGGGGCCGGCCGGAAACGCCGAGCAGTAGGCGATGAGGAGCGGGATGGCCGGTGTGACCCAGCCCGGGACGACGGGGTCGCCGAAAAGGGAATGCCACAGGTAGAGGAATCCGTTCAGGATGACGATGGCCAGGGCGACCTCGAAGGGCATGCCCAGGGTGTCTTGCAGGACGGGAATGATGGACAGGCAGACGGCACACATGATGAGGCCTTGTAAGTAGTCTGCCCATTCCCATCGGTAGTGGATTCCCGGGATGCGGAACTTCAATTTTCCCAATGGGATGTAGGGTGGTTCCTGTCCGTGCTGCCGTCGTTCTGTCCAGTTCGCCATGCTCATCTCCGCGTGAAAAGGGTGAATTGCGATGCGTGGCCGCGTGTCGCGCGGCGCCTTCTCCAGACACATATCACGGGCGCTTCGAGACGTGCGCCATATCCCGGTGCAGCCTGCGGTCCGCAAGCGCTCCCGGGTCGTGGTCGAGGAACGTGTCCGCTATTTACAAGAAGAGTGCCGGAAACCGTGTGTGCGGGAAATGGTAGGGAAAAGCTTTTTAGTCCATGATTTCAGATTGTTGGCATTGAGCCGGGTGCGTGTCGTTGTCCAGGCCCGGCCATGGCGATGCAGTACTGCATCGCTATAAATAGGCAACATTCCGGAAAAACGGGGAATACCCTGTGAAGAGAGGCAAAAAGGCATCGATGCGCTGGCGCATCACTGATGCGTTGGCGCATCGGAATTTTCGTGCATGTGCAGGCCATAGCGGCGGGCCTTGCGCACCACGGTGGATTGGTTCACCCCCAAGGCGCGGGCTGCGGCTCTGCTGCCGGGGTTGTTGCGCAGGGCCAGGGCCAGGGCCTGTTTTTCCGCACGCTCGACCGCGTCCCGCAGTGTCCCGGACAACGGCTCCTGGCAGGCCGTTTGCGCGGCGTCCGACGTGCCCATGGTTTTGTACACGTCCGCCCTGGTGATGACCTCCCCCTTGGCCATGACCACCAGCCGTTCCATGGTGTTGCCCAACTGGCGAACATTGCCCGGCCATTGGGCGGTTATGAGCAGATCCATGGCTTCCGGTTCGATCTGCTTGTTCAGTCCGTACTTTTGATTGTAGCGCCCGAGGAAGTGATAGATGAAGTCGATGACGGCATCCTGTCGTTCCCGCAGCGGCGGGATGAAAAGGGGAACGACGTTCAGGCGGTAGAAAAGGTCGCTGCGAAACTGGCGAGTTTGAACCATCTCTTCCAGGTCCCTGTTGGTGGCGGCGATGATGCGCACGTCGATCGGGGTTTCGCTCACTCCTCCGACCTGCACGATGGTCCGCTCCTGCAGCACGCGCAGGAGCTTGGCTTGGAGGGCGAGGGGCATCTCGCCGATTTCGTCCAGGAAAAGTGTGCCTCCGTTCGCGGTTTCGAAGACCCCCTGCTTGCCGCTGCGCAGGGCCCCGGTGAAGGCCCCGGCCTTGTAGCCGAAGAGTTCCGACTCCAGAAGCTGTTCGGGGATGGCCGCGCAGCTGATCTTGATGAAAGGGCCGGCGTGCCGGTGGCTGTTGGCGTGGATCAGGCCCGCCACAACCTCTTTGCCCACCCCCGACTCTCCCGTGATCAGCACCGACGAATCGACCTGCGCCAGCCGCATGGCCTGATCGTGAACCTCCTGCATTTTTTTGGAGCGGATGATGATCTCGGGACTGGTGTTGATGTTGCGTCTGAGCGAGTCCAGTTCCCTGCGGTAATGGTTCTGCAGCTCGGCCAGTCGTTCCAGTTCGAGCTGCAGCCTGCGCAGTTCCGTCACGTCACGGACGTTGGTGACGACGCGCCAGATCCCGCCGTCATCGTCGAAGATGGGGTTGCCTGTGACGACGATGGTCTTGGAGTCCCTTACCTTCTGAATGATGGTTTCGATCCTCCTGCTCTGCAGCACCTTCATGGTCACGGATTCGTCGTAGAATCCCTCGTGGACGAGTTCCGACATGGTCTTGCCCAGGACTTCCCGGGCGCGGATGCCGGTGATGCGTTCGTAGGCGCGGTTGATGCGCAAGGCCCGTCCCTTGCCGTCGGTGATGAAGATTCCGTCGAAGGAGGAGTCGATGATGGCGTCGAGTTCCTTGGACAGGCTGCGCAGCTTGGTCAGTTCCCTGGCGCGCAGCATCTCCTCCTGGACGTTGCGCAGCAGCACCATGCGATCCGATGTGCCGTTCGGGAAGCTCGCCGGCCAGGTGATCGGCAGGAAGCGCGTCTCGTCGCGCCAGGCGATGATAATGGATTGGCTGTCCAGGGGCTCCGTTTCGATCCCGAAGCCCGCCTCGGTCAGGACCTGCGACAGGGGCTTGCCCAGTACGTCCGCCGTTTCGGCCGTGCAGGACACGGCCGCGGTGGCGTTGAACCAGCGCACGATCCAGTCTTCGTCCACAAGGAAGGCCGCCTCCGGCAGATCCTGAAGCGCGGCGTACGCAGGAATCTTGCTGGATATCCTGCCGCCCTTGATGATGTCGTCGACGGCCATCATATCGATGCCGCCCAGGATCTGCGCGCCGTCCACCACCGTCAGGAATGAGCTGCCGTACCGCTTGAGTTCCTCCACAGCGGTGTCGGGATGGACCGAGCACATCATGGGGCGGACATGGAGGGAAATGGGATCGGAAAGCTCCGCGCCGGCGGCCAGAGCCTTGAGGAGTTCCTCGTAGGAAAAGACGCCGGTTGAGAACCCGTGTTCGTTCACCACCTGCGCCCCGCGCACCGTTTCCCGGCGGAAGAAGCCGGCGGCCTCTCGCAATGACGTGCCCTCCCGCAGGGTTTTGACAGGCGTCTGCATGATGTCGCGAACTTTCATGGCGTACTCGGCGGTATCGGTTGTCGGGTTCTTTGGTTCACTGCCTGGCCAGGGCCTTGAGCACGGCGTCGCGGTCGACGATGCCGAGCAGTCGGCCGTCGTCGTCCGTGACGACGACGCGCTTGATCTTTTTCTCGATCAGCGTCCCGATGACGTGGGCCAGGGGGGCGTCGGGCCGTGCGGTGACGACGCGTGTGGTCATGACGTCCCGGGCAGTGCCTTCCAGGGCGGGAAGGCCTGGCTCCTGACTGGTCAGGGCCCGCACCAGCCGGGCCACCAGGCCTGGAGATTCCTTTTGCACGAAGCTGCGCAGCAGGTCCCAGTCGTGGACCAGACCGAGGACCTTGCGCTCCGCGTCCACGATGACCACTCGCCGCAGGGGAGAGCGGACGAGCTGATCCAGGATGTCGGCCAGGGGGGTGTCGGGCCCGGCTGTGGGCACGTCTGTGAACAGGGCGTCTCGGGCCGTGGAGTGCAGTCCCGGAGGCAGGATTTCGAGATGCCCGGCCACGGACGAGGCTTTGGCGATGGTCGCCAGCACGTCGGTGCGGCTGACGATGCCCAGGAGCGTGCCGTCGTCGGCCGTGACGGGCAGACGCTTGATGTTCTTGCCGGCCATGATTTTCAGGGCGTCGACCACATCGGTCTTGATGTTCAGGGTCCGGGCCGGGGAGGACATGATGTCCTGGGCGACGAGGCCCGCGAACCCGGACGCCGCGCCCTGTTCGCAGCGCTGCTCGAAGGGCAGCTGCCCCTGCATGTCCAGGCGCAGGGGCATCCGGGCGCGGGTGAGCAGGTCGCCGCCGGTGACGATCCCCGCGATGTTTCTGCCGTCCATGACCGGCACGGCCTTGACCTCCCGGCGCAGAAGCAGGTCGACCACTGCGGGCAGGGGCGTACGGATGTCCACGGTGGCGACATGCTCAGTCATCACGTCGCGGATGCGCAGGGGCAGATGGAAGACGGCCTGCCCGTCCTGCATGACGATGCTGCCTTCCTCGACCATGGCGTCGACCACGGGCAGGAAGGATTCGACGCGCGACGGCGTGTCCACGATCTCGACGATGACCGGCAGGTCTTCGGCCAGGCGCAGGATCTTGGCCGTGTGCAGCAGACTGCCAGCCCCGAAGCCCATGAAACCCCGGCAGACCGAAGCTCCGGCCATGCCGCGCTGTCTGGCTTCCTCGACGATGGCTTCGTGGAGCGGCCGGCCCTTGTGGCGTGCGGCCTCGCCCACGAACACCTTGAGAATTTTCACGTCGATCGATTTGAGCATGTCGCCTCCCTGAGAGGATTCTGCCCCGGTCCGAGCCCGGGAACAAGGCCGCGCGACGGCGTTCTGTCCTCCGAGACTGAGGGCCAGGCGCTGCCGTTGCGCGCCGCGCAGCAGTTCTCCGCTTGAAGATGAAGGTCGAAAATGTCGGGAAGGCACCCATGAACCCGGTCAGGATGAGAATCCGGGCCAGGGAGGAGATGAGACCGCGTTCCGCGGACAGCATCCATAGGCCGAAGAGGAAAGAGTCGAGGGTGCCCACGGCCCGGTGCTGCGTGGACGGCGCCCGAGAGCCGGTAGCCTAGTGTGTCGGCGGCTTTGGCCAGGGCGACGAGGAAGAGTTTCTGCATGGCGTCTTGGCGAGGGGTTGGTGCCCAGGGGGAATACCAGACCGCGTCTGCGGCGGTCCCAGACAGTGACCATGCCCCGCATCAGGCGGTTATGCAATCCATTTGCGCTTGACGTTCCACAGGCTGCCCATGAACAGGGCCGCGCAGAACGCGCCGAGCGCAAGGAAGTCCAGGGTCAGGGGCATGGCGTGGACCCCGTTCACGGCTCCGTGGAGGATGTCCGCGCCATAGGTCAGGGGCAGGGCGTAGGACAGGGGGCGCAGCATCCACGGCAGGCTGGCAACGGGCACGAACAGACCGCAGAGGAAGATCATCGGGAAGCGGAAGAAGTTCGAGAAAGTCTGGGCCTCGAACACCTCGCTCACGGCCACGGCGATGAACAGGCCCTGGAAGGTCGAGGCCACGGCGATCATGACCGTGGCCAGGGTGAACATCCCCCAGACGACCTGTTGCAGGTCCGTCAGCCATGCGGCCAGCAGGACCGGAACGAACGCGTTCAGCGTCTCGAAGACGATGGCGCCGCCGGTCTTGGCCAGCATGATCAGTTCCAGGGGCATGGGTGCCAAGAGCAGGCGCTCGAAGGATCTGGTCTTCTTTTCAAAGGTTACGGTCACGGCCAGCATGGACGTGGTGCCGAAAAGAATGGACACGGCCACCACGCCGGGCAGCACGCCGGCCAGGCTCTCCATCCCGCGTCCGGACTTGATGAAGAACATGCCGGTCCAGGCCAGGGGGAAGATGAGGCCCCAGCTCAGGTTCGGCGGCTTGAGATAGTAGGTCCGCACATCCTTGAGCATGATGTTCCAGAACGCGATCCACGTCTTCATTGCCCGCCTCCCTTTTTCTCCTTTTCCTTGCGCAGGGACGCCGCCTCCAGGCCGGTGACGCGCACAAATACGTCCTCCAGGGACGGACGCAGCCGTCGCGCCTCGGCCACCTCCCCGCCATTGTCCTCCAGGAAGCGCACCAGCGGGCCGACGCGGACCGGGGCGTCCGACTCCACCCGCAGCAGCGCCGGTTCGGGGCGGGTGAACTCAAGGTTCAGGAACTCGGCCTGGAGCCTGTCCAGAATGTCCCCAGGCATTCCGCAGCAGCTGACGATCATGATGTGCCGGGACTGGACCGGCTGGAGCAGGTTCTCGACCGTGTCCGTGTGCACGATGCGCCCGGCCACCAGAAAGGCGATGCGGTCGCAGAGCCGTTCGGCCCCTTCTATGTAATGGGTGGTCAGAAAGACCGTGGTGCGGGTCTTGAGGCCCTGGACGATCTGTCGCAGCTGGCGCGCGCTGGCCACATCCACGCCCGTGGTCGGTTCGTCGAGGAACAGGATGTCGGGGTTGTGGATGATGCCGGCGGCGATGGTCAACTTGCGCTTCATGCCCTTGGAGTACCCGGCGAAGGGGCGGTCCGCCGCCGCCTCCAGTCCGAAGGAGGTCAGCAGCGTCCTGGCTCGCAGGATCCGTTCCGCCTTGGGCAGGCCGTAGAGGGCCGCACAGAAGCAGAGGTTCTCGAAGCCCGTCAGCTCCGGGTAGAGGTTGCTCTCGTCCGGCACCACGCCGATGAGGTGCTGGGCCGAACGGGGTCGGGCCACGCAGTCCATGCCCTGAATGACGATGGACCCGGCGTCGGGCCGGGCCAGTCCCGTGAGCATGTTGATGGTCGTGGTCTTGCCCGCTCCGTTGGGACCGAGCAGGCCGAAGACCTCGCCCTGTTCAACGGTGAAGGAGATGTCGGATACGGCATGGACTGTCCCGAAGGATTTTTTGAGTCCGTGAGCGTGGATGGCCTTGGTCATGGCGCGATTCCTGTGATGGGTGCAGGGGCGGTCGCAGGCGGGGCCGGTTGCCCGCGGCGAGCGACCGCCTTGAGATTGGGAGGCCGGCATGATTCTGTCAATGCACAATTTTCGTTTTTTTGAGTTACTGGAGACGCAAATCTGGGACACGGGGCATTCTTTCTCATTTTTAAGGCATTATGCTTTGTATCAGCGACTGAAATTAGGATATTATGCGCGAGTGATGCTTGTATATCGGATCATATTTGTCTGAATTGGTGTATTAATTTCATCGCGATTCAGTCGGCATAAGCGACGCATGATGAAGTTATGTTCATGATGCGTGCAAGACTTATTCATTGATGATGTCTATTGGACATATTGTTGTTTTCAAGCGTACTTTTTTGAGCATACCGACGTCCGTACACGGAGTGTCAATGGAGCTTTGTTTTTTCTGTCCAGTCGTCTCCGCGTCCTTTCTTTCAGCCAGTTGGGAGATTTGCGGCTCTCTGGAGTTGGAAACGGATCGGGACGGCGGCAAGAGGTTGCGTGGAAAGGTTCGTGCGGCGTGCCCGCTGTGTGGCGGAGAGCACGTGTACGATCCTGACGAACTGGCGTGTCCGTTGAGTTTTCGCGAGACCGGCTTCGACGGGATGGGCAACATCAAAGGAGGAGAGTGATGGCGCGTGAGGTGAAGAATGTTTTTGCCACAACCGCAGGGATTCTGTGCGTGGGTGCCGTGATCGGGGTGGTTGCCGCATTTTTGCAGAAATCCGGAAACCCGGCGAACATGGCCATCTGCGTGGCCTGCTTTGGCCGCGACATCGCGGGCGCCCTCGGGCTGCACCGGGCCGCGGTGGTGCAGTACATGCGCCCGGAAATCATCGGCTTCGTGCTGGGCTCCTTCGCGGCGGCCCTGGCGTTCAAGGAGTTCCGGCCGACAGGCGGGTCCGCGCCGCTGACGCGTTTTTTCCTCGGCATGATCGCCATGATCGGGGCGTTGGTCTTCCTGGGCTGTCCTTGGCGCGTGATTCTCCGACTGGCCGGCGGCGACGGCAACGCGCTGTTCGGGCTGCTGGGCCTGGTGACCGGCGTCTGGATCGGAACCCTGTTCTTCAAGGCCGGTTTCAACCTGGGGCGCAGCCAGGCGCAATCGACCAGCGCCGGAGTGCTCATGCCTCTGCTGATGCTCGGTCTGCTGGCCTTGAGGGTGGTGTTCCCGCCCGTTGCCGGCGAAGCCCAAAGCGGCGTTCTCTGGTACTCCCTGCAAGGGCCCGGTGCGGCGTACGCCCCGCTTGCGATTTCCCTCGTCGCGGGCCTGGGCATCGGATTTCTGGCCCAGCGCAGCAGGTTCTGCACCATGGGCGCCATCCGTGACGTCCTGCTTTTCAGGCAATGGTACCTCATGTTCGGTTTTCTGGCCCTGCTGGTCGCGGCATTGGCGACCAACGTCCTCCTTGGCCAGTTCAAGCCCGGATTTGAAGGCCAACCCGTGGCGCACACCATGTGGTTCTGGAATTTCGCCGGTATGCTCATGGCCGGGTTGGCCTTTGCCCTGGCCGGCGGATGCCCCGGCAGACAACTCTTCATGTCCGGGGAGGGGAACAGCGACGCCGGGGTGTTCGTGCTGGGCTCCCTCGTGGGCGCCGGCGTGGCGCATAATTTCGGCCTGGCCAGTTCGCCTCAGGGGCTTGGCCCCCACGGCCTGGCCGGGGTCGTCATCGGCATGGCCGTGTTGATCTTCATCGGATTCACGAATCGGAAATAGGGGAGGTCGGCGATGAAACAGACAGTGGACGCCAGGGGATTGTCCTGCCCCCAGCCGGTGCTCATGGCCGTACAGGCCATGCGTGCGGCAGGGGCCGGGGAACTCGAGGTCCTTGTGGACAATGACGCCAGTCGGGAAAACGTTTCCCGGGCTGCGCGGAGCCAGGGCTGGGAGGTGGCCGTCGACGAGCTCGCCGGCGGGGAGTTCAGGCTGGCGCTGGTCAAATCATGACGTGGCTGCGCAATCTCCTTGCCCGCAGGCCCCGGCCCGTCCAGGGGCTTTCGGACAAGGGGATGCTCCTGTTCCCGAGCACCGGCGAGGTCATCAAGGCCGAGGCGGTCCTGCGCCGGGCCGGGCTGGAGGTGGCGGTCAAGGGGCCGCCGCCGGATTTGCGCCAGGGGTGCGACATGGTTGTCGAATTCCTGCTGGTGGAGGAGATGCGGGTGCGGGAGGCGCTGGCGGATGGCAACCTCCAGCCGCTGCGCGTGGCCGTGGCCCAGGACCATCTGCTCGAGGCGGTCTCGCTGTACCGCATCAAGGAGCTGGGGCCCTACCTGATGGTTCGCGCCGCCAACATGAAGGTCACCGTGGACCGGCGGGACCAGCGCATCGTCAACGTGTCCGGCGGCGGATGCCCGGATGTGCCCTTTCTGGCGGAAGCGCTCGTCGGCAAGACCCTTGACGACGCGCCCGAGCCCCGCAGTCTGGGACAGACTCTGTGCGGCTATGCCCTGCAGCTGGCCTTCGAGGAGGCGAGACGCGTATGTCGTGGCTGATCGTCGGCACCGTGCCCAGACAGGATTTTGGCCTGGCCTGGGGGGCGTATGCCGTCCGGGGTCGGGAGATCGACATGGGCGGCGTTTCCGTGGGTGTGGCCAGGGGGACGCCGGCCCTTATGGCCACGGCCCATGCGGCGGCCCTGGTGCTGGGCGTCGAGCCGCCCGAGGCCCTGCTCGTCGGCGACACCGGGACGGGCGAGGGCAGTCGCGCCCTGTACGCGCGACTTGTCGGGGACGTTGGCCTGGTCCGTCATGCCGGGGTGACCTTTCATTATCTCATGCCGGATGTCGTCTGGCACAACAGGATTCTCTGGGGACTGGAGGGGCTTGCCCACCGCCCGCTGCTGGTCGCCGACGCAGGGTTCATGTACGCTGCCAAGATGAGCGGCTACGCCTCGCACTACGACCTGTTCACTCCCGATGTCGGTGAAATGGCCTTCCTGGCCGACGAGGCGGCCCCTCATCCGTTCTACACGCGGGGGTTCCTGCTCCAGGAGGACGAGCGGGTTCCGGAGCTGATCGCGGCGGCCCACGCAGGCGAGAACGCCGCACGGCATCTGCTGGTCAAGGGCCAAACGGACTATGTGGTCGCCTGCGGGCGGGTCGTGGCGACGCTGAACGAACCCGACACTCCCGCCATGGAGCACATCGGCGGCACGGGGGATACCCTGACGGGGCTTGTCACCGCACTTCTGGCTTCCGGCATGGATGTCCCCGAGTCGTGCCGGATCGCGGCGCTGACCAATCGGCTGTTGGGCCTTTTGGCCGACCCCACGCCGGCCTGCGGCGTGGCCGAACTCCTTCCTTTCCTGCCCAAGGCTCTCGAACGGGCCCTGCGGTAAACGTCCCGGACTCAGCCGCATCGGCGGATTACGGCTTCGGGGCGATATCCCCGATCTCGGTGAGGATGGCCTGGTCAACCTTGCGGATCAGGGCGTCGTCGACGGTCTTTGCGTACATGATGTGCCTGCTGTTGCCCTGGGGGATGTCGCTCATGGCCTTGAGGGCGAAATTTTCAGGCGAGGCCTGCGCTTCGTGCAGCAGGGCGTCGATCTCTTCCGGCGGGAGCAGGAAGAAATCGAACCGGCCGGATTCGAGCATTTTGGTCAGGCGTACCGAATCTGCCGTGACGTGGACGATTCTGTCGGGGTATTTGGCCAGAATGGCGTCGATCTGCGGCCCGTCAGACAAGCCGGCGACCCTGCCCATCAAGAGCTTTCCGTCCGCCATCAGCGCTTCAAGGGTCTTGTAGGGACGGAACAGGTCCTCCTTTTCGCGCAAAAAGAACACGCCGACGGGTCGGTTGATGTAAATGGGCAGGGAGAAGCGGGCGAATTCTTCGCGCTCCGGCGTTTTGAACCAACCCAGGGACGCGACGGGCTGGCCGGTTTGGATGTCGAGCAGGATCCGCTTGGCCGGTACGAAGTGGAATTCGGCCTCGACACCCGCCTTGGCGAACACCCTGCCGGCCAGATCGACAATCAGTCCCGCCGCCCGTCCGTCCGGCAGAGCGTGGTAGTAGGGCGGGTATTCAAAGTAGAGGACTTCCAGCGGCTGCGCCGACGAGACGGAAGGCAGCACGAGCATGGCTGCAAGAAGCCGGAACATGTTTTTCCAAAGACTCGGGCGCATTATAGGCTCCTGAAATGATCGGGGTTGTCGTCCTCGTCGGTGTCGTCATACATCTACGAAATTCCCCTCGCCTTCAGCAACCGTTTCGGGGGGGCAGGCCTTAGGTTCAATCGTAATCATGCCCGGCCCCGGCGTACTTCTCGGACAGTGGCCACGTCCGGAAAAAAAGAAAAAGGGTTGCGGCATTTCTGCTGCAACCCTTTGACTTTCTGGTGCCGAAGAGAGGACTCGAACCTCCACCGGGGAACCCCGACTAGACCCTGAACCTAGCGTGTCTACCAATTCCACCACTTCGGCGTGACGTGAGAAGCGTGTTTATGTGAGAGGCCTACCTTTGGCAAGCGTTTTGTTCAGATTTTTTTAATAAAATTATTTTACTCATTATTTCATATTATTATGAATGGAGCGTCGAGATTTTCCTTCGGGACGACCTTTGTTGAAGCCTGGGTTCTTTTGGTATAGAGGCGAGGCAGCCTGTTTTCGGGAGGGAGACATTACATGCATTGCGTCACATGGCCGGACCAGATCGGCGGCCTGGAAAAGGGGTCCTGCGTCACTATCGGCAATTTCGACGGGGTCCACATCGGACACCAGCGACTGATTGCCCGCGTGCGGGACCTGGCCGCCGGCCTTGGCGTTCCGTCCGTGGTCATCACCTTCGAACCGCACCCCCTGCGTTTTTTCACGGGCAAGAAGACGCCCCCGTTCATCACGCTCTACGAGCAGCGGGCCGAGCTGATCAAGGCCCTGGGCATCGATCACCTGCTTTGTCTGGAGTTCAACCAGGAGCTGGCGAGCATGGATCCTGCGGAGTTCGTGCGTCGCATCCTGGTGGAGGGACTCCAGGTCAGGGAGCTTGTCATCGGCTACGACTACGCCTTCGGCAAAGGCCGCGCCGGGAACTACGGGCTGCTGACGGTGCTCGGGAAGCAGTGGGGTTTCGGCGTGGAGCAGTTGGAGCCGGTTATGGTCGACCAGGCCATCGTCAGTTCGACGCGCATCCGCGATCTGGTCGAGGCCGGCGACGTCTGGGCGGCCAAGCCGCTTCTGGGTCGGTTCTATCGCGTTTCCGGCGCCGTCGTGCACGGTCAGAACCGCGGCGGCAGGCTGCTGGGCTTTCCCACGGCCAACGTCCATCTTGTGGACGAGTTGTTCCCCAAGACGGGCGTTTACTGCTGCTGGGCCGAGCTTGACGGTCAGGTCCATCAGGCCGTGGCCAATATCGGGTACAACCCCACCTTCGGCAATGATGTGCTCTCGGTCGAGGTGCATGTCCTCGATCTGGACCGGGACCTCTACGGCAAGACCCTCAAGGTTCATTTCGTGCAGCGTCTGCGCGGGGAGCGCAAGTTTTCCAGCCTCGACGAACTCAAATCCCAGATAGGCAAGGACGTTGCCTTGGGGCGGACCATCCTGGCCCTGCCCGAAGCCCGCCTGGTCTGAGGGTTTTCATGCGCGCGTTTCTCCGCATCCTCTTCCGGCCCTATACGGACCTGGTCCGCAGCTATCATTCCATCCTGAGCTTCAAGTGGCTGGCCCTGGGCGTGGTCGTCGGGGCCCTGACGGGTCTTGGCGCCGTGGCGTTCTACGTCGGCGTCGAAGCCCTGGGCCACCTGCTGCTGCGCCACTTGGCGGGCTTCTCTCTGCCCGTTCCCGCCGGCGAGCAGCTCATGTCCGGTGATCCCGGCACCTACAAGCCCTGGCTGCTCTTTCTCTTTCTGGGCGGCGTGGGCCTTCTGACCGGGTGGCTGGTCCACCGTTTCGTGCCCCAGACCCGCCATGGCGGCACCGACGGCACGGACTCCATGATCAAGTGCTTCCATCGCCAGGAAGGGCATCTTGCCCCGGTGGTGCCCCTCATCCGGGTCGGGACGTCCGTGCTGACCATCGCCGCCGGGGGCAGCGCCGGTCGAGAGGGACCCATTTCCCTGCTCGGGGCGGGCTTCGGTTCCTGGCTGGCCGGGAAACTCCGGCTTTCGGTCAAGGAACGTCGCATCATGCTTCTGGCCGGCGCCGCAGGCGGGCTCGGGGCCATTTTCCGCGCGCCCCTCGGGGGGGCGCTCACGGCCGTGGAGGTCATCTATCGCGAGGACTTCGAGGCCGAAGCCCTGCTGCCCTCCATTCTGTCTTCGGTGGTCTCCTACTCCATCTTTACCCTGATATTCGGATCCGAGCCCATTTTCGGGATCCCCAAATTCGAGTTCTCGGATATCCGCGAGCTGCCCGTTTACGCCTTGCTGGGACTGGTTTGCGCGGTTTCGGGCTGGTTCTATGTGAGCACCTTCCGGGCCATCAAATACAGGGTGTTCTGGCCTCTGACGGACCGCTTCGGCTTCATCCCGGCCATGACGCTGGGGGGATTCGGCATGGCCGCACTGGGAGTCGCCTTCCCCGAATTGCTGGGCGGCGGCACCGGCTGGCTTGAGCTGGCCATGCTCGGCAAGCTCTCCGTAGCCATGATGATTGGAATGGTAGTCGGCAAGACCCTGGCCACCTCGTTGGTCATAGGCTCGGGCATGAGCGGCGGCATGTTCGCCCCGGCCCTCTTCGTCGGCGGCATGAGCGGCGGCGTGGTCGGCACTCTCGGACAGCGCTTTTTTCCCGGCGTGGTCACGGAGCCGGGCGGTTACGTGCTGGTGGGCATGGCCGCCTTCTTTTCCGGCGTGGCCAACGCGCCCATCGGGCCCCTGGTCATGGTCTGCGAGCTGACCCAGGGCTACGGGCTGCTGGCGCCCCTCATGCTGGCCTCGGCCGTGACCCTGGTCCTGGGGCGCAACGTGTCGCTCTACGAGAATCAGGTGGACAACAAGTTCGAGTCCCCGGCCCACGTCAGCGACGCGACCATAAACATTCTGGAGCGGGAGCAGGTCCGGGACCACTACAAGCCCGGCCGGGTCAGCATCGTGGAGGAGGGCACGCACTTCGGGGCCCTGACGGACATCATCGTCAACGCGAGCGAGCTCTGCTTCCCGGTGCGCGGCGCTGACGACAGGATAACGGGCATTCTGGCGGTACAGGACCTGCGCAAGGTCCTGTACGAGGAGAGCCTGTGCGAGCTGCTGGTGGCCGGCGACGTCGCGCGCAAGGCCGTGCTGTTGCGCCCCGACGAGGACCTGTACACGGCTCTGCTGAAGTTCGTGGAGTCCGACCTGGCGCAGTTGCCTGTCGTGGACAGCGAGGACCCGACAAAGGTCTTGGGGATGCTGGCCAGGGAGGATGTCTTCACGGCCTACGCCGTGACGCTCAAGGCAATGAAGGCGCAGGCCTGAAACTGCCAGGGCGTCAGCCGCCTCGGTTCGGGCCTGTGGCCGGAAAAACGAATCCCCGCCTTGTGAGCGGGGATTCGTCGTTGGTAGGTCCTTGAACCGAGGGCTAGACCTTTGCGGCCTGCAGTTCTTCCGCGGTGTAATCCCAACCGACGTTGTGGGGCGGCAGGAGTTCGGTCTGGAAGAAGCGGGGCAGCTGGTC